>WTKN01000283.1:0-48865 GCA_011524395.1 Moorena sp. SS36440bin_2
ATACGTAATAATTTTGTTTGAAAATAGTCACAATTATGATTGATCTTCTAAGGAGATTGAAACGGTGACTTATTAGTCAACGACTTGTTAGAGCTACGAGGTCACAATTATGATTGATCTTCTAAGGAGATTGAAACGTAAGTGTCTTTGAAGTACTCAACAGAGAAAGGCTCGTGGGGTCACAATTATGATTGATCTTCTAAGGAGATTGAAACTACTTCAGAAGAGCCGGGTAGCTGTGTGTGGTTACGGTGGTCACAATTATGATTGATCTTCTAAGGAGATTGAAACAGGGCATTTGCAGGTTGAAGCTGAACAAAAAAACATGTCACAATTATGATTGATCTTCTAAGGAGATTGAAACTCGAGTATCGATACCCACTCGCTTTGAGATAGTGCGGTCACAATTATGATTGATCTTCTAAGGAGATTGAAACAGTTGTAAGGTCGGAACTCGTCCCAAGCATGTCGGAGTCACAATTATGATTGATCTTCTAAGGAGATTGAAACAAAAAGCAAAGAGCTTAGAATTTGGAAGTATCTTCAAGTCACAATTATGATTGATCTTCTAAGGAGATTGAAACAATGCGAATGGTTCGTGAATGCAGTTTGTCGCAATGTCACAATTATGATTGATCTTCTAAGGAGATTGAAACTCTAAAAAAGTTGTCCGATTTGAATTCGTATAATGTTCATGGTCACAATTATGATTGATCTTCTAAGGAGATTGAAACACAATTGGCCGTACCCGGCCAATTAGTCCTTCTTCGTCACAATTATGATTGATCTTCTAAGGAGATTGAAACACGCCCAAGATGAGATGGATGGTAGTGAGTGGGTGGCATGTCACAATTATGATTGATCTTCTAAGGAGATTGAAACTACCTAGTACCGCGCAGGTATCTACAAAGGAAAAACGTGTCACAATTATGATTGATCTTCTAAGGAGATTGAAACAAAATGTGGCGGTTACGTCGGTCTCACGTACCCATCGGTCACAATTATGATTGATCTTCTAAGGAGATTGAAACGAAAGGCAGTAAGCCTGTGTAATTCCTGCCTAAGCCTGTCACAATTATGATTGATCTTCTAAGGAGATTGAAACCAGGACATCCAAAAGGTAATAGCAAGCCAATTACCGGGTCACAATTATGATTGATCTTCTAAGGAGATTGAAACTCTTCTCTGGCTGCTTGGCTTGGCTGCTAATCATGTCACAATTATGATTGATCTTCTAAGGAGATTGAAACAAGTACGACGGGAATAGTCTGCTAGGCTTTAGCGTTGTCACAATTATGATTGATCTTCTAAGGAGATTGAAACAAGTGTTTAACACGGTGGAAGAGATGGTGTTTGATGTGTCACAATTATGATTGATCTTCTAAGGAGATTGAAACCTTTGTGCTCTTTAGCTAAGTATTCATTCACAACAAGGTCACAATTATGATTGATCTTCTAAGGAGATTGAAACGCAAGATGTTATTATCTAAACTTCTTGACACTTAAGTCACAATTATGATTGATCTTCTAAGGAGATTGAAACTAACCGTGCCACCGGGTTCCGGATCTGGGTCTAGAGTCACAATTATGATTGATCTTCTAAGGAGATTGAAACGATAACCTATTAGTGAAGACCGCAGCGTTCTATCCAAGTCACAATTATGATTGATCTTCTAAGGAGATTGAAACAGCTCAGGATTTAACAACTTAATTGACATAATTCAAGTCACAATTATGATTGATCTTCTCAGGAGATTGAAACGTCTTCTTGTAGTTTCATTAATTCCATACTGCTCAAAGTCACAATTATGATTGATCTTCTAAGGAGATTGAAACAGGATAGATTCTGAGAGTGTAGCAGACCCAAATCATGAAGGTCACAATTATGATTGATCTTCTCAGGAGATTGAAACTCACAGTGCCCAGTGACCGTGACAGCTGTCATATCAGAGTCACAATTATGATTGATCTTCTAAGGAGATTGAAACCATGGGAGTGGAGGAAAGCTAACCAGCGTTGAGCGATGTCAAAATTATGATTGATCTTCTCAGGAGATTGAAACGTGGCAGCCAACGATGATTGGATCCATGATTGTGTATCCAAGTCAAAATTATAATTGATCTTCTAAGGAGATTGAAACTGGGATTTGCCAATAGATGACTTAGAGCGTGGCTTTGTCACAACTATAATTGATATTCACAGGAGATTGAAACTGGTGCAAATACTGCAAGACTAAAATTTTTATTTATCCACAACACTAATTTATGCGATCGCACTAATACTAGCAATGTAAGCTATCAGCTTATGTGCTACGCACACGCGTGCGCGTTCAGCTATCAGCTAAAGGCTAATTACTATTAAAAATCCGAATCATTAGTCAGCGTCTCAATCAACAAATCCATCTGTTGCTGTCGCTGATCCAAAAAATCTTCACATTGATGGAGATATTCGACAGCAGCAGAAAACTGATCAAAGACGTCTGCTAATTCTAGTTCTCCCGTTTCTATTTGCTTAATGATAGTTTCAACTTTAGCCACCGTCGCTTCATAGTTCCAGGTTTCTCCAGAAGGTATTTGAGTTAGGTTTGAATCAGTTAAGTTTGAATCAGTTTTAGTTTCCATAGATAGCAATTTTTTTTATTTTAGGGAATCGGTAATCGGGAATCGGTAATCGGGAATCGGGAATCGGGAATCGGGAACAGGGAGAAGAGGCAAGAGGCATAACCTACCCCTAACCCCTGCTAGGAGAGGAATAGAGGCAATAGTTACAAAGTATATAGAAATTATAAGACTTATGAGGTAAAGTAACAGCAGTCAGTAAACCAATTTATAACAATCGGAGTTAGTGACTTTTAAGCCACATGCCACACCGTAAACTGTGATACCAGCCATAGATAACAATTGAACTAAGCATAAATAATCAAAGTAGCCCCTTTAAAGAAAATCAACGTTCCAACTCCGTTGCTATGCTCCTTGAAGCAAGCAAAAATGATAAATATCATGGAAAATTTTTCCAATCACGCTTATCTTTTAACCTGATTTAGATGGGATTGCCCTGGATAAAAATGCTAGAAACTATATTTAATCTACCACTTCAGCAAAGACAAAATATAGCCATTATTGGAGCCGGTGCTATGGGAGTATCAATAGCATGTATTTTAGCTAGATTAGGTATCGCTAAAGTATCGGTTTTTGAAGCTGAATCAAAAATTTTTAATAAAAATGGAGCTTCTATCAATAATACAGGTATTTTGCATCATTTTGTTTATGGTGCCCATAAAAAGACACTGGAACATTTATTCAAACAAAGTCTTTTATTTAAAAAGTTAATGCCTGAGTATGTTTTTGTAGATAGCTATGTCAATTATTTAGTACCTAATGAAATAGGAAATACTGCTATTAATCAAGAAGGGATAACCTATAAAGATGTTGCTGCTTCTTTGGTTGAGGTTTATAAGCAACATTTAAAAAACTATCAGAATGAAACTATTTTTGGAAAGCCAGAAGACTTAGTCAACATACTAGATCAAGAAGCCGTCAAACTATTACTTGGAAATTTCGAACCGGCCAAACAGGACATCGCTGGTGCAGTCAAAATTAGGCAATTTGTCTTAAATATTGCTGAATATGTTTGTCACATGATCAATCTGTTTAATTCTATTGTTAGAAAAAATTTTATTGACATTCACTACAATAATGAAGTAGGTAATATTGCCATCAATAGTCAAAACTTCGAGTTAAAGATAAACCACAATAATCAACTTTATTTCGATACGATAGTTAATGCTGGTTATGCCAAGGGTTTGGGCATTCCGATTCCAGAACTAAAATTTGAGCAATATATGGAAGGAAATCTAGTAAAGCTAAAAGTTTATGGACTATACAAGATTCCCTCAGACTTGAAAAAACAGTTTCCAGAAATCGACAAAACTTTTTCTAGTACTATGCTCATTCGAGGTCAATATGGTGGAATAATTAAAGTCGGATACGATCATCTGGCAATTTTTTCTGGTCGAGAATATAACCAGGCAGAATTAGATTTTCCCTTGGCTGACACTCCGAAAACTATTCCTAGGGAATGGTTGGATAATTTGGAAAAAATAACTGGTAGAACGGAAGCAGAAATGTTGAGCACAATTAAGCAGGATATTTCTCGGTGGATTCCTTGGGCTAAGGGATTGGAAAATATTAAGCTCAAAAAAGCGGTTCAAGTTTATCCTGGTAGAAAAACTACTGATGATGTAGATGCTGCCAAACGGGATGATAATCCTATTCGTTATCTATATCACCATAAAAATGGGGGTAAATATATTCATATTCCTGGGTTTAAATTAACTTCTATTCCTTACAATGCATTTCAGGTTATTCTCGAAATACTCTCAACTTATGTATGCCAGGGTATTCTTACCCAAGAGCAAGTAGATAAGCACATAATTATTGACCAAAATCAGCACATAATTCTCTCCCCTGAAATGGAATCTGCTCTTGGTAAAAATCTATGTCAATTTGCGGTTTCTGAAAGAGAAAAAATTATTGATGAGTGGGGTATTTACTAGCACATTATTTATAGCAATTTTATTAGAGTAACCAGAACCGCTGTTCCCTACTCCCTACTCCCTACTCCCTACTCCCTTATAGTTAAAATCCACAAAGCTGATCCCTCTTACCTTCACGGTTATGGTGCCAATAATCGTACAACCAACTACAACCACGATCTAGCAAATAATCCACATCTAAATTCCACAAGATCACGGTTTTGTCTTTACTAGCAGAAGCAATTAACTTACTATCGGGACTAAAACTAACTCCAAATACCGAATCGTTGTGTCCCTTAAAGGTATTAATTAAATGTCCATCCCGACTCCAAAGATTAACCGTTGTATCACCACTAGCAGATGCGATTAAGGTTCCATCGGGACTAAAACTAACCCAATTCACGGCACCATTATGGCCTTTCAAAGTATTGAGCAACTTGCCATCACGATTCCAGAGTTTTACCGTGCCATCACTACTAGCAGAGGCAATCATCTCGCCATCGGGACTGAAACTGACCCAATTAACACCATCATTATGCTCTTTCAAGGTATTGAGCAACTTGCCATCACGATTCCAGAGTTTTACCGTTCCATCATTACTAGCAGACGCAATCTGCTTGCCGTCTGGGCTAAAACTGACTCCCCAAACTTTATCCTGATGCCCCTCTAAGGTCTTGACTAAGGTGCCATCTAAAAGCCAAAGTTTAACGGTTTCGTCAGCACTAGCAGAAGCAATTAACTTACTATCGGGACTAAAACTAACTCCCCAAACCTGATCCTGGTGTCCTTCTAGAGTATGACGCAAGGAGCCATCTAAATTCCAGAGTTTCACCGTTTTATCTTCACTAGCGCTAGCCATGATCGTGCTATCAGGGCTGAAACTAATTTCAGTCAACCCTTCACCATGAGCCCAGAAGGCTTTTCTGCTACGATCCTTACGGCTCAAGAGTTGAATAGTATTGTCCGCACTAGCAGTAGCAATCATTTCACCATCGGGGCTGAAACTTACACTTCTGACAGCTTGATTATGGCGGATCGGTGCCAGTATCCCCCCGTCACTGGCCCAGAGTCTAATAGTTTTGTCTACACTAGCCGATGCAATGGTCTTGTTGTCGGGACTAAAACTGACATCTACCACCATTTCGCTATGTCCAGCCAAGGTTTCGATTAATTCCCCATCAGTGTGCCAGAGTTTGATGGTGTGATCAGCACTAGCCGTAGCTAGCCTCTTACCATCGGAGCTAAAACTGACATCGAGAACCCAATTACGATGACCTTCCAGGGTATCAATTAATTCCCCATCAGTTTGCCAGAGTTTGACAGTGTTGTCTGTACTGGCAGAGGCAATAGTCTTACCATCAGGACTAAAACTGACACTCACCACTGGTTTTGTATGAGCTTCCCAGGTTTTCAGCAGTGTTCCGTCACTGCGCCAAAGTTTGATAGTTTTGTCCTTACTGGCAGAAGCAATTAACTTACCATTGGGAGAAATACTAACCCCCAACACTGAATCACTGTGACCAGTGAGAGTATGGAGTAAAACACCATCTTTACTCCAAAGTTTCACAGTTTTATCCTCACTAGCCGATGCGATCATCTGGCGATTGGGGCTAAACCTAACACAATGGACTGTTTCGGTATGCCCATCTGGCCCATCTAAGGTCATTACCAGGGATCCATCCTTACGCCACAGCTTGACGGTTTTGTCTTCACTACCACTAGCCACCATCTGACCATCTTGACTAAAACTGACACTTTGGATTCCAGCGCGATGACCTCGGAAACTTTTGAGCAAGGTACCGTTTTTGCGCCAAAGTTTGATAGTCTTGTCTCGACTCCCAGAGGCAATCAGCTGACCATCTGGGCTAAAACTGACACTACTGACCCAATCCCGATGTCCCTTTAAACGGTTACGTTCTCTGACCCCATAAACTGCCTGTTGTAGAGCAGTGACTACCCGTGTCTCGGTCTCTGGATTAACCCCAAGGGATTGCTGCAATTCCTGGGCTGCCTCTAAACTGAGCATGAGGGCATCTAAGGTTCTGTTGGCATCAACTAGAGCTTTTGAGGAGTAGCTCAGGTCACTCAAATGGTTGTTGGTTTTACTGATAGCGTAGCGAACCCCAAGTATACCGGTAATCACCATCAGACTAAAAAGTGCCATTCCTGCCAAACGTGCTTCTCGCAATCGTTGTCTGAGAATTCGATTCAGCTTTTCTTCGGTTTTTCTTTGTTTTTTAGTTATTGTGGTCAGTTGGTTTTGAAGTTCTTGTTCTTTAACCAGTTGCTCAATTTTATCCTGGCTCTGTTTGTCTTTCTGGCGAAGATTTTCTAATTCTGCTTGCAGTTTCGATTGCTTTTTCTGGCGGATAACGTCTACCAGATAATCGTGAACCAGTTGATAGCGGTTGATCGTAACTTCTGGTAATAGAAATACTAATCCTGATTTCTCAAAAATTTCTAATATTAAATCTAAGGTATAGTCTTCTAATGATGATTCTATGGCTAGCTCCGAGCGATTCTTAAGGGGTCGATTTTTATTGTCATCAATGAGTAACGACAACACTAGCCAAGCGGCTGTTTCATTCTCAGGACCGCAATCTTTAATAACTTTTTCTAAAAACCGCTCCACTAGTTTGGCTTTGGGACCATGGTGCTGATACTGAGCTAAGGTAGTAATATTTTCAGCTTGAAGCTGAGCTCCTACTACTTGCAACTCAATGGGACGAATTTCTCCAATTTCAGCTCCTAATTCTCTAACTAATTCATCAATTAAAGCTGGCTCTAAATAAAAATTAGCCCGATGGGTTAAGCTTTGAATAACTGAATAAGCATCTTCTAAGGAAAAATTTACTAATGGATAACGAATCTTTTTATCTAAGATATTACTTTCTATAACTTCCCAAGTATAATGTTCTAGTTCTAGTAATTTATGTAAGGCGTTATCTCGGATAGAAAAAATTAGTTTTAAATAGGGTAATTTAAGACAATTTACTAAAAAATAATAAAACAGTTTTCGTTGGGATTGATGGGAATAAACGGAGAAAAACTCTTCAAACTGATCAAAAATTAAAACCGTTAACAAGTTATTGTCGGCGTTGTGTTGTAATTGCTCTAGGACAGAATCAATTAGGGCGTTACCATTACCGTTACCATTAGAGTTTAGAAATTTTTCCCTGAGCAAGGGGTCTTCATTTCCATTTCCTAATAGTTGATCGGCCAAGTGTTTATGGAGTTCCCCCACCCAATCGGTGTAAACTTGGACCACAATCGGTAACCCAATGCGATCGCCAAGGGGTCTATTTTTGAGTGCTGGCACTAATCCGGCATGGACAATGGAACTTTTTCCAACCCCTGACTGACCATGAATCACTGTCAGTTTGTGATCAGCACGGGTAATCCGTTCCATTAAGCGGTTTACATCTCGCTGACGTCCGGAAGCTGCCATTTCCTGGGGAATAAGGTCTTGTGGCTGTACCCCATGCCAGCTGGGATTGTGGGCTCCTCGTGGTGGCTGTAGACGACTAGCACCAATGAAGGCACGGAAGCCATACAGCTGCTCCACTGCCCGTTGTTCTTGTTTAATCCGAAATGCTTCTAGGTATTGCCCTTGTTCAAAGTAAAGGCTACGTAATCGTTCCAACAGGTGCAGGTAACGCTGAGGCTCATAGCGATAATTGCTGGATTCTATGGCATCTGCCAGTTTATGAATTGCTTTTTCTAGCTGCTTGACCGCTTCTGCTAAATTTCCCTGCTTTCCTTGGGATTTTACCAAAAATAATCGATAGAGCTGGGCTAATAGCAATGGATGCAAGCCTTGGTCATGGGGCTGATCATCAGCAGCAACAACCAAAATTAATAGAGCTTTCTCCGCTAATTGACCAGCATCGTCCCATCGGGATTGCTCAAGGGCTACTTCTGCCAGAAAACCGTAATCTTGGGCTAGTTGCACCTGAGTGCCATAGGTTTCATGAAGGGAAAGAGCCTGTTGAGAGGTGGTTTGTAAGAATGACCACGCTTGTAGATGCTGCAGCAGTTCAGCTAGCTTACTAATAAAAATAGCCACCAGATCCTGACGCCCCGCTTGGGTGAAAATTCCCATACATCGATGCAGATACGGCCAAGCTTCTTCCCAATAGCGCTGTTTATGAGCTTGATTTTGGTCAGCCTGGCGACAGTAACACAAACCCAGATAAAACAATAATAACCCCTGGCGTTCTAAGTTATCGGTTTGCTGCCAAACTCTTAAGCTTTTACGAAACCGCTTCTTGGCTAGATTTATGCGATCGCTTATATAGTCATCTAGACCCAAAACAAAGTCTAGACTGGCATCTAATTCCTTATCTAAAGTAATGCCACGACTATGTAAATCTTTTAGGGCAAAATCCAGTTCAAATCGACGTTGGTTTTGGAGTGCTGAGTTCCTCGAATAGGTAATACAAATATCGGGGTTGGTGGGTTGGAGGTTGGGAGGTTGGAGGTTGGAATGTTGAATGTTGGAATGTTGTTCGCGTAGCGTGGCCTTTTGGCCAAGGTTGGTTGAATGTTGTTCGCGTAGCGTGGCCTTTTGGCCAAGGTTGGTTGGTTGGAGGTTAGGATTTGGGATCTCTTGGGTGCTTGAGGGGGAAGGCTCTCCAGAGTTCAATAGACAGGCAAATACCATTTGAGCCTTTTGTCCGAGAAAATTGACTAACTCTGTGGTGGTCAGTTCAAACTTGAGGGGAGTGGCTGCCCAACTGGCAAAATCTGGTGCCAACCGCATCAGTTTTTGCAATACCTGGTCATTAACCCACAATATGAGAGGAAAGGTTAGGCGTTTACGAAACTCATCCCGGACTTGATTAGTAGAGGTAAGTAATTCCTCAATAGCAACTACTGACTCTAAACCAACAATCAGCAATGCGGAATGAGGGGGTGAGGAAGTAAGAGGGTCAGGGGATGAAGGGTCAATGGGGGTAGAACTCTGCCTGTTCCCGCATCTGTCTATCCCCTTGTCCTGTCCACGCCCCAATTCCCTGTGTTCGTAGTTTTGGATAGTGGTATAAAGGGTGGTAGCCGATGGCGGTATGATAAACTCCGTAATCGGGTATTGCGGCTGACACAGTGCTTTGAGGCGTTGCAGCATCTGTTGTTGCAAACCCTGGTAGTTACATCGCACGATCACAAGAGAAAATTCCCCTTGTGAAAATGCGATCGCTCTAGAGAGAGCCTTTAATGTACTATCGTTGTATTGGGCAGCGTCTGCTGGTGATTTTGTTTCAACCATGACTTAAACTGCGGTGCCTCTTCTAATGCTGGATTTATACCAAACCAATTTCCATCGCGATCGCGGTATTCAAAGACAAACATACTGCGCAATAGAGTTTGGTATTCCGTATCACCCCTGACTTTTTGTTGTTGCACCACCTGAAACAGCAAATCCCATTCCTCATCAGTAATTGATGAGATCAGATAATCGCGACGTTCGAGAATCACATTTTCTAAACACTCACTGGGAATCGGTGGGTTTTCTTGCCTAAGACAATCAAACAACAATCCTAGCAAGTTGCGCACATGACCACCACTAATTCGGCACAGCCGGTTTAAAGTTTCTATATTATCAAATACCTCCGGGAGCAAAGCAAATCGTTCCTCAGTAGTTTGATTGGGGAAAGCTCTAACCAGCACCATTTCTCGTAGCAAGGCCATGCCATCGGGAAACTCTTTACCTGTGCGCAGTTTAACTGGCACCATCGGTAATATTTTAGGAGTGAGTCCACCACCTAAGCGATTCTTCAGGGTTTCGCACTCATTGGAGAAAGTTAACGCCAAGGGAATTGTATACACAATATGGCAATTGAGTCGGCGTAACTGTTCACCCCGGTCAATGAATAAGTATTCTGGTTGCGATCGCCCAGAGGGTAAAGGGCGAATATCCACCCGATCCAGATTATCCACAATCACCACTAGTCCCGCTTTGCCCTTTTTCTTCAGGGTAGTGGTAGCAGGTTTTAGTAGTTCTTCATTAATCGAGTCTAAGATTCCACTAGTGCGAGGTTCGAGGTATTCCCGTAATCGACGTCGCAGTTTAGGACTTTCCTTAGTTTTAGCCGTTATTTTGCCAATGCCTACCGACAATTCTGCTTCAGCACCTAATTCAATTGGTGTCCGCAAAAAATCGGTAATTTCTGTAAAAAGATTTACAAAATAGCCTGGTTTTATATTAATTTTAATTTTCTCCAGACTTTCACTGACTTGACCAGCTATACTCAGCAAAATATCGCTTAGATCAACATCAGCCATGTCTAAATCTTGAGAAGACTCAAAATAAACCACATGAAATTTTTGTTGTTCTAACTCAGATTTTAGTCTAAGTAATTCTGTGGATTTACCACAGCCAATATGCCCTGTAAACAGCTGACAAGTCGGCTCATCTGGAGAAATTAGGGTGATGGTTCGCTTGAGGGATTCAATAATTTTATTTCCTCTGACGGGGGAAAAATCAATATAGTATTTTCTATCATTGACATCTCCCATGCTCAGGGGCTTGCTGGGATTACAAGCTTTGTAGAATCTTGGCAGATCTAATACCATGATAGCGTAATTTTCCTTCCTGATTTAGTCGCAGGACAATGCTAATTCCCACGTTTTTGTAGCACCTAACTTACCTTTTAAAAAAGGGTTTTGCTAACCTATAAAGATGCCCCATCAAATTCTGTACATATGTCTAGCCACTGACATTTTTGTTCGTGGTCTTTTGCTTCATCCCGGCTGGCCAAGGATAACGAAGGTGGGTTTTGACTATTGAGTTTAACCTGAAAATTTCGACCTGTTGGTGTATGATTGCTAACTTTACCATAATTTAGAATTTGGGTATCCGTGAGACTCTGACCTAAGTTAAGTAGCATCGGCAAGGTTAGACTAACACTTAAGAATTGGCTGATCATCTCATATCTCTCCTATGGTTTTCATCGAACCAATCGTGTAAGGTAATGATTAACTCTTCTACAGCTGTGGGTTGGAATCAGGAAGTCGCAAGGGATGAATAATGGATCTAACTGATGTCAGCTGTGAGGCATATATTTCTATATTGGGTGATTTTTTAAAAGTGATTCCTGAACTGATGCTCTAGGATCGAAAACAGAAGTGTCCTAGCAGGAGGTGCTGTTTTGAACGAATTCTGGCCTGAGTCTGACTCTGTTAACTCCCTAGATCTTGATCAGGATTTAGATAGGGCAATTTCAGGTTTTGAGGAAATCCAGGCAGAACTGAATTACAAACAGGCACAAGACTCGCTCAAAGATCTGGTAGCTAATCTTGACCTATCCCGTAGAGAAAAAGCTGGTTTAGATGCTCAAATCCAAGACTTGGGCAATCTGCTTGAGAAGCTGGAAAATACCTGTATCCAAATTGCTGCCTTTGGCATGGTGGGACGGGGGAAATCCTCTGTACTCAATGCCTTAGTCGGTCAACCTGTATTTGAAACTGGTGCCCTACATGGGGTGACCCAGAATGCTCAAACTGCCCATTGGCAGCCCGATAATCAAAGCCCTAGTCAAACCTCTAGTCAAGAAACCCATAAAGAAACCCATAAAGAAACCCATAGCCAACAGGATATTCTACAGGTTGCCCTACCCAGTATTGGTAATTCCGAAATTCAGCTAATTGATACCCCAGGAATTGATGAAGTAGATGGGGAAACTCGGGAAGCCTTAGCCCTAGAGGTAGCTAAACAGGCAGATTTACTGCTGTTTATTATTGCTGGTGATATGACTAAGGTAGAATACCAAGCTCTATCTACGTTAAGAGCTAGTGGTAAACCGATGTTACTGGTGTTGAACAAGATTGACCAATATCCCGATGCTGATCGCATCGCAATTTACAGCAAAATTCGGGATGAACGGGTCAAGCAGTTGCTCTCACCAGCAGAAATTGTGATGGTTGCTGCTTCACCTTTGGTATCTGTAGCAGTGCGATCGCCTAATGGCAGCATTCAGGTCAAGCGCCGCCGAGGGAAACCCCAGATTGAAGATTTGAAACTAAAAATTCTGGAGATTTTACATCGGGAAGGTAAATCCCTTGTTGCTCTTAACACCATGCTTTACGCGGATGAGTTGAATGAAAACTTGGTCAACCGAAAAATGAAGATTCGGGATGACAGTGCTAATGACATTATCTGGAAAGCAGTGATAACTAAAGCATTTGTCATTGCTCTCAATCCAGTTACTGTTGTGGATATCCTCACCGCTACTGTAGTTGATGTGGTAATGATTCTTACGTTATCCCGTCTCTATGGTATTGCGATGACTGAGCAGGGAGCTATTAAATTATTACAAAAAATCGCTATGAGTATGGGAGGTATTGGTGCTAGTGAACTCTTGGCTAATTTGGGATTGAGTAGCTTAAAAAGTATTTTAGGAATTTCTGCCCCTGTCACCGGTGGGGTTTCCCTAGCGCCATATATGTCCGTTGCCATCACCCAAGCTAGTGTTGCTGGAGTTTCTGGCTATGGTATTGGACAAATTACCAAAACCTATTTAGCTAATGGCGCATCCTGGGGAGAAGATGGACCAAAAGCCGTTGTTAGACGAATTCTCTCATCTTTAGACGAAACCTCAATTCTCCATCGCATTAAAGGAGAATTGAGGGCAAGATTATCAAAAGTTGAAGGTTAAAAGTTGTTCGCTTCTGTCAGAATGCAGAATTAAGAATTAAGAATTAAGAATTAAGAATTAAGAATTCTACATTCTGCATTCTACATTCTTAATTAAACCTTGGCCAAAAGGCCACGCTACGCGAACAACATTTCAACCTTGCCTAAAAGGCCACGGGTGCGCGTTCAACTGCGACTTACTTTTTCAAAGAATCTAGCCATTCTCTGACTTGCTCACCAGCGACATCGCGACCTCCGAGACCGAAGGCTAATGCGATCGCAACAGCGATTGCACCTAAGAGTAAACCAAAGGCTAAGTTCACAATATCAGGGGCAATGCCCATTTGTTGTAGACCTAGAGCTAAAGAAAAGGCAATAATCGCAATCCTAGCTACTTGTGCGAGGATATTGGATTGGCGAGCGCCAGAGCCAGTAATCAAGTTGAAAGCAAAATTGGCTAGGAACAGACCGATAGCAAGGACTACTAACCCGGACAGCACCTGAGCACCAATGAAACCGACCCCACCGACAATGTCAGTTAAGGCAGGAATCTGTAACACATCCGTTGCTGCCACAATACCAGCGATCATGATACCGATCATTACAAGCAGTCCCGCTAGCTCAGAAGGAGTGCGACTGGTAAGTGGGTTCTGTGGTGTGTCTGATTCTGCTGTTTGATCAGTGGTGCTGCTGGAAAAACCTAGCCATTGGAATAGATTGTTGAAGCCAACGTCTGTCAGGACGTTGGTGGCCAGATCACTAACAAACTGTCCGATTACGTAGAAAACTGCCAGAATACCAGCCGCCGCAAAGAGTTTCGGGATGGTATTAGTAACCTGGCTTAACATTGCGATCGAAGGGCCAGAGATGGCCTGGATCTGCAAGGCATTAAGGGCAGCGGTAGCAACGGGAATCAAAATCAGCACATAGACAATGGTACCGATAATCCCGGCTAGGGAGCGGCCACCAGAGGTACTCAGTCCAAACCGCTCCCCGAGCTGATTCGCACCTGCTGCTGTCAAGAAACTAGTGACAAGACGTTGCACAAGTTGAGCAATAAACCAACCAATAGCACCAATTGCTATGGCTGCGCCAATATTGGGTACAATCCCCCAAATCTCACCCAGCATACTTAGTACTGGATCGAGAGTGCCCTGTAAGCCTAGGGTTTCTAATACCGATGGCAGAAACAGTAGGAAGATTAAGTAGTACAGGGCATTGCCAATGGTTTGAGCCAGAGAGAACTGACCAGTGCCAGCATCGCCGACTTGCTCACCCAAGCGCTGATCGATATTCAATGCATTGAGCGTCCTGACTACTATCATCTTGACGATAGTTCCCAGTAACCAGGCAACGGCCAAGAGAATCCCCGCACCAAAGACACTGGGCAGGAAGCCAAGGATGGTGTCTAGAAAACTATTCAGGGGTCCGGAAACCGTATCTAGCTTGAGGGTTTCTAGAACCGCCACTACCGTGAAAACGATGATAATCCAGAAAACCGCGCCGGATAACCATTCCTCAACTGCAGGTGAGCTTCCTGTCTGACCGCCAGTAGCCCACTGAGCAATGTTGTTGTCAATATTGGTGCGATTCAGTACTGCTTTGGTAATACCAGCAGCAATCTTAGCAAGGATAAGACCAATGACTAAGATTGCGATCGCTTTAACCACATTCAGTAAGGTGGTTCCCCCATCTGCCACAACTTGGTCTAATGCGGGAATTCCTGTCTGGGCTAAAACTAGGTGTGCCGATGGCTGCACACCCACTCCTACAATTTGGAAGATACCTTCCCAAGTTCCATTCATAGTCTTTGTTCTTACTTAAATTGTCCAATGTCACAGGCAACCCTAAGTTTTTTAACTTCCTTAAGTTCCTTGTGACTACTGTGGTCTGGTGAGGAGCACGGTATTATCGTCTCAACTAGATAAGTTTGGCAGCGGGGAAGCTGCGCGTCTGGTGACCCGATCAGGAACCGCGACGCGGCGCTATAGGCTGCCGTCCCAAAAAGAGCTGGACAACAAGAGGTGCAGTTGTTGTGCTTTCCAGTTCAAACCGGAATCGCCGATTCTGCACAAGGTAAGGTTTGCCTGGCCAACGTTGTTGGTCGGTACTTTCCGAACCGCACTGTTTTACCCTTGGTCTAAGTGTTTAACGACTCGGTTCTAGAGCTTGGAGCGGGCATTCTACCCCAAGGTAGGAACTTTAACACTTGCCAACAACGTAGACCCAATACCAGAAGGGCAACCCCTTCGGTCAAGGTCTTAGGCTGGTCAGCTCCCTGAAGGGAGGCTATCTAAGCCTGGTCTCTTCACAGGAGAGTGCTGACTGAAAATAACCTTGAGCAGAAGGTACGACGAGAACATTTAAAAGTAAAGGTTGAGATGTTCATGGAGAACGTTTTACTCCTCAAATTTTCCACAGATGTGGCTTAATCTTGCCTAACTGACAAATCTTGACCCAGGAGTGCTGATAGAATTTACCCATAGTTGCCGACGCAGTCAACTAGTTAGCTTAGGGGGTCTTACTCCCTAAATTAGGCTGGGTAACTTGATGGAGTGTTGAATCGGCATTTCCCCCGATGTGACGTCGGACACTCGGGAGCTGAAAGATTTTTTGGTAGGTTTGTCAGTCACTCAAGACGTAACCCTTATATTTAGAGCCAATTGATGTACAAAAATCAAGTCTTGATTAATTTTTCCTCCTCACAACTTAGCGTGGTCTGGTAGTGTGGCTAGCTGCCACCGTAATCAAGATAGTCCAATAATGTCGAAATTTTACATGCAAAACGCCCAATTTTTTGAACAATCCATTAAAATTAATGCGAGCGCCACCATTGTCGAGCGCTGTATCACTGACCAGAGCTTAATGCATCACTGGCTCAACCCGATTTTGCGTTGTGAATCAGTGGGGCAGTGGAGTACTGATGTCGGGAGTCGCTCGCGGTTCATTATAAACATTCCCTGGTTGCAGCCCACTCTCAAGAGTGTGGTTATCGACCGCAAGCCAGGGTTAGTGGTTTGGCAGTTCCAGGGTTTTTTCAAAGGACGAGACCGCTGGGAGTGTCAGCCAGCTGAACAAGGCACCCGTTTGGTCAACCGTTTTGAATTTGAAATTCCCAACCCCATCGTTAGCTGGGGATTCAACAGCTTTGCTGCCCAATGGACTCAGAATGATATGAAAGCCCAACTCAGACGCCTTAAGTTAGTCGCAGAGGAGATTTACCGACGTGAGTGCAGTCATTAGGGATTAGGGATTAGGGATTAGGGATTAGGTTAATCATCCCCATCCATAGCCTTTACCTATTTGCAATCTGCTCAAGTAACTTACGAATAATATCAGCATCCTCAGCTTGGGGCAGGATTTCCAAATAATGTTCCAAATCCTGGCATGCTTCTAATAAATATCCCAACTGGGAGTAAATCAGCCCCCGATCCCGCAGTTGTACCGGTGCATTCGGAAACAGCAACAACATCCGCTCAACTGCAGCCAGTGCTCTAGGTAAGTCTTGGCGATTGAGATATATTAATTTAAGATTCATCAGCATCCGTGCCAACAGCTGCCGATTACTAACTGGTGCTAGGAAACTTGGTTCTAGGGTTACCGGATGCCCATAAATTTGGGTTAGTCGTTCCTCGCAGTCTTCTTCAAATAAAATCTCACCACCATCGAAAGCATCCACAAAGATACCGACCTGTTCAAACTCTGGGCGAATTAGGAAATGCCCTGGCATCCCAATACCAACCATGGGAAAATCAAGGCGTCGAGCGACTTCCAGGTATACCACGGAAAGGGTAATCGGAATACCTGTGCGCCGATCAATTACCTGATTGAGAAAACTATTACAGGGATCGTAGTAATCACTGCTATTACCCGCATATCCTAGGTCATCATAGAAATACTGATTCAGAGTCTTAATCACTCGCAGGGGATAGCGTTGCTCAGGCAAACGCTCCTCTACTTCTGATGCCATGGTATCTAAGGCATTTAGGTAATCATCAATAGCCAGATCCGGGTATTCTTCCTGAGCTATGTAAAGCGCTGCTTTTGCCAAATGAATTTGCTCATCTGGCTGATTTGTTTCTTTGTAAAACCCTTGACGCCCTGAGTTAAAGTCCATCTAAAATTCCGTCAGCTACTTTAAGTATATAGTATTTTTATTTGATAGGTAAACATAAGATTGATCTAAAAAGGGAACAGCGGATCTGGGAATAGGGAATAGGGAATAGGGAACAGTGTCAAGATATGCGAGGATTTTTCAGTGTTATGATAAAGCTCCAAAGTTCCTTGTTTCCTTTCATCACAATTCATCTATAGTATGTTTTTTTCGATTTTATATAACTATCACTGTTCACAATTTAAATAGGATTGCTATATAACTACAAAAGTTGATATATAGCGTTTATTATAGCTATGAGGTACACAGGATTTTTTCCGACTTCCGACTTACCTGCTCCATGCTCCCTGCTCCCTAAAAACCAGGACGAAAGTACCTCAAATTAATTGTTATAAAAATGTTCAAGAACAAGAAAAGTCTGTTTCGCAAAGAATCACTTGAACGGCTATCTTCCCCAGAACGGCTGGATCAGTTGATGCAAGTGGTTAATCCTAGGGATTGGCTACCAATAGCAGCTTTGGGGGGTTTGGTGTTTTTGGCTGTGATTTGGAGTATTTTTGGACGGATTCCCATCACTGTCACCGGTCAAGGAGTACTAATCCGTCCCCGGCGGCTAGTACAGTTTCAGTCCACTATATCTGGACAGTTGGACTCTCTAAATGTCAGGGAGGGGCAATGCTTTGAGAAAAATTATGTGCTGGCAACCATTGACCCATCTGAACTCAAAAAGCAGTTACAGCTGCAACGGAGGAAACTAAGTCAATTGCAGGTACAGGATAGGGATAGCAATTTAATTTCAACTCAGCTAACCGCACTGGAAAAGGATGCGATCGCAAAGCAGCGAGCTAGCTTACAGCAACGGTTGCAAGATGCCATGGCTCTGACTCCTGTACTAAAAGAGAAAAGCTTCACTGCGATCGCTCGACAGCGTCAAAGTCTCAACCAACAGCTGCGGGATGTCATGGCTCTGACTCCAGTATTACAGGATAAGGGATTAAAAGCGATCGCACAGCAGCGCCAAAGCTTAGAACAACGGCTAAGGGATCTTATAGCTCAAGTCCCAGTTTTCAAACGGAGATGGCAAAAGCGTCAGGAACTGTCGGCGGTAGGGGGAATTGCCGAAGATGCTGTTTTACAAGCGGAACAAGAGTATCGCCAAGCCGTGCAGAGTATCTCGGAGCTGGAAGCACAGTTGAAGCAACTGGATTTTAGTGAAACTGAAACAGAAGGGACATACGTACAGAATCTCAGTGTGATTAGTGAGATTCAAGTAAAGTTAGAGGAACTCAGTGTTCGAGAAACTGAGGCTCAACAAAAGTATTTGGATAACCTCAATAATATATCCCAAATCAGAGCACAGTTACAAGAGTTGGATACCAAGGAAAAACGTTTAGACCAACAGAATTTGGAAAGTTCTAATCAACGAAGCAATCAGATTCAGGACGTGAAGCTGGAAATTGCTCGACTGCAAAAGCAACTGGCAGACAAGAGTAAAATTCTGAGTCCTTACGCTGGGTGCGTTGTCGAAATTGCTGCTGCTAGGGGACAAGTGGTTCAACCCGGAACCCAGCTCGGCACAATGACAGTTAAGGGAAAAATTCATGGCATGGAGGGCATTACCTATTTCTCGGTCAAGGACGGGAAAAAGATTCAACCAGGAATGCTGATTCAAATTACACCGGATACAGTGAAGCGGCAACGATTTGGTGGCATTGTGGGAAAAATTACCTCAGTTTCACCCTATCCTGTAACTCGTGAGGGAGCAGCTAGTGTAGTGGGGAATCCAGAAGTAGTAGATAATCTGATCGGTCAGGGGGGAGCAATGATAGAAGTCTACGCTCAATTAGAAGCAGATAATACCACCTTTAGTGGCTACCAGTGGTCATCTTCCGATGGTCCAGACTTGAAAATTTCTGCCGGAACTACTACCACCGCTAGGGTGAGAGTGAAAGAGCGTGTGCCGATTACCTTTGTCTTGCCGATTTTGCGGGAATGGAGTGGGATTTATTGAAGGTTTAAAGGTTGAAAGTTGAATGTTTAAGGTTGAAAGTTGAAAGTTGAAAGTTGAAAGTTGAAAGTTGAAAGTTGAAAGTTGAAAGTTTGTTCCCGTAGCGTGGCCGCGAACCCAAACAACCTACCCTACACCAAACCTCAAAGGCTCTCAACCAAACAACCTACCCTACACCAAACCTCAAAGGCTCTCAACCAAACAACCTTGGCCAAAGGCCACGCGTGCGCGTTCAACCAAACAACCTTCAACAATGAAACAAACAAACCTTGGCCAAAGGCCACGCGTGCGCGTTCAACCAAACAACCTTCAACCTTCAACCCAAAAACCTTCAACAGTAAACAATGAAACACAAACGAATCAAAACCCCCACTCTGTTGCAAATGGAAGCAGTAGAATGTGGTGCCGCTGCTATAGGAATTATTCTGAGTTACTATGGTCGGATTGTGCCGTTAGAGGAACTTAGGGTTAGTTGTGGTGTGTCCCGCGATGGCTCTAAAGCATCTAATTTGGTTAAAGCTGCTAGACGTTATGGAATGCAGGCGAAGGGTTATAAAAAATCCCTGGCTAACCTTAAAAAATTGCATCCTCCATTTATTGTGTTTTGGAATTTTAATCATTTCCTAGTAGTAGAAGGATTTAGGAAAGAAATCGTCTTTCTCAATGATCCAGCTGCTGGTCCAAGACGGGTCACCAGCGAGGAATTTGATCAGGGTTACACGGGGGTAGTGCTGGTAATTGAACCAGGACCAGAGTTCAAAAAGGGGGGTGAAAAACCCAGTCTTAAATTAGCGCTATGGTTACGACTAAAAGGATCTATTACTGCAATTCTATACTGTATAATAGTAGGATTTTTATTAGTTTTTCCTGGCTTAGTTATTCCCGTATTTAATCAAATTTTTGTAGATAATGTGTTAGTCGAAAGTCGCTCTGATTGGCTACGTCCCTTGATTTTAGCCATGGCAATTACGGTGCTCCTACAGGGGGTGTTGACGCTGTTACAATTGCGGTATTTGAGACAACTAAAAATTAAGTTATCCGTAGGGATGTCCAGCCACTTTCTCTGGCACATCCTGCGATTACCAGCGAGATTTTATGCCCAGCGGTTTGCTGGAGAAATTAGTAATCGGGTTAAGCTAAATGACAAAGTGGCTGACGTGCTTTCGGGTCAGTTGGCAACAACAGTGATTAATTCCGTAATGGTAATCTTTTATGCCCTGGTGATGTTTGCCTATGATGGGGTACTGACTGTAATTGGTATCGTTTTTGCCTTGGTAAATGTCTTGACCTTACAATGGCTGGCTCGTAAGCGGGTAGATAGCTATATGCAATTAGCCCTAGACCGGGGTAAGGCAGCTGGGGTAGCGATCGCTGGACTACAGGGCATAGAAAGTGTCAAGGCATCCGCAACGGAGTCGGATTTCTTTGCGAGGTGGTCCGGTTACTATGCTAAAGCGGTTAATGGTCAGCAGAAACTGGAAGTAGCAAACCAGGTTTTAGGGGTTTTACCGCCTTTGCTAACCTCCTTAACCTCTATGCTAATTTTGGCGGTTGGGGGTCTAAGGGTAATGGAAGGATCTCTCAGTATTGGGATGTTAGTGGCTTTTCAAAGCTTGATGAACAGTTTTCAGAAGCCTGTCAACCAGTTAGTCAGGTTTGGCAGTACTCTCCAGGAACTCGATGGTGACCTCAATCGCTTGGATGATGTATTGGGCAACCCGATTGACCCCCAGTTAACCCAAGGGTTAGCTCAAACCGCTCATTCCCCTAACCGCCCCCAAGATCCGGTAGCAGGTCAAAAGGGAGATCAAGGAGAATCTGATTCATTTCCCACTCTCCAGGTCTGCCTTCAAGGTCATGTAGAATTACGCAATATTACCTTTGGCTATTCCCGGATAGATAGACCGTTAATTGAGAACTTTAATCTGAGCCTGAAACCTGGTCAAAGGATAGCACTAGTAGGGGGTAGTGGTTCGGGGAAGTCTACCATAGCAAAGATAGTAACTGGTTTATACCAACCTTGGTCAGGGGAGATTCTATTTGATGGGATTCCAAAACACCAGATTCCTAGGTCGGTGTTGACGAATTCCTTAGCAATGGTGGAACAGGAAATATTTCTGTTTGGCGGGACAGTGCGGGATAATCTGACATTGTGGGATAAGACGGTACCCCTGTCTGAGATAGTGCGCTCTTGTCAGGATGCGGCAATTCACGAGGTGATTCAGGCACTACCTGGGGGATATGAAGCCCAACTGATGGAAGGAGCTGGGAATTTAAGTGGGGGTCAGCGTCAACGCCTGGAAATTGCTAGAGCTTTAGTTAATGACCCAGCGATTTTGGTGATGGATGAGGCAACTAGTGCCTTGGATGGGTCAACGGAAACGATTATTGACCAGAATCTCAGGCGTAGGGGTATTTCTTGTATTGTTGTAGCCCACCGCTTGAGTACGATTCGAGATTGTGATGAGATTATTGTTCTGGAGCAGGGTAAGGTGGTGCAACGGGGTACCCATGAGGAATTGTGGCAGCAAGGGGGAGTTTATGGGCAGTTGATTAGTTCTAGTTATTAGCTAAGCATTCAGCCTACCGCTGTCAGCAGTCAGCTTAAAATAAACCTCATTTGGGAGAATTTAAGAGTTCGAGATTTTATCGAATTGAAAGTCTGGGGATTTGCCCATCTAAGCATTAGCTGATAGCACCATCTGTAGCACCATCTGTAGCGCATTAGCTGATAGCTTACATTAGAAAGCTATTCATTTTGAATTTTGTCTTTTGTATTTTGAATTCAAAAATGGTCATCTATTCAATTCGGGTTAAAAAGATTCCAGTGGCAAAATCTGTATGTTGATCGGCGTGGATAATATTTCCACCATTGGAATAGATAAAGTTCGTAATCTTAGCCACAAGCCCTGGGAGCAGGTCAATTTTGTAAGAATACTTGAACTACAAACGCTTGAACTAGAGTGTTTTCGGGGCTTGAGCAGGAATCATGAGTTATTTTAGTACATTTGTTCTTCGAATTTGACATGCTCCCCAAGCCCTTGTTGATCGGGACAAGATAAAAGTAGTGTTGCAGTGGGTAAATTTATTTTAACTTATGAACTAACAATTATTTTGAATGAATCTAATAGATAAATAACCATTAAGTAGTCGGACAAAAGTTTTGGGTGCTATATAAACTTTTGCAAATATCGACAAAACCTTTTGGTGTAAAGGTTACAAGGCTTTGACAGTTTTTGAGACAGTACCGTTTATTTATGTCCGACTACTTATATAAAATAATATCTGATTCGTCTAGACTCAACATCGAGGTAATTTTTGTAAGCTTAATACCTAACTATTCAGCTAAATGCTTACCTTACAGAAACCACGCTAAAATATGGGCAAAGCTACTGTAATATAGGCGAGCCATGACACGTAAAACAACTCGACGTAAGTTTATCGTGACCAGTGTTGCTGCTGCGGGTGGTATTGTGGGAAGTGCAGCATGGCATAAACAGCAGTCTCAACTGTCAGCAAAAGCAGCTATTCAACTGCCAACAGCAGCTACAATGCCAGAACGAGTGTTAGGGAAAACGGGGGTTAAGGTTCCAATCTTTGGGTTGGGAGGTGCAGGACAAACGCCTTTGTCCAAGATGAATCGAGAAGCTGATGCAGTCGCCCAAATTGAAGCAGCATTACAGTTTGGAATTCGTTATTTTGATACCGCAGCTAGTTATGGCCCCAGCGAAAAGTATATGGGGAAGGTATTACCTGCTTATAGATCTAATCTATTTTTAGCCACAAAAACAGCACAACGAGATCGAGATGGGGCTTGGCGAGAGTTAGAGCGATCGCTTAAACGCCTTCAAACTGATTCTATCGATTTATGGCAATTACATCACGTTTCTTTTCACGAAACGTTAGATCAGATTTTTAGTCCCAATGGCGCTATCAAAGCCTTTGAAGAAGCAAAAGAACAAGGAATTGTCAAATATTTAGGCATTACCGGACATCACGAACCGGATGTAATTGCAGAGGGGTTGCGGCGCTATCCCTTTGATACTACGTTAATTTCTCTGAATGCGGCAGATGTTCACCATCCTCGACCTTTTGCTAAAACTGTTTTACCAGTCGCGCGAGAGAAAAATGTAGGAGTGATTGCTATGAAAGTTCCGGCTTATGGCAGGTTATTCAAAAATGGTGTGTTAGATGGAATGGAGCAAGCCATGGGTTATGTGCTCTCTCTGAAGGGAGTACATTCTTGTATTATTGCCGCCGAATCCGTTAAGCAATTAGAATCAAATTTTAAAGTCGCCCAAGCATTTCAATCCTTAAGTTCAGCACAAATGACTGCTATTGAAGCACGCACAGTTTCTGCTTGGCAAGACAATACATTTTTCCGGAAGTGGACGTAAAACTGTAGCAACGTATACCCTCGATACCTACAGATCAGCAATTATTAACAGCAGGGTGCGTCATTAACGCACCCTAAAATCTTAGCTGCATCGCCTATCAACAATGCTGCGAGATATAGCAGTCGCCAGGGCAGTTAGAACATGACAAAAGTCTCAAACCTAAGTAAGCGCAATAGTTTAACTTCTGACTTCTGACTTCTGACTTCTGACTTCTGACTTCTGACTTCTGACTTCTGCTAGATCTAAGGATTAACCTACTGGTCCTGATGGCTCTTGTGCCTTAAACTCAGGACAATAGATCAGATACTTGCCAGTAACATAACCTTGTAAGGGCGCAGAAATAGGAACCCAGCCATTACTACCACGATTAACAATCGTTACCTTAGAACCATCAGCAATAATGCCAATAATATCACCGTCAAATGATGGTGATTTGCGCACATTTAAACCCTGTGGTGCTGAAACTTCCCGACAATTCTCTTCCGATGGTGGTGGTGTTGGACAAGGTTTTATTTTAATAAACTTGCCAGACACATAACCGATTATCGGTTCTGAAATCTTCACCCAGCCATCTGCACGTATACTCTCAATCTTGACCTCAGTACCATTTTTTAATGTACCGATACTGGGACCACCAGGAGTTGAACGCACGAGCAGATCACTACCACTAGTGGTAACTATACCACACTCTTTTTTGACGGTGGGACAGGGTTGAAGATACGCCTCAGACACATAACCTTTCTGGGGAGAAACAATCGGTACCCAACCATCACTACTAGTACCCTTGATAGTGATTTTAGTACCATTTTCTACAACACCGACAATCCTACCACCAGGGGTCGCACGCACATTGAGCGGGTTACCCTTAGTCGATACTAGACGACATTCTTCTTTGGGAGGAGGTGGTGGACAAGGTTTAAGATACCGGTCGGAAACATAACCCTTTTGGGGAGAGACAAGCTGTACCCAACCATTAGTAATGCTATTGATGATAGTGACTTTAGTGCCATTGTCTAAGTCACCAATAATCCTACCACCAGGACTCTGACGTACATTCAGACCCTTGCCAGTATTGGTCGAAACTATACGACATTCCTGCTTAGGTGGTGGTGGACAGGATTGGAGATACTGCTGAGAAATATAACCTGACAAGGGAGAAGAAATTTTTGCCCAGTCTTGGTTTACTATTTGCTCAAGGGTAACCTCAGACCCGTTTTTGACCAAACCGATAATCCGGTAATTGCTACCGGGTCCACTGCGGACATTGAGATCACTGCCTCTAGTCACCACTTTGCGGCATTTGTCTGTAGCCGCAGCTAGTTGAAATTTTGCTTGGTTCTCAAATGAGATGTTTTCTAAACGAGAGGATGGGGTAAATTGAGCGATCGCAGGACTAGTAGCATAAGATGGCGCAGGAAAAGCTGTAAACGCTAGCGCCACAGAGATGCACACCACTAGTAATTTTCGCCAACCACTAATCTTTGTGATCATATGTTGGATTTATTATTTACTACCAAAGTGGAATTGCTTTATTTTATTAGAAGCCCCGAGAAAACCGTATATAGCACTACCCATTCAGATGTTTGACATGCCTAAACTCACCAAACGTGAGTCTAGCTGACTTCTGACTTCTGACTTCTGACCCTAAGCGTAGCGCTATACTCTCGATTCCTAGCTTCGTGGTGGCAAGAATAGAACAGGGTGCCAGCTGCTGCGCATTAAATCACCGGCTAAGCTACGCACTGACCAATCTAAGAATTTCCCTTTGTGATCGCAAGAGATTGCGATCGCAGTAATATCATATTCTAAGGCTGTGTCTAAAATCTCTTCACGGGGATTGCCCACTCGCACGTCTGTATTGACCTGTAAGCCCAGCTGTTCTAACTCTGCTTTTACTGGTTCTAGCTTGTCTTGAGCTTTTTGTAGCTGAGGCTCCTTAGATAATTCTCTGCGCCCCCCTTCGCTGACTACCCACAACAGCATACATTGCTTTAGTGAGTCATCTGGTGCTTGTTTAGCATACTCTTTGACCCTTTCCACGACAGATTGAGACGCTGTAGTGCCGTCATAGGGAATTAGCAAATACCGGAATAGATGTTTGCAGCGTAGATCGAGTTCTTCGCAGGTGTAAGCTGAAATCAGTTGTGGTCGCAGCATTAGTAATGGTGTACTACATTCCTTGCTCAAGGTTGCTGTAGTGCTACCAAAAAGCTTTTCTTGTAATAAGCTGCGCACTGGCGTGCCAATCAGTATCACATCAGCATTGTAACGTTTGGCGATTTTAGGAATACTGTCGCTAGGACGACCTGACATCACTTCGATGTGAACCTCTACCCCTTCAGGTATGTTGGTCAAACCCTTTTCAAAGCGGCGACGAGCTTGTTCTATTCCTTCTTCATCAATGCGAGGTATT
Organism: Moorena sp. SS36440bin_2; assembly: GCA_011524395.1. Lineage (GTDB taxonomy): Bacteria > Cyanobacteriota > Cyanobacteriia > Cyanobacteriales > Coleofasciculaceae > Moorena. Next base: position 26,099 of record WTKN01000283.1, read on the forward strand.
TCTCCCTCTTCCCAAAGCGGAACAAAGTGGCAGAAGATGATTTTCTTAAGCCCACCAGCCGCTAAACTGGGGACAAACTCTACTAGCCGATATAAACCGTCAGAGAAATCGGTGCAGATTAGGCAATGCTGAAACATATGCAGAGAGGATGGCTTTTTCTTAGAGTTTCTTTCAGACTAGAACACTTTACAATTACTTTCGATAGTTTTGCATTAATTTATACAATTTTATAAACTATTTATCCTGACTTGCCTAGACTGAATCGGGGTATTCCCAATCTTATTTCCTGTAAGCAAGCTTGGGGTGATATTATCTAAGATTATATTTAGCTAACAATAAGTTGAATCAATTAATTCTAATTTTAATTAAATCTTAAGGTAATTCCAGTTGACGCCCCAGCATCCCCAGCTCCTTTCCTACCTACGGAATTGAGCAAGAGAAGGAGGTCGCGGCTCAATTAAGGTGAATAACAATCACACGAGGGCTTTAGCTATAATCCCCACTCGTGTTTTAGGACTTCTTTGTACATTGTTTCACGCATCATCATTTGCTCATAGAGTTTGATTAGGAATTCTTGAGCTTGCTCACGGCTCATTTTCTGGACCTGAGATTCAAAAGTCCGCAGGTTAAATTTTTGTTCCAGGGAAAGTTCTACTGGTTTAGACATAGTTGAGCTCCTTAAAAACTAATCATGGGTTTTGGCTGGCTAGAGCAGCCCTAGTTTAAATCAGGCTAGGTATCGGTAAATGTATCAACCGTTAACCTATCTGACCTTTAATGAAGAATCGTAACAATTATTTGACAAAATGACCAGGGTTTGATCCATTATGACGTTATATATGACCTAGACTATTTCTACCAAGTTCCCTGAGTAAGATTGATGCTATCGAATTCGGTATATAACGCTACGCTTAGCGTCAGAAGTTAGAAGTCAGAAGTCAGAAGTAAGCTAGACTCACGTTTCGGAGTTTATGAATGTCAAACATCTGAATGCATAGTGCTATAAATGTTTCTTATACTCGATAAAACACAATTCGATAAAACACAATAGGTCGCGACCTTGGGTCACACCTGTAGAATAGGCATCTTGCCGTGGAATCGGCATCAGGCGTGGAAGCGATGCAGCGCCGACCTGCGGGGGTCTCCCCCACTCGCGCTTTGCCGTGGTTTCCCCCACTCGCGCTTTGCATAAGCCAGGAAACTGGCAAGATGCCAGTTTCCTGGCTTATGCGATCGCGTAGCGTGACCGTAGGTCAATCCCATAAGCGCGGAAGCGTTGTGGCCAAAGGCCTCAGCTTCCGGAGCGTAGCGTGACCCAAAGACCAATCCCATAAAGCGGGATACAACCAGCACCCTAACGGAATAGTATTTAATTAAATATAGTCAACGAAAGAATAGCTACTTGACTTAAACCCTAGACAGTTAACGATTCATCCTTAGTTAATTACCTGCTCAGCCTCACTTAATCCGGAATTCCCTGGCTGTCAACAAACAAGCAATCGCTACAATATAGCTAAAATAGGGATATGCCTAGATCTACTACTTCTTCTGACAACTCTCCCCAGCTCCCTGATCAGTCCGCAATGGCAGCATCCCCCCTACTGATCCTAATTGATGGTCATTCTCTGGCTTTTCGCTCCTATTTTGCTTTTGCCAAAAGTCGTCAGGGTGGATTACGGACTAAAACTGGAATTCCGACCAGTGTCTGTTTTGGCTTCATTAAATCCTTGTTAGAGGTAATGGAGTCAGAAAACCCGAATGCGATCGCAATTGCTTTCGATACCAAAGAAGCCACCTTTCGCCAACAAGCCGATGCTAGTTATAAAGCCAATCGGAGCGAAACACCAGAAGATTTCATCCCAGATATCAAGAATCTCCAGCAGTTACTGGAAGGGTTAAGAATTCCAGTAATAACCTCTCCTGGTTATGAAGCTGATGATGTATTGGCAACCTTAGCTCACCAAGCTATTGATCAAGGCTATCGTGTCAAAGTTGTATCTGGCGATCGCGATTTATTTCAACTGGTTGCTCCAGATAAAGGGATTACCGTTTTATATCTCAGTGGTGCCTTTGCGAGAGGGAGTGCTACAGTTGGACCTACGGAATATAGCGTAGAAGAAGTAGAAGCAAAATTGGGAGTATTACCTTCTCAAGTCGTGGATTATAAAGCCCTCTGTGGGGATCCATCCGATAATATTCCTGGAGTTAAGGGCATCGGAGCAAAGACTGCAGTTAAGTTACTCAAACAATACCAAAACCTGGATAATATTTATGCTTCCCTTGATAGTATTAAGGGTGCCGTTAAGAAAAAGCTGGAAGTCGGTAAATTAGATGCTGAGCATGCTCGCTATTTGGTTCAATTGCGATTTGATACTCCTGTCGATATTGATTTAGACCAGTCTCAGCTCCAAGGATTCGATCCTCAAGTGCTCAAACCGCTATTGGAGAAGTTAGAGTTAAAGTCATTTATCAGTCAAATAGATAAACTTCAGCAGCGTTTTGGTGGCGTAGTGCTAGAGGATATCCAAACTGATGCCCCAAATGATACTGATAGTGATACTGATAGCGATACTGATAGCAATACTGATACTCAGGAAGATGATGATATTTCCTTTTTCAGTGTAGCGGAAACGGAAGAGTGTCAAGAGCAAGGGTCTAATACTGGTTCGATTCAACCACAAATTATCGATACTGTAGACAAGCTCAATCAATTAGTTGAACAGCTAAAATACTATACCGATGCTGGAAATCCTGTCGCTTGGGATACAGAAACTAGTGATTTGGAACCACGGGATGCTCAGTTGGTGGGGATTGGCTGTTGTTGGGGAAAAGAATTTACTGATGTTGCTTATATTCCTATCGGTCATAAAGATGGGACTAATTTAGATAAGGATATAGTCTTAGAATCCCTACGTCCAATTTTAGAAAGCTCAGATTATCCCAAAGTCTTACAAAATACGAAATTTGACCGACTAGTCTTCCGTTGTAATGGGATTCAGCTAGCAGGAGTGGTATTCGATACTATGCTAGCGAGTTATGTACTCAATCCTGAAACTAGCCATAAACTTAGTGACCTAGGGCTGCACTATTTAGGAATAGAAGCACAAAGTTATGACGACTTAGTTCCAAAAGGGAAAACTATCGGAGATTTAGACATTCCCACTGTAGCCGATTACTGTGGGATGGATGCTTATACCACCTTCGGAATAGTTTCTAAATTACGAGAAGAATTGGCGAAAATTCCAGCTTTGCAGGAATTGCTGCTAGATGTAGAGCAACCCCTCGAACCGGTATTAGCTGATATGGAATACCAGGGGATTAGTATTGATAAGGATTATCTGGAACAGTTCTCTCAACAGCTGGAAAAGGATTTAGTGGCAATTAAACAGCAAGCCTATCAAGATGCTGGACAAGAATTCAATTTAGGTTCCCCTAAACAGCTGAGTCAGTTACTGTTTGAGAAACTAGGGTTAGATCGTAGGAAGTCTCGTAAAACCAAAACCGGTTACTCTACCGATGCTACTATCTTAGCTAAATTACAAGGAGACCATCCAGTAGTAGATGCTGTTCTGGAATACCGTAGTTTATCGAAATTAAAGTCTACTTATGTGGATGCTTTACCAGCACTGATGCGTTCTGATACTAAACGAGTACATACGGATTTTAATCAGACCGTGACCACAACTGGTAGACTATCCTCCTCTAGTCCTAATTTACAAAATATTCCTATTCGTACTGATTTTAGTCGCCAGATTCGGAAGGGTTTTATTCCAGAATCCGGTTGGCTGTTGGTATCCGCTGACTATTCCCAAATTGAGTTACGAATCCTAGCTCACTTGAGTCAAGAGCCAGTGCTAGTGGACGCTTATCAAACTCAAGCCGATGTCCATACCTTGACGGCGCAAATGTTATTTGATAAAGAAGACATTACTGGTGAAGAGCGGCGCTTGGGTAAGATAATTAACTTTGGCGTAATTTACGGCATGGGAGCACAAAGGTTTGCTCAGGAAGCTAAGGTATCGGCAGCTCAAGGAAAAGTATTTATTGATCGATTGAATCAGCGCTATCCTCTAGTGTTTGCGTATTTAGAGGAAACTAAGAAAAAAGCGATCGCACAAGGCTATGTAGAAACTATACTCGGACGCCGTCGCTACTTTAGCTTTGGTGGTAACAGTCTTAGAAGGCTACAAGGTAAGCCTCTCGATCAGATTGATCTCGATAAACTTAAAGGTATCAATCCCTATGATGCTGGGTCATTAAGAGCAGCAGCTAACTCTCCCATTCAAGGCTCTAGCGCTGATATAATCAAAATTGCCATGATTAAACTCTATCAAGAGTTACAGAAATATCAGGCGCGGTTGCTATTACAAGTCCATGATGAATTAATCTTTGAAATTCCCCCTGATGAATGGGAAGAATTGCAGCTAAAAATTCGGGAAACTATGGAATCAGCAGTTAAGTTAACTGTTCCTTTAGTTGTGGAAATACATGCTGGGGATAATTGGATGGAAGCGAAGTGAGGCAAAAGGCATGCTAGCAATAGTGCGATCGCGGAGCGGCTCTTCAGAGCATCGCATTCTTAATCATACCTTGGTTATACCAAGATTGCACTTCCTCTACCAGCGTCAAGGTTCCCTCTCCCGTTGTTTTGCTGCCATCGCAGTGGTAGCCAATATAATTAAAAGTTATTTCTCGGGTATTAGGGGCTAATGTCCCATATCCTTTGTAGTTACTCAAGCAAGCCGGGACAGTCGCAGGCACATTGAAAGGAGCTGTTATTTCAGGTCTGTCGGTAGAGATACCATCATTGCCCAATCCAGAGTCTACCTTCCATTCCCAGTCATCCCCAAAGGTTGCCGCTACAGATCCAGATATACCAGTACCAGTTGACCAGTTTCCCGTCACGTCAGTAAGTGAAAAATCTAACTGGACGGAAATCGGGATGTTTTCATAGGTCTTTCCATTCATCGATAGTGAATAGTCACCGCTCCAAGTAGATGATACTAAGTGTGGCGGCACTTGAGCATTAAGTATCTCCTGGCTACCAACTATCAAAGCTGCTAAGCTGCCAATCCTAAGCAATCCTAAGAAAGATTTTCCTTGCATGCTCCGCAAATTATCCATTTAATGTAGATTATCAAAATTATAGGCTAGTTAGGCATCAATATACGTTAAAATTCATAATTCGATAATGAAGCTGGAAGCCTGTATTCAAAAGGTTTTCACAAATGTGAATACAACACTATTTAACGGATAATTTAACCTATCTACTTACTAAATTTTACAAGAGTTACAGTATGCTTGTCACCCTTTGAGGATGAAATGTGAAAGCCCTGCTTAACTTAAGGTTAATAAAACTTGAGTGATACTTCATCAAAGCTTCGCCTACATTGCTCGAATGTCTAGTTAATATAGTCGAGGTAGAAAATAGTCTCCTAACTCTCTAATTGGTAATTTAATTTGAGATTGTAATCAATCCAACTCTTATTATCCAATGCTTGAGTATGTTAGCAAATTTTCACGATTAGTAAATTGATGGGAGCCACTTACTAATACTAATGTGCAATATCCTGTAATCGTCTACAGGTCACTATCTCGTGCGTTGTTACAGTCCAACCAAATTATTGAACAGCCAGATAACGCTTCCAGTGATTTACAGATTCAGTTTTCAGGTGCTCTATATCTAGAAGATTTATCATAACGCTCAAGGTCTCTATCAGATATCTCTTCAGATAATTGTTCCATTCCTACACACTGATCATGGCACAAGTATCCCGAACCAAGTTCTCAATCCCAAAGCTAATCTTTCGGTCATCCTTAGTCACATTATCCATAGTGTTTTCAGCAACTTACACCTGGGCCTTTGGTTTAGACGATCTTATTCCAAAGGTTAAAGTTCCCAAACTTCCTGGGGGAATTAATGAACAAATCGAAGACGCGATAAATGACACGATTGATAACGCAGTAGATGAAATTATTCCCTATGGCATTCCCCGTTCACTTGAAGAGTTAGTAGATTTACTGTTTGGAGCCCTGGCCAAAGATTATGGTGTTATTCAACAAACACCCTACTCTGCCGGATATAACGAAGTGCTGATCGTTTCTCCATCCACAGGGGCAGAACAACGCATGCAGGTAAACTTACCAGAAGAAGAATTTCGGATCTATGAGATTGCCTTTAAAGGTGTTTCAGTTCCGAAACCCAAAGCCGTTGTAGGTGGACAAAGCCCACTAGAGGAATCAGAGATTAAAGACCGGTTATCTGAATTCACAATTAAATACGATACCCAAAATAAAGTGCAGGCGATTATTCTAGCTGATGGCACTAAAGCTAAATTTAGCAATAGTCAGGCTATTATTTATGGTGCATCCGGTAAACCCATAGAAACCATAACCTTGCCTCAAGCCAATGCTAACCCCTCAGAAAATTATATAGCATTAAAGAACACAGGAAAGCAAAAATGTGAATCCAATGTTAAGCAACTGTTACAAGCAACACTGGATAATGCTAATTTAAAGAACTTAAACCTAGCACAATTAGGTACTTCTGATGAAGCAAGACTGTTGGCTTGGGCTGGAACTTTCGGTAGAGAAGCATTAGCAGACTCTCTACTACCCGATAGCAGAAATCAAACCATACAATCAATTAGTTGTCAAGCTCCAGTCCAATGTAATGTTAAGCATACTTACAAGGGAGCGAGCGAAGTTCGGACTGACCTATTTAAGATCCCACCAGGCACAAACCCAAAAGTTGCCTTAGAGTATGAGTTTTATACTATTCCGGATAGACTAGAAATTTTCTATGAAGGGTCTCGTATTTTCGGAGTAGGACCAAAGTCAGGGCGTGATACTAAACGTATTGGTAACCTTCCCGATAACGCGAAGTATGTGGGAGTTAAGGTAATTGGTAATCGTGATGAGGGCACTCGATGGTGGTATACTATCCACTGTTCTAATACAGGTGTTGTAGTATCTGAGGATACACTTTTACCCAACAAGTTTCTTGGTGAATGGTCAGGATATCTCACTCGGCAGAAAGATAAAGCTAAAATATATGTTACTATGACATTGGCTAATAAGTCAAAAGCTGGTGAAGCAACGGGAGTATTTAAGCTTACTTCTAGTGAATGTAAGAGTGAATTTACAGTTAAAACTGTAACAGATTCCTCAATTGTGCTGAGCAAAAAAGAAGGTAATCCAGAATGTGACCTAGAAGATATCTCACTGAATTTAGTTTCAGATAATGAGTTAATGTTTGCTGAAGATCAGCAAATGTACTTTGCGCAAGGATATCGGGAAAGATCTTTGTATAAAGAAAACATTCCTTGCGAAAATGAGCCTAGTTTTAAGCTCAATGATAACTTATACCTAGACAATTTTGATGATCCATTTGTTTTGCCTAACAAGGATAATAAAGATCGAATTGCTAGAAATGATATATTAAAGGATGATTCCTTTTTTACCTCAAAATCAGATAATGAGAATCTTTTAGAAGACAGATATCATTATTACTCTACATTTCCTAATATTTATCCAACTAAATACAATGATGACATAATTCAATACAATAGAATCTGTGAGATTGTAGACAAGGGATGCACACCAGAAAATGTCTTTGCAGAGATGATTTCACAGGCTAGATTTACTGCACCCGCTAGACCAAAACAGGCCTCCAATCCAGTTAAAAACTGTATGGTGGTTGACTTAGACACACTATTTTACCTAGATGATTTTCTGAGGTTTTTACGTGGTACTGAAGATAAAGTCGTAGTAATGGTAAACGAAGAAAAGTTTATTGCTATTAACTACACGTTACCAACTCATAATCTTTTTCCAGGCCGAGTTTTTAGACAGGTTATTCAAAAAGATGGTGCGGTTTGGATTTCTACAATTGGAGAGGGACGAGGTGATGTTCCCTATATTAATGAAATGGAAGGATTGAGGATTTTTACTGTAGATATTGACAAATATTTCCAGCGGCATGTTCGAAATGTTATCGAGAAGGACTTGCCTTGGGGATTAGACGCAAATCCTAAATGACTACCTCTATAAGTATTGGCGTTGCTGATTCTGAGTATGTTTTTGCCCCCCTAGCCCCCCAATTCTGGGGGGAACAAAACTATCAAGCGATGCAGCGCGGTCTTGGGGGTTTCCCCCATGAGCGACTGCATCAAGACAAGTCCCCCAGAATTGGGGGATTTAGGGGGCTTTAATAAAACCAAATGGTCGCGCATTCATTCCTTAATTCAGCAACGCCATACTTTCGGCTAAGCCCGTCCCTACAATTCTTTTAACGTCTAATTAGACCTACCTACTTAGTCTCAGTTTTTCTGTTTACTTTACAGTTGGGGCAGTCTTGTCCCTGATCACCTGCGGGATCATCGTATCCGCAGCTGGAGCAAGTCTTCGCAGTCTCGACACCTGCGCCATCATCCTCACCAAGTTGATAACTGAAAACCGGGTTAGCGAATAACGCAACGCCCAAGACTAGCCCAAGAGATAATCCCTTCATTACACACCTCATATGTTGTTGGTTGAAACCTAAACATACATTTATACTAGCTCAGTCTGCTTAAGACCAGCTGCTCAACCAAAAGCCCCTGACCCCCTCAACTACTAGCCGGAAAACTACCACCAATAAAGTGGATATCACTAAAGGTTTCAATCCACAAACGAGCGCCACAATCCAGTGGATGATCCGGCTGATACACAATCTTACACGGACCGAGAATTTCCACTTCATTACCGTAGAGATTAGTACCCTTTCGTTTTACTGAAATCACTGGCTTCCGGTCTTGAGGGCTTTTCTTCATATTCGAGCCAATGTGATTGCGATTGACATTAATCTTCGCTAAAGCTGGCGGACGACTAGTACGCCATTTGCCCTTGGGTCCACGATGACCTTTAGTAATTTGTGGCAAATCGTTGAACAGAGGAATAATCCAGAATTTCCCGGTTTTATAGGCACCCCGCACCCGACCCTTCTCTAGGAGTTGGCGCAATCGTCGAGAAGAAATTCCTAATAGAGATGCCGCTTCAGTAGTTCCAACGCACTTGTTCATCAGTGGATTTAGCTTAACTATTCCGATAATACTAGTTTAATGTAAAAAAGAGAAATTGACAACTTGAGGGAATTGGGAATTGGGAATCGGGAAAAAACAGCTATTTGAGTACAAAAGGTACCCTCAGGGGTACTGCAAAGTCTATGTTAAATCAGACATAAAGGAGGAAAGGAATTGCCTTTAAGGGTTCAGATCCTTCTCAATCACTTTAAGAATAGCTAGATTTTTTAGACACAGAAGTACTACGGTCATCAGATGCAAAATTACAAACAAGAGCAAAAGCCAGATCAAAACCAACCAAAGCAACCTAGATCTTTAGTTAAGACTTTTTTATGGTTCGGAATCGGTATTGCTACACTTTTAATTACTGGTAAGGGAGCTATTTTTGCCTATCAGCAATGGCTATCTCATCATGAACAACGAGTCTTTCTGGAAACTATGGAAGACCTGATCATCAATAAAGACTTTGTCGAGTGTATGAACAAAGCTCTAGACATTCCTGAAAGTTCTCAGAACCATTATAATGCGCAATTTTTTTTGAATCAGTGTGCTCAAGGACAGTTGGACCAAGCCAATAAAGTGGTAAAAGCACAGGAGTTGAAACCCGTTGATGAGAATTATACATTAGCAATTAACTTGGCCAAACAAATTCCTTCATCAAGCTCTGTCTATAATCAAGCTCAAGATGCGATCCTTAAGTGGAACGAAAAGTTAAAACAAGTACTTGGAGTAGAAGGCTTTCCTGATGGCATCTATTTGTACCATAATGAGAAAGAATATGATAGATATATTATTCTGCAAAAGCAAGGCAATACTATCTTAGGGACAAGATATACTTTTCAAAGTGATGATATCGTTTGTTTTAGAGGAGTTATACGCCGTAATCTAGTTGAAGAAGTAATTGGAATTTTTTATGGTATTGATTTTATACCAGAGATCAAAGATATTGACCCAATAGATTTATCTAAGTGGTATCGAATAAGTTGGGATAAAGCGTCTAAGTCTAGCAATCACGCTCTACAATATGCTTATAATAATAGAGATATTCGTCTAGAATCTTGTCGGGAAGACTTCGCGGAGCAAATCCCTTAACCGACTTAGGAAATAGTTGAACAGAGGAATAATCCAGAATTTTCCGCTTTTATAGGCACCCCGGACGCGATTTTTCGCTGTAATGCCAAACACAGCAAACAGGGAATAGATAAAAGGGCTGATATCTACATATTGGATATGCTCACCAGCTTGTTTACTTAAACCCAATCCCTTTTGCTGTACTAGCCGTTTAGCTAACAGTAAATTATTACCAGCCCCCGTTCACGTCGCACACAGAGTAAGCGACTATTTCATAATTGGAATAAATGGCCTATTGCATACACGACAAGGATCTAGTGGGTTGTTTCCATTATTACCGCTATTACCGCTACCAATAGTATCTTCATCAGTTAGGCAACTAATCTTCTTGCTCGAATGTAGACTACCATTGTAGTAATAATTTAGAAAACAGGAATCACCTTCTTGTTCTACAACAAAGCAATCTATATTACCATTACATGGGTCTTCCTGTGTATTGATTTCATCGGCTAGTGTTTTTACAGGCGCTAACCCGATCATTGAAAAGGCTAAAGAACTGCTCAACAAAATAGTCGAAAAATTTTTAAGCATAATACTAAGAACTTGAAATCGTTAGTCGCACACTTTAATCAGACATGATTTGTAATTGATTGTTCCCGCGCGACAAAAAAAAATGGGGGAAGACACTTATCTCCTCCAGAACTTACCCATAAAATCTACTTGTAAGATTAATTAAAACGCATGTTGCGTTATATATAATGTATATAGCAGTTTACAATGTCTTAATGCAGCGCCGCTGCATCGCTTGCTGTTAGGTACTTTCGTTCTGGTTTTTTAGAGAGCAGGGACTCAGGTGGGATAGGCTACGCAGGGAGCAGGGAAGAGAGAAGACAATGGTGTGACCTAATCATTATGGCTCTTCCGTACTAAGAGTAGGGAAATCTAAAGTTGTAAGAAATGGCCTTTAAGGGTTCAGATCCTTTTCAATCACTTGAGGAGTGGTTAGAATCTGTAGACATATAAATACTATAGTCATCAGATGCAAAATTATAAACAAGATCAGAAGCTAGTAAACCCGGAGAATCGACCTAGATCTTTAGTTAAGAAATTTTTATGGATGGGAATCGGTATTGCAACACTTTTCATTACTGCTGAGGGAGTCATTTTTGCCTATCGGCAATGGCTATCTCGTCAAGAGCAACTATTTGTGGAAACGATGGAAGACCTGATCATCAATCAAGACTTTGTCGAGTGTATGAACAAAGCTCTAGACATTCCTGAAAGTTCTCACCAATCCTATAATGCACGAGCTTTTCTAAATCAGTGTGCTCAAGGACAGTTGACTAAAGCAGAAAAAGTGATCAACGATGGCCAAAAGGCCACGCTACGGGAACAGGAGTTGAAACCCGTTGATGAAAATTATAAATTAGCGATTAACTTGGCCAAAGAAATTCCTTCATCAAGCTCTGTCTATAATAAAGCTCAAGATACGATCCTTAAGTGGGAAAAAAAGTGGAGACAATTAGTTGGAGTAGAAGGCTTTACTGATGGTATCTATTTTTACCAGGAGAATACAGGCTCTAATCTATATCTTATTTTCCAGAAGAAAGGAAATACTATATTAGGTAAAAAATATAGGTTTCACAGTGATTATATAGTTTGTTTGAGAGGAGTTGTACGGCGTAATATACTGAAAGATGTCACTGGAATTTCTTATGGCATTGATTTTATACCAGAGGTCGAAAGTGTTGACCCCATAAATTTATCGAAGTGGTATCGAATAAGTTGGGATAAAATCTCTATCTCTAGCAAGTATCCTCTACAATATGCTTATAACAATAAGCATCATCATATAGAATCTTGTCAAAAAGAATTCGATAAAAACCCTTGACCAACTTAGCTATTAGCCGGAAAACTACGACCAACAAAGTGAATATCACTGTTCGCACAGCGTGGCCAAAGGCCAAGGTTTCAATCCACAAACGAGCACCACAATCGAGTGGATTATCCGGCTGATACACAATCTTACACGGAGCATTAATTTTCGGGAATCGGGAATCGGGAATCGGGAATCGGGAATCGGGAATCGGGAATCGGGAGTCGGGAATCGGGAATCGGGAATCGGGAATGCGATCGCGTAGCGTGACCTGCATGTCAATCGCTTTTAGCGTGGCCGTAGGCCAATCCCGTAGCGTGACCAAAGGCCAATCCCGTAGCGTGACCTGCATGTCAATCGCAAAGAGCATGATCGTTCGCGCAGCGGCTCCAAGCTCCCATCGCACATAGCTATAAAAATATTAATGAATTAGTTAATACTTGAAAACACAGGATTTTTCCCCACTCCACTACTCCCTCCCTGTTCCCTTTTGTATTAATCCCACTACCCATAGCAATTCTGATCACGAGTGAGTTCCGATTCCCGATTCCCGATTCCCGATTCCCGATTCCCGATTCCCGACTCCCAAATTTGTTACAAAAGTTTTTAAAATATGTTATATTATAAGATTATTTGTGCTATAGTAAAATTACCGTGGCGTTCCACGGTAAGAGCCAGCCTACAGTTTCTCTAGGCTCTCAGGCTGGCTCTAGACCCCCAGTTAAGGAGATACCTAATATTTTATGTCTTACTCTCAACGCCTATATCCATGGGCGCTCATTAGGCTATTGCCGAAGATGCAGCGCATAGTTGTTCGTCGTTTTCGGAACCGCTCTGACGCCGAAGGTCACTTGCAGGCTCTTAAACGACTGATGCCTGATGAAAAATTTATTATTATCTTCGATTTAGGAGACCCTATAGAGGGCGAGTCTACAGACGAATAATCTTAAGAAACAGGAAGTTTGGGAAGTCTGAAAAGCCCAGCTCTTCACTAATCAAATTTTAGTTGAACCCCATAAACAGCCCTGCAAAGTGGGGTGTGTGTAAGTCAATCATTAGTCTTGATTCGGTCAATTGTATTGTATGGCAAAACCTGTAGATATTGGCAGCAAACGCCTCATCAGTCTAGCACCCAATGCTTGGGTGCAATGGGTAACCGGTAATTCCCAAGTGCGGGCATCTCAGTTACTGGATGCTGAGTTTCAATGGATTAGTCGCGAAAGCGATGTCATTGTCAAAGCAAAGAGTCCTCAACATAAAGAATTTCTGATTCTCAATGAATTACAACTACGCTATGACCAGAAGATGCCTCAGAGAATGCGCAATTATGTGGCTTTAGCTGAGGAGAAATACAACCTATCCGCTTATCCGGTATTAATTAACATCTTGCCGCCCCCAAGCACGGTTACTATTGAAAATTGCTACGACAGGGAATTCATGGGATTAAAAGCCCGTCAAGATTATCGGGTAATTAATCTGTGGGAAGTAGAGGCGGAATTAGTATTAGGACAACCTTTGCCTCCCCTATTTCCATTTGTCCCGATCTTAAAAGGAGGTGGTAGTGAATCGAAATTGCGGTCAGCAGTGCAGGCGCTACGAGCGGATCAAACCTTAAATCAACTAGAGCCGTTGTTAGCTTTCTTCGCTAGCTTTGTCCTAGAGATACCATTAATTCAACAAATCATGAGGTGGGATATGACAGTATTACGAGAATCGCCCTGGTATGAAGAGATTTTACAAGAGGGTGTTGCTCAAGGCATTGAACAAGGCATTGAACAAGGGATTGAACAAGGCATTGAACAAGGGATTGAACAAGGCATCCAACAAGAACGTCGAGGCAGTTTAGAGCGCATCCTTAAACTGCGATTTTCCGAGATTCCTTCAGAGATATCCGTCAGAATTCAATCGTTAACTCTCGAACAATTAGAAGAGTTGATGGCAACAGCATTAACGGTTAACTCCCTAGATGAGTTTACTCAACATTTGCCCAATTAATTAAATAAGGCCACACCCCACTTCGACCATGGGGTGGGCGTAAGTCAATAATTAGTCTTGATTGGATCAATTGTATGGCAAAACCTGTAGACATTGGCAGCAAACGTCTCATCAGTCTAGCTCCTAATGCTTGGGTGCAATGGGTAACCGGTAATTCCCAAGTGCGGGTATCTCAGTTGCTGGATGCTGAGTTTCAATGGATTAGTCGCGAAAGCGATGTGATTGTTAAAGCAAAGAGTCCTGAACATCAAGAATTTCTGATTCTCAATGAATTACAACTACGCTATGACCAGAAGATGCCTCAGCGAATGCGCAATTATGTGGCTTTAGCTGAGGAGAAATACAACTTATCTGCTTATCCGGTATTAATTAACATCTTGCCGCCCCCATCCACGGTTACTATTAAAAATTGCTACGACAGGGAATTCATGGGATTAAAGGCTCGTCAAGATTATCGGGTAATTAATCTGTGGGAAGTAGAGGCTGAATTAGTATTAGAACAACCTTTGCCTCCTCTATTTCCATTTGTCCCGATCTTAAAAGGAGGTGGTAGTGAATCAAAATTGCGCTCAGCGGTGCAGGCTCTACGAGCAGATCAAACCTTGAATCAACTAGAGCCATTGTTAGCTTTCTTCGCTAGTTTTGTATTAGAAATACCCTTAATTCAACAAATCATGAGGTGGGATATGACAGTATTACGAGAATCGCCCTGGTATCAAGAGATTTTACAAGAGGGTCTTGCTCAAGGCATCCAACAAGGCATCCAACAAGGTATTGAACAAGGGGTTGCTCAAGGGATTGAACAAGGTATTGAACAAGGGATCCAACAAGAACGTCGAGGCAGTTTAGAGCGCATCCTTAAACTGCGATTTTCAGAAATTCCTTCAGAGATATCCGTCAGAATTCAATCGTTAACTCTCGAACAATTAGAAGAGTTGATGGCAACAGCATTAACGGTTAACTCCCTAGATGAGTTTACTCAACATTTGCCCAATTAATTAAATAAGGCCACACCCCACCTCGACCGTTAGGGGTGGGTTACTCTTGCCTATTGCCTAGGCTCCGCAACCCTAACAAACCGGCTCCATAAGCAGGCTCATGGCGAGGCCAAATCACGTTAGCATTAGGGCTAAGCATGACAAGGGATGATTCAAATTGTTGACGGATTGAGGAAAGACCATGCCATACACTTCCGGTGGTTACTACCTCATATTCTGAGTCAGGGGTAAAGACGCTTTCAATTACAACTTGGGTAGCTCTTGCTAGTTGATTAACTGTATCTTCGATAATGCTAATGGCTACCTGATCGCCTTCAGCGGCTGCTTGATCCACAATTGGCGCTAAGGATGCAATTTCTTTGACTCCCCACCCTGGCCGATAGATGATATCTGTGATATAATTAAAGTTTGATAAGTTAAAATGGGTGGTGAAGCGCTCCTGAAGACTAGTTGCTCTTAGACTAGTTACGGCGCAACCATCATAGGCGTTGATAGCGGCTCGTAATCCAGAGACGGCTATTTGATAGGCACTGCCAACATCTCCTAGGATATGTCCCCAGCCACCAACTCGCTTGGTGTTTCCCTGGGCATTGCGTCCAAAAATAATTGAGCCGGTGCCTGCGATCGCAACAACTCCCACAGGCTTACCGACTCCCCCCACTAAGGCAATCAAAGCATCATCACAAATAACAACAGTAGAGGGGAGTAATGCCCAAGTAACGGGAATTCTCTGACTTGACAACAACTGTTGGACGAAGCCTCGCACCATTTCTATATCTCGTGGACGACCAACACCCGCTAATCCCAAACACATCGCTTCTACTGTGACCGATTCCATGGAGAGTTTAGCGGAAGCTTGTTGGGTGGCGAGGCGAATAGCTGATTCTATGGAGGCGAAAGCGGTATTGATACCAACAGTGTGATAATTGGAGGCATCGGCTTCTCCTCGACCTAGGACTTGACCTTGGTGGTTGAGGACTACACAAAGGGTTTTACTGGCACCGCCATCTATTCCGATTACACAACTGGTCATTTATAGTTAGTTTAGTCTCATGAAACTGGCAAGATGCCAGTTCTACGCACATTGACACTGGCAAGATGCCAGTTCTACCAAGATGAAATACATGAAACTGGCAAGATGCCAGTTCTACGCACATTGACACTGGCAAGATGCCAGTTCTACCAAGATGCCAGTTCTACCAAGATGCCAGTTCCAGATCAGCAAAGAAATGAAACTGGCAAGATGCCAGTTCTACCAAGATGCCAGTTCTACCAAGATGCTAGTTCTACCAAGATGCCAGTTTAGCGATGGCTCGAAGAGCCCGCCAAAGGCGATGAAGCTAAGCTTCCGCGCTTTAGCGATCGCATTCAAAACTAGCCAAAAGCCCACAATTAGTTATTGTCTGAGTCTTCTTGCTTGACAAGGGCATCCACTAATACTGTGACTTGCACCAGGGTATTGATCACATCACTGGCTTGGGTAAAGGGTTTATTTTCATACTCGCAGTAGGCTGACCAGATTACAGGAATAGCAATCAGTCCGACGAGCCAATGCTTGATGGTTTTAGGATTATACATGGGCAGAGATAAAAAACAACAGCCTCATCTGTTTTTGTTAACTCTCTCAAAGACCGATTCCATGCCAAATCATTGGTTTTGCCCCCCTAAACCCCCAAGCGAGCAATCCCTCGCTTGGGGGGAAAAAGTCACGAAAGTCCCCCAAGTTTGGGGGATTTAGGGGGCAATAGGTAAGTCCTGTTTAAAAAATTTTTTCCGACTTTGCATAGAATCCGGGGTTAACCACCGTTACTTATTTAGAAAGGTGCATCCAGGAGATGGATTGAGATGGAGTTAACCCATGAACCAACTGGAGGAACGACTACAACAGCTAGCGTTAGAAGCTCAACAGTATTCCCCAAAAAGCCGTGACCGTCGTCTAGCCCTGACTCGGCTGATTCACATGATTCAAACATCCGGCAGATTATCTGGCAGGAGATATGACACTCCCCAGGAGGTTTACGATGAAGCACTTCAAGAGACTTGGTTGTATGTGTTCAAAAAAATTGACACTTATCAACCGAGAGCTCCGGTGATTAACTGGGTCAATTACGTCCTCAAGAGGCGGTTGATTGATGCCAAGAAACGACATACCAAAGGGGGAAAGGAGTACTCACTAGATGCACCAATAAACTCTTCCGATGGGGGTAAAGTCAATCAATCAGGTATGACCTATTTAGATACCGTTGCCCAACCAGAAGAAACTTCGTTACCTTCACAGCTTGTACGTCAGTGTATTGAAGAAGACGCTGATGGGCTGTTTGCCAGCAAACACGTTAAAGGACATCCTAAAGCCAACTTCAGAACTATAGCTCTTTTATATCTAGACCGGAAGAGTTGGCAACAGACTGCTGTAGCAGTTGGGTTAAAGCCAAAGCAAGCGTCAACGGTGCAAAGTTTTTACTGGCGCTGTTGCAAGTATTTTTCTGACACGTTTAAGGAATACTTGCAGGAATAACTGACTAATAAGATTCAATTTATCGAAAGAGTAACCATGAATAACTTAACGGAAAAATTAGCATTTTCTGTGCCTATTACCAGAGATTGGTATCAACTAGCAGAAACCTTTAGTCGGGAACAGCACGAACCGGATAAAGCTCAAGACGTTTACCTAAATACATTGGCGGTTTATGCAGTAAACTTCTACTTACAACAGTGCCTGGAAGTAGAAACCGATTTAGCAGCAAGTGATAGCAGCAATCCAGCCCTGCGATCGCTGATGAATGTATCCGACTTGATGGTTAAAGATTGGGGTAAATTGGAATGTCGTCCTGTTTTACCTGGTGACCAAGTTTGTGACATCCCACCAGAAAGTCGCCAAGACCGAGTTGGTTATGTGGTAGTAGAAATTAATCAACCAAGTAATCAAGCTAAACTGCTAGGATTTGCCAAAACTGCACTGGGAGGAAGCTTGGAGATTAGTAAAATCAATTCTCTTGAACAGTTAATTAACCAATTACCAGAGCAATTACCAGAGCTGGAATCAAATGTCGTAAAATTACTGGAATGGTTGAAGGGGAATTTTGAATTAGGTTGGCAGTCGGTTAACGATTTGCTGTCTCCACAACAACTGAGACCAGCATTTAGAAATACCGAATACCAGCAACAACGAGCTAAACCAATTGATTTATTTGATTTAGGGCTAGAAGTAGCAGGTAATCCTGTCGTTTTAATTATTACTGTTGGAAAAATTGACAAGGAAACTGCCAGCGTTCGAGCACAGGTTTATCCTAGGGGTGAGACATTAACCTTGCCTCCGAATTTGAAACTATCGGTACTGACTGCAACCGGAGATATTTTTACCGAAGTAACCGCCAGAAGTAATGATGAATTCATCCAATATCAGTTTAATGCTCAACAGGGAGATGACTTCGGAATTAAGGTTTCTTTAGGTGAAGCTAGTGTAACGGAAAGGTTTCAGGTTTGAGCTAAAGTCAGGCGGACTATCCCAATGCTGGTGGTGCGTTACGGGGCGGACTATCCCAATGCTCGCTACGAGGGTAAAAATCTGGGCAAGTCCGCCCCTAACGCACCCTACGTGCTGACTGCTTATTAAATCAAAAATAGATCAATGAAGAGGCTGTTAACGTTAATATTAGACGGAGAAATTGAGCAGGGGTTTGATGCCACCCTGGAAATTCGGCAAGGGGATCTCCATTCTCCGTCCCAAACTCGGATTAAAGGGCGGTTGTCGGGGAATCCAGACTTACTCAACTGTTATCGCCATTGGCAGCAACGGTATCTGAGTTTGGAAATGCTATTTCGTGCTCTGAGTGCCAATCCCGAACAGGTGACCAATTCATCCCAGCGGGGGGAAGCCTTTGCGGCTTGTCGGCGAGCAGCTGAGGTTTTGGAAGAGAGTCTTAATCACTGGCTCAATACTGACCGAGACTTTCGCTCGATTCGGGATAAGTTATTGGGCTCGGGGAAAAAATTTCAACTTCTGTTACAGACCAATAATCCCTGGCTGCGTCGGTGTCCCTGGCACCGCTGGGATTTACTGGCGGAAGCCCAGGCGGACGTTGCCCTGAGTGCCCTTGAATACGATTGTGCCAACCCTGTTAAGCCCCAGCATACCCCCAAGGGCAAGGTGAAAATTCTGGCAATTTTGGGACAGGGTGCCAATCTTAACCAGGAAGCTGATCAGCAGGCGTTGGAGGAGTTGGCGGGAAAGGCCGGGGCACAAATTACCTGGTGGCAGGAACCCCAGGCATCGGAGTTGAATCAGCAGTTATGGGAGCAGGGGTGGGATATTCTGTTTTTTGCTGGTCACAGTGGCACTTCCCAAGAGGGGCAGCGGGGGGAAATTCAACTCAATCAGACGGAACGGTTGACTATCGATGATCTGCGGTTTGCTTTGAAAAAAGCGATCGCACGAGGGTTGCAGTTAGCTATTTTTAATTCCTGTGATGGTCTCGGCTTAGCCTACCAGTTGGCAGCACAGCAGGATTTGTATTTGCCCCAGGTGATTGTGATGGCCGAGAAAGTGCCAGACCCAGTATCACCCAAGTTTTTGCGGTATTTTCTAGACGCTTACATCCGGGGTGAGTCTCTGTATAGCTCCGTGGCAGAAGCACGGGAAAAATTACATGGCTGGGAACAACAGTATCCCTGTGCCAGTTGGTTACCGGTGGTTTGCCAAAACCCTACCGTTCAACCCCCCACTTGGAAAGAATTACGCTATGGTCCGAAAAACCCGTCTCCTTGGCAGTTACCCCGCACGGCTGTTATTGCCAGTTTTCTGGTTACCCTTGCCTTGATGGTGGTGCGGCCATTGGGGGTAATCCAACCGTGGGAGTTACAGGCTTATGACCAATTTATGCGCTGGCGACCCGACCAAGGGGTTGACCCGAGGCTGTTAGTGGTTGAAATAACTGAGGAGGATTTTCAGTATCAGGATGACCAGGGTATGAAGCGTAAGTGGTCCCTGTCTGATGCGGCTTTGGCTCAACTGTTGGATAAATTACAGGCTCATCACCCTCGTGCCATTGGCTTGGATATCTATCGTGATTTTCCGGTCAGTCAGGAGTATCAGGATTTGGCTAATGGCTTGCCAAGGATGGATAACTTTTTTGCTGTCTGTCAAGCTAGTAACCCCACTCGTAACTATGGTGGTATTGCCCCACCCCCAGAAGTGCCACCGGAACGTTTGGGCTTTACCGATGTGTTGATTGACTCCGATGGGGTACTGCGCCGTTATCTTTGGTATGCTAGCTTTAACCGTGATTCCCCTTGTCAGACTGAGATGTCTCTAAGTTTGCAGTTAGCACTACATTACTTAGGGGCAGAGGGGATTGAAGCTAAGCCCACACCAGAGGGTGACGTGCAATTAGGGGAAACCACTTTAAGGTCGTTGCCTGGTTATGCTGGTAATTACTCCGGAACGAGTAATGCTGGCTATCAGATGCTACTGGATTATCGCACTCCTGGTGATATCGCCCAAAGGGTTACCCTAAAACAGATTCTAACGGATCAATTTGAACCGAGTTGGGTTAAAGACCGGGTAGTTTTGATTGGTGTTACTGCCCCTAGCGTTCGAGATGATTTTTCCACTCCTTTTACTCGGAATTCAAACCAGACTATAGAGATGCGTGGTGTCTTTATTCATGCTCAGATGGTTAGTCAGATTCTGAGTGCGGTCAAAGATGGACAACAACCGTTGTGGATATGGTCTGAGTGGGGAGAGTTTTTGTGGATTTGGGCTTGGGGGAGTCTAGGGGGTTTCTTGGTTTTGGTCTGTAAACGACTCGTTTATGGGGTGGGAGTGGGTATCGCCAATCTGGTAGTTTTATCTGGTGTTTGCTTTGTAGTCTTTATTCAAGGTTGGTGGATACCTTTAGTCCCTTCGGGTTTGGCTTTTGTAGCTACAGGGATGATTGTTGGTTACAACAGGACTCTATCTATGAGTTGCTCGGTTTTGGGTAATTGACAAAATGTATTTGCTGATTTTGGGTATAATTTTCCTCCATAGCTCCCTATTTTGGGGGATACAAAACTCTAAAAGTATCCCCGGTGCGCTTACAGTTGTCACAGCAACGCTGAAAAAAATAATTCCAGTGTTTTGCATAATTTTCAAAACTAACACTGTTATATAAATAGGTTAATTTTTTCCAGCCTCAAAATGGCAGGTGGTTTAGATGGCTGGTTCCTTAGTTTCAGGGCATCTTGATTAAGAGCTTGATTAGATAGGTAATCTCTTAAGTAAATTAGGGATGTTTTGTATCATGAATCGTAATAAATTTCGTCTACAAAAGGTAATTATTGCTCTGACTCTGAGTTGGTTATTTAGTTTCGAATCTCACATAGTTAAAGCTATAGAAGTAATTGAACCCCTAACTAACTTGCTCAAGCAAGGGGAAAACACCTTAACCCCTATAGCTGAATTGCCAGTTCCAGTTAAATTAGAGCTTACTCTACCTCCTAAAGGAGCCCCTGGTAAACGTAAAGGTGCAGGAAGTCGGAACGACTGTTACAATAAGCAATTTATTGCTTTAGTACCTGGTACTAATTTCGGCTTAACTACTAGTGAACGTCCTACCTTTTGGTTTTATGTGCCCTATGCCGATAACAATAAACTTGAAGCCAAGTTTTGGCTGCATAATAAGGAAGGTAATCAAATCTACGAAAAAACGTTCAGGCTCCAAAATACGCCGGGAATTGTTAAAATTACTCTACCGGAAACGGTTTCACCACTTGTTCTTGAAGATTTATATCCTTGGCATTTCTCTGTGATTTGCAATGGCACTGGCCGATTAAAGGATGATTTCGTTTATGGTGGCGTTGAAAGAATCTCTATTACTTCTGATTTAGAAAAGCAGTTAGAGGGCAATAATCCTCGGGAGCGTATTGCTGTTTATGCCCAACAAGGGTTGTGGTTTGATGCCCTAACTGCTCTAGCTGAAATGCGTTTAGCTAATCCCCAGGATAAAAGACTGGCTCAGGATTGGGCAGATTTATTAAAGCAGGTGGGTTTGAAGGAAATTGAATCAAAGCCTTTAGTTGATTGTTGTACTGTTGAAAATTAACGAGGAAAGGGGTAATTTTCCAGACTCCCCCCTTTTCTAAGGGGGGCTGGGGGGGATCCAGCATTGTGCCTTTGGTTCAGGGTTTTGATCCCCCTAAATCCCCCTTAATAAGGGGGACTTTGCCGACTCCTGCCATTTTTGGGGACATTAAAAATCTTACAACAACCAGGAAAGGAGAGACTTTTTAACCAAAAACTTCTCCTGTTATCTGTTCCTTGATTTTATATGTAATTGCCATGAAATTTAAAAGATTTCAATTAATTATCATTCTGGCTTTTTTAGGTAGTTTATCCCCACCGTTGCTAGGTAATGTTTTCACCCTATTCCTTTCTCCAGAACTAGCTCAAACTTCAGAAAGACGTGAAGCTGAAGCTGACCGACTTTTGGATAAAGGTATGGAGCAGTCTAAAGTGAGTCAATTTCGGGAAGCGTTGCAGTCTTGGCAGAGGGCACTCACGATTTATCGAGAAATAGGAGACCGGCAAGGTGAGGCTAACTCTCTTCATGGTCTCGGTATTGCTTACGACAAGCTGGGGGACTACCGAAAGGCTATTGAAAACCACCAGCAGAGTTTAGTTATCAAGCGAGAAATAGGCGATCGCTCAGGTGTGGCTAACTCACTGGGGAATCTCGGTATTGCTTACGACAAGCTGGGGGACTACCGAAAGGCTATTGAAAACCAC
>WTKN01000283.1:48965-51127 GCA_011524395.1 Moorena sp. SS36440bin_2
GCAGAGTTTAACCATTGCACGAGAAATAGGCGATCACTTTGGTGAGGCTAACTCTGTCAATGGTCTCGGTATTGCTTACGACAAGCTGGGGTACTACCCAAAGGCCATTGAAAACTACCAGCAGAGTTTAACCATTGCACGAGAAATAGGCGATCACTTTGGTGAGGCTAACTCTCTAGGCAATCTTGGTGTTGCTTACGGCAACCTGGGGGACTACCCAAAGGCCATTGATTTCCACCAGCAGAGTTTGGCTATTGACCAAGAAATAAAAGACCGGCAGGGGGAAGGAAACTCCCTCTATAACTTAGGATATGCTCTCTTGAAATTAGGTAATCTTGAACAAGCTGAAAGCATCCTGACCAAAGCCATGGAGGTTGAGGAATCTCTACGACCAGGCTTGCCAGATAACTATAAAATTACCCTATCCGAGAAGCAATCTGATACCTATATCCTTTTACAGAAAGTTCTAATTGCTCGAAATAAAACTGATGCTGCATTGGAAATTGCCGAGAGGGGACGTGCTCGTGCCTTGGCGGAATTACTGACAAAGGAGTTATCCCCAAAAGTAGATACTCCACTAAATTACCCTAACCTCAAGAAAATTAAACAGATTGCCCAGCAGCAGAAAGCTACACTCGTAGCATACTCGATTATTTCCAGTAAAAGAATCTCTATTTGGGTGATCCAGCCTACGGGCGAAATTGAATGGCGCTCGGTTCAACTGCCTTCAGATACCTCTCTCCAGCAGCTGCTTAAAAATGGATATGATTGCCTTGCAGACCATGGTCAATGTCGCAGTAGTCATTCTTCCCGACAACCGTCCCAGGGTGATTGGGTGAAATTGAAGGATGATCAGTTCCAGGAACCCTGGCAAGTCGTTGAAGTTAATGCTAAGGAAAGTACTTTACGACTCAAGTTACCAGGATGGGAAGAAGGGGTAACAATCGAGCGCCCAATTACTGATGTTACCAGGATTGTCGATTCCCCTAATATTGACAAACCACGTTTACAACAGCTTCATCAACTGTTGATTGAGCCGATTGCAGACTTACTGCCCAAGGATGAGAAGGCTCGTGTAGTCTTCATCCCTCACAGAGAACTGTTTGATGTGCCTTTCCCAGCCCTGCAAGACCAGGAGGGAAAGTACTTAATTGAGAAACACACCATCCTCACTGCTCCCTCCATCGAAGTCTTGGGCTTAACCCATCAGAAACGGAAAAACCTTCCTAAATCATCCCAAACTGCCCTGGTAGTTGGTAATCCTACCATGCCTAAGGTACCGCCAGCTCTTGGAAAAGAACCTGAGCAATTATCTGCTCTCAAGGGTGCTGAACAGGAAGCTAAATACATTGCTTCCCAGTTAAACGCTCAACCCCTATTGGGACAAGACGCTACCGAAACCAGAGTTAAACGCCAGATGCCCAAGGCCAGGTATATTCATTTTGCTACCCACGGGTTATTTGATCCCAAGCGTATTAAAGGTATTGGGAGTGCGATCGCCTTGGCTCCTTCAAACGGAGAGGACGGACTACTAACTGCTGAAGAAATCTTTGCTATGGAACTCAGTGCCGAACTAGTAGTAGTCAGTGCCTGCGATACCGGAGTGGGTGACATCAAGAGTGAGGGGGTTATTGGTTTATCTCGCTCCTTAGTTGCAGCGGGTGTTCCCAGTGTGATGGTCTCCTTGTGGTCAATCCCTGATGAGAAAACTACAGAATTGATGACGGAGTTTTATCGGAATCTTAACCGCACAGGGGATAAAGCGCAAGCCTTGCGCCAAGCGATGTTGACCATGATTCCGAAGTCAGGTAATCCGAAAGATTGGGCGGCATTTACGTTGATTGGGGAGGCGCTTTAGGGGAATCGGGAATCGGGAGTCGGGAGTAGGGAATCGGGAGTAGGGAATCGGGAAAAATCGTGTATGTAATTACTATGATAACCGCTATAATATACAAGATTTTTGGCGTTGCTGAATTGAAGTATTAATGCGGGATCATCTGGTTTTGGGCAAGCCCCCTAAATCCCCCAACCTTGGGGGACTTTAAGAGTTTTGTTCCCCCCAGCGAGGGATTGCTCGCTGGGGGGCAAGCCCCCTAAATCCCCCAACCTTGATACCGCTGGCCAAATTAATATTTGTTTACACATAGGTCAACCGGTCGGCG
>WTKN01000415.1 GCA_011524395.1 Moorena sp. SS36440bin_2
TTACCTAAATGGGATGCTTTATTAATGATGTTTTTACAAAGATGAGATGCACCCGAACGCGCACGCGTGCGCGTAGCGCATATGCTTACGATACAAGCAACAAAAGCTGTTTATAGTAAACTCTTGCCTCTTGCCTAAAGCCCTTGCGCGTAGCACTATATGGCTTTTACTTCCTAGTCAATACCAGCCTCTGTCAAGCCAATCTCATCAACAATGTCGTCAATGATTTCGTTAGGATTTAAACCAAAGGGAGGTTGACTGGGAGGATACTCTTCAAAGGTATCCAGAAACTTCTGAACTAGAGCTGTTGCTGGCAGCAGCAAGTAATTCCGGCGAGACCACCAGTCATTGTAGTTGTTAGAATCGGTATCGGCGCGTTCGTAGGGGTCCCGACGCAAGTTAAACAGTTTTGGAATCCGCAGTTGTACAAACGGCTCCCGCCAGACATCAAAATAGTGAGCCCGTTGTTCTGAAAAGACTACTTTCCAATCCCCAACACGAACCCCTGGCAGCTGACCTTCATCATTAAAGTAGATGAAGCCAGGACGCTGTCCTTTTTGGCTATCGGGATCGGTTAAATAGGGCAACTGATTGAAGCCATCCAGATGGGTACCGCAGAGATTGGTGGATTCATCGTACGGACAGGGTTGCTTTAGGGTTTCTTTGAAGTCATCCATCCCAGCAGCTGCCATCAAAGTTGGCACCCAATCCAAATGAGAGAAAATCTCATGGGATACTGTTCCTGCAGGGATATGAGCAGGCCAGCGCACCAGAGTCGGTACGCGATAGCCGCCTTCCCAGTTGGTGTTCTTTTCGCCTCGGAACGGGGTCAGACCGCCATCGGGCCATTGGTTGTAATGGGGACCGTTGTCCGTTGTATAAATGACAATCGTATTATCCGCAATGTCCAGCTTATCCAGCAGGTCGAGCAACTGTCCTACATGACCGTCATGCTCTACCATGCCATCACCGTAGAAGCCCTGACCGCTGATGCCCTCTACATCATCATTGATGTGGGTATAGAAATGCATGCGGGTGGAGTTAAACCAGGCAAAAAAGGGCTTGTCCTTTTTCACTGCTTTCTTGATGAACTTCTTCGTCCGCTTCAGGAAATCGCGATCGATAGTTTTCATGCGCTCGATGTTGAGCGAGCCTGTATCCTCACACTCCTGGTTACCCCAGGGACCAAACCGGCCTGCGTCTGGTTCTGTGCTCGGTTCATCTGTTGCCTTGCAATCGAGAACCCCGCGAGGACCAACATTTTCAGCAAACCAGCCATCTGGCCCCCCCGGATAGTCCACATTCTCCGGCTCTTCTTCAGCATTTAAGTGATAGAGGTTGCCAAAGAATTCGTCAAAGCCATGGACTGTGGGCAGAAACTTGTTGAGATCCCCCAGGTGGTTTTTGCCAAACTGTCCGGATGTGTAACCCAAGGGTTTCAGCATTTCTGCCAGGGTGGGGTCTTCATCCTGGATGCCAAAAGGTGCTCCTGGGAAACCGACTTTCAGCAAGCCAGTCCGCAAACCACTTTGCCCAGTGATAAAGGCTGCCCGACCAGCAGTACAGCTTTGCTCGGCGTAGTAGTCGGTGAACAGCATCCCTTCGTTGGCAATGCGATCGATGTTGGGCGTGTCGTAACCCACGATGCCCTTTTCATAAGCACTGACATTAGTCCAACCAATGTCATCTCCCATGATCACCAGGATGTTGGGCGTGCCTTGTGTGTTGGCAAGTGCGATTCCCTGGTTAGTCACTGGGAGGAAACCAACTAGAGTGAAGGTGATCGTTAGTAGGATCGCCATCACCCCATTGAATAATCGCTGACCAATCTGGGCAGTGTTCTGACTGCCCTTGGAGCGATTAGCTCTCTGATATTTCATTAGAGCTACCTTTATATCGAATGTTTAAAGTTTTGTGTTGCAATTTTTCTGCACCCGCTTTTAAGTATCTCACACTTTTTGCATCACAAAACCTTTTTTTTATGGAAAGGGAATTGAAAATAGCTTGACCAATGACCAGATTAGCTCTGCCTAAATCAGCTGAAATATAGAGTTACCAAGGACTTAGCTGATCCAGATTTTTTTTGAAAGCCTCATTTCAAAATTATATATTTATTATTAAGATTTATATCAATATATAATAACAACTAATTTTCTAAAATGATTATCATTAGTTTCATCCTAGAATAATTATCATTAACTTTATAAAAATAAACCTTAATCAAGGTTAAACAATCGAGGGTTTTGGTCTAAGTATGATAGGATCGTATTTTAAACAGTAAATAACTATAAAATTTATTAAAATTTTCACCTACTCGGTACTTAAATAGCTATAATACGTGGCGTAAATGACATTATTAAGAAATGTTAAAAATTCGTGGAGTTGGGTCGAAGTTTGATAAGCATATATCTTAGCCAGTAAAAAGGATAAAATTTATTAATAATTTGGTATATTCGCTAATTGTTATGCTAGGGTGCTAATTTTAAAATAAGCATTCAAGTATCAGCCATTAGCCTATGGCCAAGCTAGGCCAAAAGGGTGCATCTCATATTTGTAAAAAAGTGGGGTAGGGTGTGTTAGGGACGGGCTCGCCAAGACGCAAGCCATAGCAAGTTTTGGGACAGTCTGTCCCGTAATGCAGCACCGCGTCAAATAGCAAAAGTGAGATGCACCCGGCCAAAACAGCGTCGAAGCCTTTGCCACACATATGCTTACAAAAAAACGATCGCTTTTTTGCGATGAAGCGAAGCTTCCGCCACTATCTTCTTATAAATATAGTTAAAATGTATTTATAAAACCTGATCAAAACAGCAAATCAACTCCCGGCAATAACCAGGGAGAGGATAGTTCCAAAGGGTTGCCTTGAAAGGGCTTTAATATCCCGAAATTCGCACGCATAATATAGTAAAGCATCTAGGGTAATTTTTATAGGCCGAGTCTGGTAACAATAGTAATACCAACTCCGATGCAGAGCATTGGTACATTACCTATAGACCCTTCATCGGTTTCACTGTGCTGTGATAGTACAGAGCCTATAACTTGTGCAACTTTGACTGTGCAACTTTGACATGCTGTCTATTTAATGATAGACATAAACCCTTGCCCTGAACACTCAAAAATTCCAACTTTGCTAAGCATAAGACTAAAATAGTCGTTGACGGGAAAATAATTAGTTTTATCTATAATTCGTTTTGTTAAGTATCGTCATTTATCGTCTCAAAACCAGGTATACTG
This sequence comes from Moorena sp. SS36440bin_2, assembly GCA_011524395.1. GTDB lineage: Bacteria > Cyanobacteriota > Cyanobacteriia > Cyanobacteriales > Coleofasciculaceae > Moorena. Next base: position 3,235 of record WTKN01000415.1, read on the forward strand.
GCTTTTCAATCTTCTTGTCTAACTTCTGCTTTCCTCTGCAACGTTTGTGAAGGCAATTCCCCAAACATGACTTTGTAATCCCTAGCAAAATGGCCAGCATTCCAGAAGCCAAATTGGTTAGCCAGGGCTTCTACGCTGCAACTGTCTGGATCACGAGCCTTCAGGCACCTGCGCACCGCATTCAGCCGTCGCACCTTCAGATAGCGCATGGGACTCATGCCAAATAACTCCTTAAACCCATAGGATAAAGCTGAACTGCTAGAGCCCAATCGTTTGGCTAGCTCCTTGAGGGTCAGGGGTTTTTCCAAGTGAGCCACAATTTCAAGCTCGGCTTGGGCTATCAACTTTCTGCGCCGAGAGGGTTTGAGGGTGGGGCTAGAACTGCCTTGAATCGGAATGGCTTGAATCACCAACGGAACCAGATCATTTGCAACCAGCTGTTGAACATGGGGCTGATCGAACCAGTCAGGTTGATGTTGCGCCAACCAAAATAGTTCCCGCAGATAGTCCTTGATCTCCGCGATCGGATCGGGCAATATACTCACATGATTTTTGGCGAGAAAGCGATCATCCAAATCATAGCGCTGCAATTGATTGGCACAAGCTTCAAAGATTCCCACCGGGATGAATATGTCTACCATCATTCCCACTTGAGGACTGACGAAGCCCGTTCCTCGTTGCCGATCAAAACCATACAAATCAGTTTGGAGAGATAAGGGTTGACCGTGGGAATAAAAATTGCCTCCTTTGGCCGACCAAACCAACGAAAAAGTTAAATATCCCTGCTGTGCGCGGACCTATTGCTTGAACCGATTGATTGGCGCTAATACGTGTGAAATATAAATCACCAATCTGGGTAGCAAAAAACTCACTCTGGAACGAACCACAAGAAAGCTGCATTATTTGCATTTGGCTATAGGTCAAGAACTCAGTAAACTGTTCCACATCCGTAAAACGACAGGAAATAATCTTGGAACGTCCTGGGGTAGATTTGTTCAAATCTTGACCAGTAGAATTTGCTGCATTAAAACTCATGAGTGGTTCAGATAAAATAGATTATATTTCGTGGTAGTTATCGATAAGGATAGACCTCGGCCTTGGAAAGGGAGTAGGGAGTAGGTAGTAGGAAGTAATAAAATTAAATCTACCTAATAAGTATGATAAATTCTATCAAGTCTTTGCTAATATATATAGCAATTCTCATAGTTATGAGTGACAAAATTTCTAGATTTTATGGAACAGGGAACAGGGAACATGGAATAGGGAACAAGGAACAGGGAAGAGAGAAGAGGGAATAGGGATGCCCTGCATCAAAACAGGGAATCAACGTCAAAGAAGACTGTACTTCATAACTGCTATAAACGCTATAATTTAAAATTATCTCATGAAAGCAAATGCTGATTGATCAGACAGCGGTTTTCATATTAATGAAGTACACACAATGATTGTTTGCCTGTTCCCTATTCCCTATTCCCTATTCCCTATTCCCTGTTCCCTGTTCCCTGTTCCCTTTCACTATCAATTCTCGTTTCACATCTCCACTGAAAAACTATAGCTGACTGCTAATAGCTGACTGCTAAACTACCAATCACAATTAATACCCTACCTTAAAATTCCTTAATTATGAAATCTCAAACTGAGCAAATTGTTACTACCCTTCAAGAATTAACCAAAGATGAATTATACAGCCTAGTTGGTGACGCTCCTTATATAGTTATCCCTTGGGAAGTAGACGATAAAGGTCTTTTTTCAGTGGAACGCTTTCTAGTGGATAACACCGGTCTTATGCCCTTTACTCCTGAAGAGTTTCTCAGTCAGATTCGCGGCACCCAATCTCAACCTGTGAGCGACCATTACCAAAATCTGATCGCACTGCTGCAAGCTAATTTGTCCGAGTTAACTATCTATGGCTATCGCCTTCCTACACTACCAGAAGACTTGGAAGAGGGATTTCCCCTTCAACAAAGTGTCTTTGGCTCCTTAGGAATTCCGATGGTCATTGGTTCATCAACACCAGGAGAGTGGATTGGATTAGGTATCAAACAAACCTGGCGGTGCAACTCATCACCACAATTTATGATTCCGGATCTAGAATCCGTCCAAGACAATACCGCTGCACTGGTTGAGCAAATCCAATCTATCACCAATCAAATTACTCATCAAGCTCAAGCAGAGGAAGAATTAAGTTTTGGAGGTTTCGAGGTAGTGATCACCACTAGTCGCCACGAAGTTATGCAAAAATTATTGGATACTACGGGATTTTTAGAGATTAGCGAAATCAATGAATTTATTAGAGTTCGAGATGATTACGGCAATGAAATAGAAGAGTACCAGGAAGCAATAGCACAGCTAGAACAAGAACTAGTAAAGTTAGAGGAAGAAGGAGACTTATCAACAGAAGAATACCAAGAGGTTCAAGAAGAATTGTCAGAACAAAGAGAAGGATTAGAGGAAATCCAAACAGACTGCAAGTTCGAGTTAGACTTGAGAAACCTGTTTGCCACTCAACTGCTTAATTCCAAAACTTACCATCTTAACTTCAATCTGTCTGGGGAATGGTGTACAGTTCACTATGCCTTAGGGGAAACTCACGATCAAGATTGGGTAGTAGTAGCAACAAGTAGTTATACTCTTTGAAGGAATCACAGGAAGAGCAGGAGATGGGGAAATGGGGCGATGGGGAGATAGGGTGATGGTGATGGGGTGATGGGGAGTCAGATCAGCAACTGGCTCTCCAAGACTGCGCTGCCTCGCTACTCTCTACTCCCTCTTCCCTATCTCATTATTGGTGATTTTTCATAACTATATTTTTCACAACTTGTTTAAAATTGTGATAAGATAGTTTTTGGAAAAAATCAGGATTAATCCAAAGTTTAGTCTCGAATATTCGGGATTGATGTCATTGCTTTTTCCCTATTCCCTGTTCCCTGTTGGTTGCATCTCAATGCATGCAAAAACACTCTTCGGCAATAGAAGGCTAATATCATGTTATGACAATTACCCTTAATAAAAATCTCCCCCATCTCCCTATCTCCCTATCTCCTCCTCTCCCCATCCTCCCCACACTTCCCAAAGTTATAGATTTACAACTTTGAGATGCACCCTCCCGATTCCCGATTCCCGATTCCCGATTCCCTGTTCCCTGTTTCCTGTTCTATAACGATATGCAAATTATATTTCGTGAGTTTAACCCATTTGATTTGTGGATTTGGATAGAATTTAGCACTGTTCCCTCCTATCGGGAAAAGGAATATGTAGAAGAATTGTTCAATTCCTGGTTTTTATTAGGTAAATTAGGAGGATTTGATGCCGAAAACCTGCCCGTTCAGGAGGTTGGCCTAGAAATCAGCTACATGGAATATGATGATAGAGTAGCAGAAAAGAGTTTAATGGCCTTGATGCATAATCAGGGCGAGTTTGAGTATGAAGGCACCTGGGGACGCTGCTGGTTTGATTTAGGAACTAGTGATGCGATCGCTCTTGATATTTTAATTAATTCTTTCCGGCAACTGGCCAAAGAATATGTGGAGATTGAAAAATTAATTATAGGTGGTGAAAACGACGATTGGCCAGTGCATGATAGGAGCAAATCACTGTTTTACGAGTCTAATTTAAATTAATTCCTACTAATCACTTAGCAAATCGTGGCTGGATTGTAAGCATATGCGCGTAGCGCATATGCTTACATTACCCATCACCACTTAGAGATTAAACAGCCTCTAGATTCCTTTCCCCAGTCCTAATCCGGATAACTTGCTCAATGGGACTGATGAAAATTTTACCGTCGCCGATTTTACCGGTCTGAGCAGCAGCGAGAATTTTTTCTACTGCCATGTCAACTAAGCCATTTTCAACAACGACTTCTAGCTTGACCTTAGGAAGAAAGTCTACCCTGTACTTTGTACCGCGATACTGTTCAGTTTGACCTCTCTGCCGTCCAAATCCCCGAACTTCAGACACAGTCATGCCAACGATACCAGCATTGACTAAAGCGATTTTGACCTCTTCGAGCTTATAGGCTCGGATAATTGCCTGGATTTTTTGCATTTTCCCAGCCCCTTACTGGGGCTTCCACTCCAATTGACTAACACCAGCATGACATATATACCACGAAAAA
>WTKN01000329.1 GCA_011524395.1 Moorena sp. SS36440bin_2
ATCAAGACACAGTTTGGTTCAAATCAGTCTTCTAGATAATATTACTTTGCCCACCTTACTGGAATTGGTATTTTTTTTTCACGCAAGTCCCTAAGGTGGTGTCTGGTTGAATACTGATTTTTCTGGATATTTCTGGGTTGATAGTTAATTAAAAATTAACAATTAACAATTAAAAATTAACAATTAATAATAGGTTAGTTTAATTATTGTTGGGAGAGGCGTTTGACTGGTTCACCCCCTAATAAGTTATGGGTATCTTCCAAAAAAGCTGGTACTATATCAGCATTAGGGCTGTTACGCAAACAGTGACTCAGGTCTAATTCTCTGACCTGATTGGCTTGGGCACCAGGAAACCAGTGACCCGCATTAGTTAAGAGGTTGTAGCGCATTTTCGCGTACTCTACTAGATCGTACGCGATCGCTAAATTCCTCAACCACAAAATCACTGGAATATTTATACCACCTGGGGTTTCTGAATGGGTGGGTAAACCAATGTGCCAACTTCGGAACCAGTCTTCTCCCAATTTTGCGATCGCTTCTGACTCCAAACGCTCTAAAATCGGCGGTAATACTTCTTTTGAGCGCTCCAGAAGTTTTACAGTTTTGAGGTGTTCATCAAAATCTGATGGTCGAGATGCGCCTAGACTCAAGGTATGAACCTCGGGATGGCTCAAACAAAACAAATCATTAAACACCATTGGGCTAAGGGGAGCACAAAGTTCCACTAACCGTTGTGGTGGTTTATAGAGCATACCCCCTTTATCGGAAGGGCTAATGATGAATACCCCCATATCGTGACGAGTAGCGGCTTCAATGGCAGGCCAATTTAACTGATTAATGTAATACCAGTGCAAGTTAACGTAGTCAAACTGGTCCGTTTCAATGGTTTTAACAATCACATCAGATGGACCATGAGTCGAGAATCCAATAAACCGGAGCTTACCCTCTGCTTTAAGCTGTCGCGCTACATCTAAATAACCACCAGGACGGATAGTATCATCTAGCAACTCAGGGGTATTAATCCCATGGATTCCCAGTAGGTCAACATAGTCAAGTTTTAAGAAAGCGAGGGATTGATTAAACTTACGACGAAATTCTTTGGGATCAGGCTTAGGAGTAACTTTAGTCTGAACAATCAGTTGTTCTCGGGGAAATTTTGGCAAAATCTCTCCTAATTGCATCTCAGAAGTACCGTAGCCACGAGCAGTTTCTATGTGATGAATGCCAAGCTCTAGAGAACGGCGGATTGTTGCTTCCAAATTCTGTTGATTATCTTGGGGAATTTGCTCGATGGGAACATCCTGCCACTTGAACTGGTATCGCATACCACCACAGGAAAAGACTGGCATCTGTAATTCTGTACGCCCAAATCTTCGATATTGCATCATAAACCTGCTTTGAATCACCCAGCTGCTAGTATCTGCTCTTTGATTATCTAACTATTTTTACATTACTTTACAAGCTCAGCATTCAGCCGTCAGCATTCAGCCGTCAGTATATGCGCGTTCAGGCGTCAGCATAGTGTAGCTTACCCATAGCCCATAAGCATCTCAAGTAGCGCAAACTACTTGAGATGCTACTTGAGATGCTATCAGGTATCAGCCAAAGGCTGTGGCAACGCTATGGGAATAGTTTATCCCCATAGTGCTTGCTACACCGAACAGCTTTTGATTAAAATAAACTGACAGCTGACAGCTGACGGCACCTCAAGTAGCATCTTAAGTAGCCCATATGCTTACCAGGCTCCAATGTTTTGGCAAAAAAAATGTAGCGGTTACCAAGCTAGTCAGGTACAATGAGGATAGTTCAGATAATTCTCCTCAATCACTATGAAAGCCTACTCTGTTGATCTTAGACAAAAAATTATTGATGCTTATAATCAAGGCAATATCTCTCAACGTAAGCTTGCTAAACAGTTTAATGTTGCCTTAAGCTTTGTTCAAAAATTACTTAAACAGTATCGAGAAACCGGAAATATTGCTCCCAAAGTTCGCACTAAACAAACTCCGATAAAACTTACCCCAGAGCAATTAGATATTCTCCGAAATCTTGTCATCAAAAACAATGATGCTACCTTAGATGAACTGCGGATTTGGTTAGCCGAAGAAACGGGTGTTTTAATTGGTCATTCCACAGTCGATAGGATGATTAAACGTTTGAATTTAACCCGTAAAAAAAACTATAGACACAACAAGAAGAAGAAAAAATAACTTTTAAAATAATCTTGATATTTTATCGATAATCGAGACTCGGTCAATGGGGAATCTTGGTAATATTAATGATTCCCCATTACTCATCCCAATTACCAAAATTGTAAGCGGTCAGCAGTCAGCAGTCAGCAGTCAGCAGTCAGCAGTCAGCGGTCAGCTTAAAAAAAACCTAATTTGGGATAATTTAAAGGTGCCCTAAATTTCTTCAGCTGCCCGCTGAATCAGATGACGAGCAACAGTTTGAATCCCAGTATGCTCATAACAATTGGTACTAGCGTCTAGAAATGCTGCTACATAGTCTAACTTGTCATCAGCAACTTCTATCACGCCACCCATACGATCAAACAGTGACTCAGGGCTTAACCCAGTAGAGGAAATTAAATTATCCATCCAGTCACCAACTGCATCAAAGGTGTTACTGATAAATCCCAGTTGCTTGAATTCAGGAATTGATTGACTGAGGATGGTAAAGGCAGGATTATCTGCTAGAGCCGACTCCCCTCCTTCATCCAGGCTATTTCGGACTTTAGATATGAAGTCAGCACCCAGAGGAATTAGACCATCGATGGCAACTAAGGCTACCATTCGCATCAGAGCTTCGTTATGATAGTTTTCTTTCACAGAAGCAGCAAAATCTACCGGATTAAAGCCAAGGCCGTGAATCTTGCTGTGAGCGATCAGTTCTCCGACCAGTTTTATACTCAAGTCAACAGATTGAACGGTGTCAGCTTTGGGAGTCAGTTTGTCTAAGAATGGGATCCACCTCAAGGTATCCCCGACTTTGTCTGCTAAAGCGGCTGCTGCGATCGCTGTGTCAGTATTGTCAAGAGTTTGGTAAATCCAGATAGCTGTTTGGTATCCCTGGTCAGGGTCTTCGTACAGCTCCAGGGCGCGCTCGCGAATTGACTCAATGTCATCTGGATATGTTTTCCCTGTAACTGAGCAAATTGTATTGTCAAAACCGACGAGATTTTCCCATTCTCCCGGAACAATAAAATCCAGTAAATTCAGGATTTTTACGGTTATATTATCCGTTGGAAGTTCGTCAACTAATTCAATAATTGATTGACCCATTTTCAGTTGTTTTTAACAATAAACTTCTCTCACGAAAACATACACAATTTTAAATGTCAATTGTGAAGGAATCATGAAAAAAATTTGTAAGCTAATTAGTCGGACAAAAGTAAAATTAACTGTTGAAATAGGGAGCAGGGAGCAGGGAGCAGGGAGCAGGGAGCATGGAGCATTGAGCAGAGGGGCTTTTGGTAACTTTACACAAGTTAATACCGTGGTGCATCACGAAGTGAGGTTTATTTTTGTCGAGGTACTTATCAGCTTTGCTTAGGTAGCATACTGACCAATACTAATTAACGTCAAAGTCTACAGGAAATTCAGGAGAACTTGGTTGAGCTTCTAGCAGGGCAGCAACCCCATCCCCCTTGAGCTGATTCCCAATTACTAATAGCTTTTTGCCAGTAACATTATAAATGTCATAACGTTCATTGCCTTCAAAAAGGTTGTTACCAGGAGTACTAGCAGTGCCTAAATCTGGCTGAGATTGGCTAATCGCTACCAAGCCATCCCGACTATTATTGATAATTTGGTTATCTCGCAGCACAGGACCTGCAGACCCTTCAATCACCACCCCGTCAATGTTGTCACGAATCTGATTATTTACTACCAAGGGTGAACTGTTGCCCCCTATCACCAAACCATGACCGGTTTGCTCAATAATATTACCCCGGATTTCTCCTGTTGCTTCTCGAGTTACAGAGATACCGTTTCCTTGGTTATTGGCAAAACGGTTATTTTCAATTAGAGGGTTTCCTTTACCACTAACAAACACTCCTTCGCGATCGCTATTGATAAAGGTATTGTTACGAATGATGGGATTGGTGGATTCTACCCACACACCACTCCCTCTGGTATTAGGATTAGTAATAGTTAGTCCCAAAATCTGAGCTTCTTGAGCTGCCAATATCGTTACATTCTGACCAGCCCAAGTGCGACTGAGGTAAAGACCGCCACCAATTATAACTACTCCTTCACCTCTAGTGGACTTGTTTCCCTGGAGAATCATGCCAGGTTTGAGTTTAAGGGGAAAGGTTTCTCCCTGTTCAAGGGTGTACTGACCTGGGGCGAGGTGGATAGTAGCTAAGGGACGAGCTTGCTGTAAGGCATAGGTAATAGTTTTGAAGGGATTAGCAGTGGTGAGACCAGCGTTTTCGCTGTCTGTACCTTGTTGAGAATCCACATACAAAACTTGCTTGATTGCTGGTGGCGACTGGTTAGGGTTCGGTCTCGGGAAGGTACGAGTAGGAAAATTATCTGGTGTTGGTCTACTTATCCTGCCAGATGAATCCCATTGCTCACAGCCTGTTACCGCTAAAGCCATTATTAATCCAGCAGCAACTAATACAAAGTTAGGGGATTCAGTTAGCTTTTGAACTTTGTATTGCAGCATTGTCAAGGTCAGGACTTAACTTGATTGGAGCAAAATTTCATTTGCCTATTATAGCGTTTCTCATCACTATGAAAAACGCTATAGTAGTTCACTCTAGCCTAGTCAATTTCTTCAGCAGCACGAAGAATTAAATGACGCGCAACGGTTTGAATGCCAGTATGCTCATAGTAGTTAGTACTAGCGTCTAGAAATGCTGCCACATAGTCTAACTTGTCATCGGCAATTTCTACAAAACCTCCGAGACTGTCGGACAGTGAATCACGGCTTAATCCAACAGAGGATACTAGATTATCCATCCAGCCACCAACTGCATCAAAGGTTTGAGTAATAAATCCCTGTTTATCGCCATCTGGGATGGAGTCGCTGATGGCGTCAAACTCATCATTGTTGGAAAAGGATGATTGATCTCCATCTTCCAGGGTATTTCGTACTTTAGACACGAAGTCTGCACCAAGAGGGATTACCCCATCAATGCACACTAAAGCTACCATCCGCATTAGAGCGGCTTTATCATAGTTTTCCTGGATAGAAGTGGCAAACTCGAAGGGATTCAAGCCAACCTTGTGAATTTTGCTATGGGCTAGTAGTTCTCCCACTAATTTCAGACCCAAGTCAAGCCCTTGCAGCTTGTCCGCTTTGGGAGTCAGTTTCTGTAAAAACGGGATCCACCTAAAGGTATCCCCGACTTTGTCAGCTAAAGCCGCTGCTGCGATCGCTTTGTCAGTTCTGTCAAACTTTTGATAAATCCCAACCGCTTTTTGGTATCCCTCATTGGGGTCTTCGTAGATGGCGAGGGCGCGATCGCGAATTTTCGTAATCACGTCGTAATCCTCTTCCCCAGTTAGCTTGCGAATGGTGTGGTTAAACCCCACTAAGTTTTCCCACTCCCCTGGGATCACAAAATCCAGTGCGTTCAGTATTTTTACGGTTAGGCTATCTGTTGACAGTTCATCAACTAACTCAATTATTGATTTACTCATAAAAAAAACGTTTAATGTTTGGAAATCCCGTTTCTAGTAGACCGGGTCGGAAAGTTGAACCTACACCCTCCTAATTGTGACATCCTCCCACGGTAAATCACGGGATTATACCGTGGGCTTCCCAAGAATCACTTCTTGAGTTTCCTGGTTTTTCCCTTGCGGGGTTTCGACACTTGCCTAGACCAAGTTACCTCAGCCCCCGGTAGAACGTCTGCACAGGCAGTTTCCATTCCCGTTTGCCCAACGGTACTAATGAGGTCTATTCCTCGATTTCTAAGAATCTGAGCGCTAGCTACATCTCTATCGGTACGGTAGCCACAATCAAGACAATCATGCACTCTAACACTGAGATCTTTTTTAACTTCACCACCACACTCAGGACACTCACGAGATGTTCCTCGTGCGTCTACTTCAGCAAAGAACTTTCCACGTTTCCAACAAACATACTTGACAATAGTTCTGAACTGTCCAAACCCAGCATCAAGCATATGTTTGCCCAAAAATCCCCTGCTCAGACCAACATAGTCTAGGTCTTCCATGAAAACCAGATCAGCAGAGTCACACAAATCATGAGCTTGCTTGAAATGAAAATCTTTGCGAGTGTTGGCTATTTTGTGATGTATTCTGGCAACTTTAATTCGGGCTTTCTCATAGTTATTAGAGCGCTTTTGCTTTCTACTTAACCTACGTTGCAGCAATTTCAGCTGGCTTTGTAGACTTTTTAAAAATTTAGGCGCTTTGACGAGAACACCTTCACTAGTTGCTAAGAACTTTTCCAATCCTACGTCAACTCCTATCGGATGACCGTAAGGGATTGGAGCGGGAATCTTAACATCGCATTGAATATTGATAGATACATACCATCGGTCAGCCTTCCTGATGACGCGAACCTGTTTCACCACAAACCCCTTGGGAATAGGGCGATGCAATTTAATAACAATTGCTCCAATTTTAGGCAGTTTAATATTATATTCCGTTACCGGATTGTTCTTGAACTGATGAAATAGCAAAGACTTGAATTGTCCGTATTTTTTAAATCTAGGAAAACCAAACCCTCTAGACTGAAAGTACTGCCAGCCCCGGTGAAGCTGCTTGATAGTTTGTTGCAGTACTTGAGAAGGAATTTTCTTTAGCCTCGGAAATTCTTTCTTTGCTTTTGGCAGATTATTAAGCTGCAAAACCTCACTTGGAAACTTGGTATCCGCCGGAATAATGTATTCCTTATCGATGGCACATCTATCAATTAAACACTTCTTGCTATTGCACCAATCTTTGATCTCTCGCAGTGCATAGTTGTAAGCACTACGACATATATCCATCCACTCAATTAGTATTTCCTCTTGAACGGCATCTGGATAGATTCGGTAGCAATAGTTAAGTGTTAGCATACTAAATATTATAATTATTTCCTAGAAAATTGGCAACCATTAAATGTTAATTTAAGGGATGTCGAATCCCTTAAATTAAGGTGGGAGAGTCTATGTATCCCACACCCCCTCAAAAGATAATTATGAAGAGCTAGGGGATGGAGTCTCTACTTCTGGGCATTAACCTATTCCGCTAGAGGATGTCAAGGCTGTACGATTACCGGTGTTCCTATAGCAACCTTTTCAAATAAATCC
>WTKN01000137.1 GCA_011524395.1 Moorena sp. SS36440bin_2
AGAGAGTTGATTTAGCTGTTCAGTTAACGTCCTAATCTATACTTCGATTGCTATACTAGATATGCTTACCAGTAGCCTGTTACAGAAAAGCAGTTTAGTCGTAGGGTGGTCAAAAAGTAATAGAGTTTTTCCATTAAGCTTATCGGCGATCGCTTTTTTACCACCCTACCATTATCGCTTCAATCCAATAGCCAACTAAACAAATCGCCCACAGTAATGTTTAACTCCCTAGCAAAGGATGGCACAGAAAGTTGATCGGATGATTGATCAAACACTTCGATTTGCTGTTTTGGACGATAAACGAAAACCGTTTGCTCTTCTGGATCAATCAACCAGCTCATTGCCGTACCATAGGTTAAACAATGGAGAATATTCTTTGTCACCTTAGTTTGACTTTGGTCAGGTGAAATAATCTCAATTGTCCAATCAGGCGCTGCCTGGAAAACATTGGCAATTTCGCCATTGTCATCACGAGGAATTCTATGGGAAACAAACACAGATACATCCGGAACGATTGAGCGTCCACCAAAAGTACACCGAAGTTCTGGAAAAGCACGAGCAATTCGTTCTTGCTTCACCACTAGATTAATAGCAGTAACTAATTCCCCTTGAATTGTGCTGTGTTTTCCCTGTGGCATTGGTTTCTGAATAATTTTTCCATCAATGTACTCACTAGCAGGTTTAGTTTCTGGTAATTTAATAAATGCTTCCAATGACACTAGTGTTAATTTTTGATTGGGAGAGTTTTGAGTAATCATTGTCATTGGTCACAAACCTCATAAAATTACTATCTCTAGTTTATTAGATTTTTATTTAATATGTTAACATCAATATAATCAAGCAATCAGCCAGGGTAACCATATTGCTAAACTAAGCAAGCTTACAAACAAAATTGGCATGGTAAGAATGTAGGTTAGGCGAATATAATAAACCCAACTGATTGGGAGTCCTCTAGGAGCTAATACATTCAACCAAAGTAACGTTGATAGACTACCTAAAGGAGTAATTTTTGCTCCTAAGTTGCAGCCAATTAAGTTACCGTATATCATCACTTCTTTAACAGCTGGGTCAATATCGGTAATGTTTTCAATTGCCGTAGCATTCAGCAGTAGTGTTGGTAAATTGTTGAGTACGCTAGCAATAAATGTAGCTAGGAAACCACTACCACTAGCCGCTAAAGTAATTCCCCAATTAGAAAGGATTTCCAACCGCTGGCTCAACAGAGCAGTTATGCCAAGATTGTCCAAACCGATGCTGAATAGAAACAGCACTAGGATAAGTAAAATAATTCGCCATGGTAGTTGACGTGCTAGCTGTAAGATATAGCTAAGTCTACTAGCCCGACCGTTAAACGAACGTGCTGCTAATGCCACCATCACTAAAGCTGCCATAGCAGCAATCCAGGCAATGGGGAAATTTAGGACTTTTGCGAACAAGTAACCAATTAGGAGTAGTCCTAAAATAGGAAAACTCAATTTAAAGATTAAGGAATCTCGAATCGCACGATTAGGTGGTGGTAAACGGGCAAGGTTATAGGTCAGGGGGATTTGGGGTTCAAAATAGAACCAGAGAATGATGATACTAGTCGCTATTGTGGCAATGGTTACGGGCAACATCACCATCACATAGCGCAACCAGGAAATCTGTAAATAATCAACATAAATCAGATTTACTGGATTACTCATTGGCAGTAGCAAGCTAGCAGCATCGGTAATAAAACCACTAGTAAATACAAATGCTAGAGTAGCTTTGGCACTAAAGCCAAGCAGCAGCAAAATTTCCATGACAGCAGCTGTCCAGACTATGGTCGTGGCCACGTTAGTAAACACATTGCTCAATAACATCCCGACTAGGATCACTAAGGAGAAAAGCAAATGGCCACGACCACATCCCCAATTAGCTATGTGAAGCGCTAACCACCGAAACCAACCTGCTTGACCTAAACTTAGGGCAATAATAATTAGAGAAATGAGGGTGAAAGTGGCGTTTCCAACTCTCGCCCAGACTATGGGAATATGGTGCAATAGCAAAGGGAACAGGGAGTAGGGAGTAGGGAGTAGGGAGTAGGGAGTAGGGAACAAAAATTGTCACAATTCCTACACGGATCCCTAAATAACTAATAACTAATTACACTAATTACTGGTAATCCGATGGTAGGCATAAGTGATCATTTTATGGTACTATCAACCGTCAACAGTGAACGGTAAACGGTGAACTGTAAACAAAACCTAAAGCATTAGGTAAAATAAGCTATTAGGTCTCAAATAGTGTTATATTCCTTAAGTTAAAGATAAAACTACTAGATATAGCGTGACCTCTGCCAGAGTCTTCCCCAAACCCATAAACCATATCCAGGAGTGGACAGCTAGTAGTGTTGATGAACAGCTGACTCGCCTCAATGTAAGGTCTCTTGAAGGCTCTAGCCCATTTGAGTATCTCTTCTATTCCGACTCCCTGCCCAGACGCAATGATGGTCGATTGCTAAACTCGATTCTGGAACGCTATCAACACCTCGAACAAGGGGGATGGTGGTGTTCTGGTATTGACCTGCTTACTGGTCAGGAAGATATTTGGGGCTGTTTCAAACCCAGCCAACCCCGTCACAGTGGGGAAACTAGGAAGCTAATAAAATATGAACATCCCCCCAAAACCCCCACAGGCTTGTTTGCTCTGCGAGTACCTTTGCACCTGTGGCAACGGATTGCTGAGCACAATGATTTTACTATTCTCCCCACAGACCTTGACCACAATCAACCTGATCTAGGGTTTTGGCAGTGGCTAATCTCTCACCCCTCGATTCCCTTGTGTATTACTGAGGGCGCTAAGAAAGCTGGAGCTTTACTGACTGCTGGTTACGCTGCGATCGCATTACCAGGAATTAATGGTGGGTATCGAATCCGTAGGGATGCCCAGGGAAATCGGATTGGGAAGTCTGACTTGATTCCTCAACTACGGAAACTAGCTACTCCGGAGCGACCGATTTACATAGTCTTTGACCAAGACTCCAAACCAAATACCATCAAAGCTGTCAATGCTGCGATTCGTAGAATGGGATATCTGCTCAATAAAGCAGGTTGCCCTGTGAAGGTAATAACTTGGGATGCCCAGCTAGGCAAAGGGGTAGATGATTTAATTGCTGATCAAGGTCAGAAGACCTTTGAGCAAGTTTACCAACGAGCACTCCCCCTGGATACTTGGAAAGCTAAATCCCTAACCCAGCTCACCTATCGAGCTAACCTTAAAGTAAATTGCCGCTATCTGCAAGAACTTCCGATTCCCGATACAGCCCAACTGATTGGGATTAAATCCCCTAAGGGTACTGGAAAAACCCAACTACTGGAAAAAATTGTCTCTCAAGCCCTAGCCCGAAACCAATGGGTGTTGGTGCTTGGTCATCGGGTGCGATTAGTAGAAGCATTGTGCCAACGCTTCGGCATCAAGTATATCACTGAGGTCAGGGATGACCAGAAGGAAGGGGTGTTAGGTTATGGTTTATGTCTCGACTCCTTGCATGGTAATTCTCAGGCTCGCTTCAATGCCGCTAACTGGTCTGATGGTGTAGTAATTATCGATGAAGTGGAGCAAGTGCTCTGGCATGGATTGAACTCTAGCACCTGTCAGAGTAATCGGGTTGCTATTCTCAAATCCCTGAAAACCCTAATCCAGAATGTCTTGGGGGGGTCTGGTCAAGTTTATATTGCGGATGCGGACTTGAGTGATATATCGATAGATTACTTACTCAGCTTGTCTGGCGTTGACCTGGAACCCTTCATCATTGAGAATGACTGGAAACCCAACATTGACGGGTCCTGGCAAGTTCATAACTATACCGATAGCACACCAAAAAGACTAGTGCGAGAGCTAGAAGCACACATTGCTCAAGGAGGCAAACCGTTTGTGTGTCTTTCGGCTCAAAAACCGAAGAGCCAATGGGGTACTTGCACTCTAGAAGCTTACCTAAAAAAGCAATTTCCCCACCTCCGGATATTGCGCATTGATTCGGAATCCCTTGGTGAAACCAGTCATCCAGCCATGGGGTGTATCAATAACCTCAACAATGTTTTAGGGGAGTATGACATTGTATTAACTAGTCCTGCTATTGAAACGGGAGTGAGTATTGATCTGCGGGGACACTTTACCTCTGTGTGGTGTATTGCCCAAGGGGTGCAAGGAGAAAATAGTGTCAGACAAACCTTAGGGCGAATCCGAGAAAATCTACCCCGCTTCATCTGGGTAGCCCCCTATGGCTTTAATCGAGTGGGTAATGGCTCGAACTCTCTATCCTCACTGCTGGCATCTGGACAGCGTTTGACCCAAATGAATATTCGGTTGCTACAACAATCGGATTTCGATGCTGTGGATGATTTAGATACGGGCTTTCAAGCAGAATCCTTGATGTGCTGGGCTAAAATGGCTGTCCGCTTCAATGCGGCAATGGTGAGCTATCGGGAATCGGTGCTAGCAGGATTGCGTGCTGAAGGTCATCTGGTGATGGATGTTTCCCCAGCCAGTTCCACTAAAGCTGGGAAAAAGAAGTCTAAGGGTTCACCCCAAGCGGAAGAGTTGGGAGCACAGAATGCTCTGATGGCAGCGATTACTGCAGTTAGAGACCAAAACTATCAGGCTGAGTGTAATGCGATCGCATCTAGTCAAGACTTCAGTGATAGCCAATATCAAACGATTAGCAAACGCTTAGTCAAAAACCCATCGGAGCGTCGCTCACTACGGAAGTACGATTTAAAGCAGCGTTATGGCATCCCAGTCACACCAGAACTAGTACTCAAAGATGACCAAGGCTGGTATAAGCAGCTACGGCTGCATTATTTTCTTACCATCGGTCGGCAACATCTAGCAGAACGGGATGCTAAGGTAGCGCGACTATTAATTGAGCAAGGTCAAGGGAGTATATTTCTACCGGATTTCAATCGTGCTGTGCTCGGAGCCATGATTGGTACCATGAAAGTTTTGGGGATACCAATTCTATTAGAAAATCTGGAACGAGAACTCAAAAATACTGATCAGGACTTGCAGGAGATGGCTGCGATCGCATTAGCAAACCGTTGTGCTATCAAAACCATCACAGGAATAGGACTAGCTAAAAAAGCAACTCCGATTGTTATTATCAGGCGCTTCTTGGATAAAATCGGCTATGGCTTACAGTGTATTCGTTATCAGAGCCAAGGGAAAAAGCGGTTCAGAGTTTATCAGCTAGTTAGTCCAGAAGATGATCGCATGGAAGTGTTCCAGAACTGGTTAGCTAGTGATGATCTGAGGTTAGGTACTAGTGAAATTTTGCTGGATAATGATTTATCCCCTAGGCCCGGTAACACTCAGTCAGTGGATTCAGACAACAGTAATTATGTTCAATTGTGTTTGAATGTTTAGTCTTAATTTTTAGTCTTAATTTTTCAATCTAGGAGTTTATTACCCTGACGGACAAGCACGCACGGTAAACTATGCCGGCTAGTGTTTCTGCTCAGCTGAGTCAAAGCCCTTCAAAACCTAAAAAGATTGATCTAGCTAAGCGCTAAGCGCTCAGCTAGAAAAGCTTTATCTGGAGACAAAAAATCTAAAGTTAACTACCGATGGCGTTGTTAGTATACGCCAGGATTATAGCGATCGTCGCCCGCATTATAAATCTCTGACCGAGGAGTCACGGTAAAACTACCTTTTTCAATTTGCTTTTGTAACAGTTTCTTCTGGCGTTTGCTTAGTCCCGGAATTTTCAGAACATCTTCTACTGACTTGTAGTCCCCCTCGTCTTTAGCATAATTAACAATCTTACTAGCCAAGTTTGGGTAGAATCCGCGATATTTGCGAAACTTACGCATAGGAGTATTGTTCAGGTCAGTCTTCTTACCAAACTCCGTGCCTAACTTGCGATCAGCCGCATTGCTCCGGGAACGAGCGATTAAAGCGGTAGATGAGGGCAACGTTAAGTTATTTAACGAAAATGTGTCTGCTGAAGACATAGGGGAAGCGATCGCACTTTGGGGTAAGCCCAAGCACCCCAAGCTAAGCACTAAAAGGCATAGCACTGCCAGATGAACCAGTTTTCTCATCATAAAACTCCTTACTTACACAACACAGCACTAAGAGAAATTAATCTCTGTGGGTTTAGTTTAATTTTTGTTTCTCATCATCTCATAATATCGAAGTCCAGACACAAGACCTCAACTTTTTCCAGAATATCAGAAGTTACCACCCTAGTTCATTGACAAATCTTGCTTTGTCAGCTACAAGCTATCAGTTATCAGCGAACAGCGATTAGCGCTACGCCCACCTTTAAATAAAATAAGCAACTCAAGTACCATCAGCCTTGGCCATTGGCGAATGGCTGACCCCTGACCGCTGACCCCTGACCGCTGACCCCTGACCGCTGAATAAAGAATTCCTAAGCAAATCCTAAAATAGATCTAAAAGCTGAGGGATAAACCTGACTTTTGTGGCACTATAACAGTCCTGAGAAGAACAAATAGCAACAGGATTTGGCCATGACTCTACGATTGGGGGATACCGTACCCGACTTTACTCAGAATTCTAGCGAAGGTGAGATTAATTTGTATCAATGGGCAGGAGATAGCTGGGTAGTGCTGTTTTCTCACCCAGCGGACTTCACCCCAGTTTGCACCACCGAGTTAGGTATGGTAGCTAAACTCAAGCCCGAATTTGAGAAGCGCAATGTTAAAGTGATAGCCTTGAGCGTGGATGATGTTGACTCCCACAAAGGCTGGATTGGAGATATCAACGAAACCCAGACAACAACGGTCAACTACCCTATTTTGGCGGATCCAGATAAAAAGGTGTCGGACCTTTACGATATGATCCACCCCAACGCTGACAATACCTTAACCGTACGCTCTGTTTTCGTCATCGACTCACAGAAGAAATTGCGGTTAGTGTTAACCTACCCTGCTAGCACCGGTCGTAACTTTGAGGAAATCCTGCGAGTGATTGACTCCCTACAGTTGACCGATGACTATAAAGTGGCTACTCCCGTTAACTGGAAAGACGGGGATGACTGCGTTATTGTACCATCTATCAAAGATCCAGAAGAGTTGAAGGAACGGTTTCCCAAAGGATATGAGGTAATTAAGCCCTATCTGCGGATGACACCCCAACCTAACAAGTAATATCAAGTCTGGTTGAATACCCATAATAAAAGTGTGGGGAGATGGGGAGATGGGGAGATGGGGAGATGGGGAG
>WTKN01000311.1 GCA_011524395.1 Moorena sp. SS36440bin_2
GAGCAGGGAGCAGGGAGTAGGGAGCAGGGAATAGGGAACAGTGATAATATTTAATTATTTGAGTACTGAAATTTATTATTATCCCTTCCGATATTAATTGTTTTTTAACTGGTGCTAGCTGTCAGTTGCAAGTAATATTTATTAATAAAAATAGCGTTTCTTATAGTAAGATAAGACACAATATTTTTTCCCGATTCCCGACTCCCGACTCCCGACTCCCTATTCTTTATTCCCTATTCCCTATACTCAATGATTGCCCCTATTCAAAGATTACTAACAACTCCTTGTAACAAACGATTTACTCCTCAAGTTATCTTTTGGTTTAGCCTCAGCCTAACCTTTACCGTAGTGTATAGCTTGCTAGCACTACGAGAAGCCTTCAGCGGTGAGTATATTGTCCAAGATGATGCACGACAACATATATTTTGGATGATGCGATTTCTTGATCCAGAGCTGTTTCCTAAAGACTTAATTGCTGATTACTTTCAAACGGTTGCTCCCGCTGGCTACACTACAGTTTATCGAGTGATAGCAGCATTGGGTGTTAATCCATTGCTATTTAACAAACTCTTACCGGTAGGGTTGAATTTGGTAACAGCAAGCTATTGCTTTTGGGTATGTCTGGAATTGTTGCCAGTACCAGCAGCTGCTTTTAGTGCTACGCTCTTGCTGTCTCAAGCCTTGGGAATGACTGATACAGTGGTGTCTGGAACACCGAAGGCATTTGTCTATCCCCTGTTGTTGGGGTTTATGTATTACCTAGTGCGGGGGTCATTGTGGTTTTGTTTGGGTGCGATCGCACTTCAAGGTCTATTCTATCCCCAGTTAGTCTTTATCTCTTCCGGTACCTTAGTTTTACGACTATTTGAATGGCGCAATGGTAAGTTAGGCTTATCCGAAGAGCGACGTTGGTTTTGTCTGGCAGGATTGATAGTAGCCTTTTTGGTGATGCTGCCCTATGCTCTCAAAACCAATGAGTTTGGTCCAGTGATTTCTGTCCCTGAAGCCAGACAGTTACCAGAGTTTTTTCCAGGGGGGCGATCGCGTTTTTTTTATGACGATGATCCCGCTAAGTTTTGGTTAAAAGGCAGAAGCGGAATTCGTCTGACTTCCATCCTTACTCCAGCAACTAATGCAGCGGGATTTTTACTGCTGGTCTTGCCTTTATTTCCCAATAAATTTCCCTTAGTCAAGCAGATCAGTAAAGAAATTACTCTTTTGCTCCAGATGACGCTAGCCTCTCTCGGGATGTTTGTTGCTGCTCATGTTTTGCTATTTAAATTGCATCTTCCTAGTCGCTATACTCAACATAGTCTGAGAGTGGTCATGGTGCTAAGTGCTGGCATCGTTTTTATCATTCTGATTGATAGCGTATTTAAGTGGGCAAGCCAACCTAGCCAAAACAGTTTTTCTAGCTCTGGTTTTTCTGGAATTTTTTCTATACCTAACTTTATCGCGATAGCAACTACTACCATAATTGCAGCAGCCTTACTATTATATCCTAGTTTTGTGGATAATTTTCCCATTACTGCTTATAAAGTCGGGGATACTCCATCCTTGTATAATTTTTTTCAACAACAACCGAAAGATAGCTTAATTGCTTCTCTGTCTCCAGAGATGAATAATATCCCCACTTTTGCTCAGCGTTCGGTTTTGGTAGCGAGTGAATATGCTATTCCTTACCATGTTGGATATTATTATAAATTTCGACAACGAACTCTAGATTTAATTGATGCCCAATATAGTGCTAATCTCTCCGTTGTTAAGGAGTTTATTAAAACCTATGATATCGATTTTTGGGTACTAAACCCAATCGAGTTAAAGGCTGATGCTATTAAAGATAGAAAGTGGTTGAAGCAGTATCAGCCAGCAGCTAATAATGCTATTGAACAACTTGAACAAGGGATAAAACCTGCTTTGGAAGAAGTGATGGCATCCTGTTCGGTGTTTGAAACTAAAGGATTGGTGGTTTTGGAGGCGAAATGTATTGTTGATAGGGAGTAGGGAGTAGGGAGTAGGCAATAGGCATGCTAGCAATAGGCAATAGGCAAGATGGAAACAATATTGTTTCCATCGGCTATTTTAAAAATGCTATATTAATTGATTAAATTACTGCAGCATAAATTTAATTAATAGCTAATCGTTAAAATTGCCAATATAAAACTATTTGAATTTCTAAAAATTGTAATTTTATTAAAAGATAATATTGACAATTTAGCCTTTATTAGTAATAATAAAAATGTCTACTGTTTCGATATAATTATCGGACAAAAAGCCGCGCTTCTTGAGACCATCATTCCAACAGCGCGGCTTATTCCCCAAGGATATTGGAGCTAATTCCATCATGCCAAACAAACCCTCAACTGATCATGCTATCTATTACCAGCGATACCTAGACCGCCTGGCACAACTAGCAGGCAAGAAACCCCCTCGCCCAAAATCCTATCCTCGTACCCTGACTGACTTAGACCGAATCCTGATTCAACTGTACAGTAACTGGCAACTGGCCATGACACCAAAGGAATTCATCTCGAAATGGGAGGTCAGTCGAGAAGACATGGCATTAATCTGCTCCCGCTCCATCAGTACAGTTAACAGCTGGTTTGCTGGAACTAAGCGCTATAAAGCTCCTGCTGCTGACGTGTTACGACATCTTGCCCTGATGGACTTTTTGTTAGAACATTTCGATGCTATTCCCAGGGAGTTGTTGGAGCGATTATGTGGAAATAATCTTGAAGGTTATTCGCCTTAGGAATACTGGTAAACAATTACACCTCGTGGTGCGTTACGGGGCGGCTGTCTCAAAGCTGGCTACCGAGAAAATGAGGGCTCGCCCTTCCCTAACGCACCCTACGTCACTGTCGGGGTTTACACATCAATAACCTAAAGACTTCTGTTTACAATAAAACTTACTAGTTTATTGACGTAACGCTCATGTCAAATCAAGCTTTAACAGACTATTTCAACTTTATTGCTCCTACTGACATTCGCCTCAAAGGAACAAGAATTGGTATTGAAACTATATTATATGACTATCTAGACTGTCATAAAACCCCAGAAGAAATTGCTCAAGCTTATACATCATTAACTCTAGAACAAGTATACTAAGATATCTCGAAATGTGAGAGCCCTGCGTCTTTATACCGGGGGTGAAACAGAGCGACTGGGAATATCGGCGTCGTGTCCCAAAAACCGGTAAATTTTTAGTTTTAAAGTATGTCATAATATCTATAAGGGGGTGATAGCCAAAATGTATAAAACAATTCCTGTAAAAGCAACGTTTACAGACGAAGAAATAGCTTTCTGGCTGTTTCAGTGCGAGAACGCTAACAGCCTATGGAATTGTGCTACCTATTACTCCAAACAAAAACACTATAGCTGGTTAGAGCAGCAACCAGAGGCTTTTACAACTTACTGGAAAAACGACGAACTACGCTATGGATGGAAGACTTACAAATGTAGTATTAAATACGCAGAGCTTTGTAAAGAACTAAAGGATAACTCTCACTACAAGGCGATGGCTGCCCAATCGGCACAGCAAACCCTCAAGTCTGTAGCTGAATCAATTACAAGTTATAACCAGTTAGTTGGGCTCTACTACAAAGGTCAGGTAGACAGACCAAGACTTCTTAGGTATCGAAAAAAAGGTGGTTTATCCGCTGTTACTTTCCCAAAGCAGGCACTTACTTATAATAAAGGGCTATTTTATCCGTCTATAAGCAAAGAGAGTAAACCAGAATTACTTACTGAAATAGTCCTAGAACCCCCGGATTTCATAGATCCAGACTGGGTCAAAGAGGTAACAATTCGTCCATATTTAGGAGAACTGTGGATTGATTGGGTTATAGATGATGGTAAGCAACCAGTTGAACACAACCCAAATCTTGATTATTCTCAAGCTTGGAGTTTTGATCACGGTGGAACTAACTGGCTAACTGGGGTTTCAACTCAAGGGAAAAGCCTGATAATTGATGGTCGCAAGCTCAAGTCCATGAATCAAGGTTACTCTCGTTTGGTGGCCAAATACAAGCAAGGGAAGCCAGAATTTTATTGGGACGCAAACCTTGACAGAGTGCAAATAAAACGTAATAATCAGATGCGAGATGCGATCAATAAAACCGCGAGGTTTATCATTAATCGGTGTTTGAGTGATCGCATCGGAAATTTAATCATTGGGTGGAACGAGCGGCAAAAAGAGTCATCGAATATGGGATTTCGCGGCAATCAGAACTTTGTCGTAATTCCTACAAAAAGATTAATAGAAAGATTGAAACAACTAGCCTTTGAGTATGGAATTAAGTTAACAGTTACTGAGGAATCCTACACAAGTAAAGCGTCTTACTTAGACGAAGACAGCCTCCCAAAACATGGTGAAAAACCCAAAGGATGGACACCTTCAGGTAAGAGAGTAAGGCGTGGATTGTACAAAACTTCACTTGGTTGGCTAATTAATGCCGACTGTAACGGCGCTGCAAATATAGCCCGAAAAGTAGCCACACAGTTAGGTTTAGACTTAACCAAGGTGGGTAGGGGATCGTTGACAGTCCCACATCGGTATGACGTCTTCAACTCCTTGAAGAAATTATATCGAAAAAAAAGTGAAGAGGCACGGGTTCACCCTGCCTCGTAACAACCTTTTAGAATCCCCCTCTTTTAAGTGGGGGAGATGTCAATATCCTCTATTACCTGCAAAATCAAAACGCTGTCAGCGAATATATGAAAAACTGGCTCTTTCATGGTCACACTATGAGGGAGCAGCAACGACTCAATCCGCCCCCTGTTTCCGAGAAACTGCGCCAATTAAGAGCAATAATAAAAGCTAGGAAGGGAATGAGTCTTAAGTATCTAATTGATTAAAATGTTAATTATCTCTATCCGTAAGTATTCAGTCATCAGCTATTAGCTATCAGTAAATTGATTACAACGTTCAGACAAAGAAGGGAAAAAGCAATTTAGATTTATGATCAGCTATTCAAAAGAAATTGTTAGCAACTCATATCTGATTCTCTACCCCAAGCCAGATTTGGAAAACGCCATAAACCAAAATCCAAACTTGGACAAATTGCTGATAGAAGCGCTTAACCAGATTACTGGGAAAGCTATGGTTACTGAAGGGAGAGTTTATGGTGGAAGAATGTATAAATTAGAACCGAAGTAACTGGCTAATGTGCCAGCATTTGAGCTGCAGGGGTTGCTATCAAAATGATATAAGTAAGGGTTGCATCTCAAAGTTTTAAATCTATAATTCAGGGAACAAAAGTTGTGTTTTATGCTTCCATCGGAGTATTTTTGCAAAAGTTAGATGCACCCTCTCACCCCTTAATGGTCAAAATTTATAAAAACTTTAAGTTAAATCCCGAGAAGGTGAAGGAATTGTGTTGACATTACGGCAAGTCATCAAGTATGCTTAGCATAAGATCCAATCAGACTTGACACAATAGTATTTCCACGGATAAGCTATAAATATAGCTATTCCTAAAAGCTTGGCATTTCAGATTTTTTAGAGTCTGGTTGGATCTAAAAATCAAATCGACTCATTCTTCTGATTCCCAGCGCTTGGTAATGCTCCTAATCTGGAAATGGTCGATGTAAGAGGTATTTTCAACTAAGCAAGTGAATCACAGGACTGAATCGTCGGCTACCCTTATGGAAGGCTACGCCAAAAAAACCTGAGGTGAGAGAATCACCATTACCGGCTCCTGATTATATGAACCAGGGAAGTTGAGTAGTGTTTTAGCCTTCAATGGTCCTAGTCATTACTACCTCTAGCACAGTTTATCTGTGTGATTTACCGTGCTTTGCCTTGTTGCCATGTAGGTGGAGTAGTGCCAGATTTTAATATTAGAAAGACTCAGCCAGACTCAGTTTCGCAGGCCGGTTCTGGCTGCTGTCCTTCTAACATAGAAAATTAACACGGCTCTTAAAGAGCCGCTAAACCAACATGATACCATATAAAAATATCCATGTCAATGTGGAAGTTAGCCAGGTTGTTGGTACATCAACAGGTGCATCAACTCCGAATACACCTGTTGGCGAGCTAACTATCCCCGTAGAAGTTAGCCAGGTTGTTGCTACTGAAGCTGTAGCAACAACTCCCGATACACCTTCTGTTAATGGCGGGCTAGCTATCCCCCTGATCCAAGGTGGAGCAGCAGTGGCAGCAGTCATTGCCTTAACTGTGTACTCTAAAACAATTATCGAAGCAATAACCAAGTTAGTTAAAGAAGCAAAGGAGGATTGATCACTGGATAGCCTAAATTGATCAACTTGGGTTACCCTAGTTAATTCCCGTTAATCCCCAGATACTTGTTTAGACTATCTGGGAAATAGTTTTGGTTACTGACAGTAAGCGATCAGCTAATGCGCTACGCGCACGCTACGCGATCACCATTTGAATAAAACCGGTAAGCATTGGTTTCATCTGAGTGGAGTCCCAGGGTCTTGGTCACTATTTCTCAATTGTGCGATCGCATTAGTTGGTGGCACTGCCAAACTGCTCATTCTCCAAAATAGCAATATCATTGATCGAGTTTTCCAGCCATTCCTGAATCGGTGGCTCCCATCCGGATGTAAACTCGGTGGTCAGCCAAGTATCAACAATCTCTACCGCTACTTCAGGTGGGGTGATAAACCCTCCCAGAGTTAAAACGTTGGAGTTATTGGTGGAGCGGGATTTTTCAGCAGCGTTCGTGTTCTCACACACCGCCGCGTAGACAACAGGGTGCTTGTTGGCGATGATCGCCATTCCCATACCCGTACCGCACACCAGGATACCTCGATCCGCTTGCTGGCTTCCCACTCGTTGAGCTACCTCAGAAGCGATCTGATAGTAAGGCGTCTCAGCCTCCTGCTTGTTAATGGCTACATCCTCTATTTCTATTCCTTTGTTAATTAGGTACTCTTTGACAGCTTGCTTAAGGTCGAATCCATAAGAATCCGCTCCTACTGCAATCTTCATAATTACCTCTGCGATACTACAACCCAAATTCTCTTTTAGGTGCGCTTTCCAATGGGCGAGTAAATCGCCCTTGGGTCGCACCTGAAGTACGGGGCATTGCTGATTTTGGGTCTGATTATGCACTTTCAAAATCTACCCAAGTTGGAAGAGTTAAGGGGCGTTACCAAAACTAGATGATCGCCCATTCATAAGCTGTCGCGCATTTAAATTGGGATTTTTGAAGCCTAGACCTCTTACAGCAAG
>WTKN01000002.1 GCA_011524395.1 Moorena sp. SS36440bin_2
TGCAGCGCGGTCTTGGGGGTTTCCCCCATGAGCGACTGCATCAAGACGGCAAGAGTTCCGGAGTGCTCATCCGTGCAAGAGAAGCAGTGACTTTCATCATTTGTGCTTATGTTTTGAGCTTGTGGATTGCTTAATCCTTGCACTTATTGGAAAAAAAAAGGCTTGAAACCCTGATATAGCAAGCCTCCTACTTTTATTCAGCAAGCCCTAAATAGGGATTTTTTTCCGGTTAATTATCTTATATGAAGGGGAAAAAACATTCATTATAATGATATTCCGGATTTTTTTAGGCACCAATCAATATCTGTGCTCACTTTTGATTACAACAATTACAACGTAAGCTAATGGGCTACGCGCAGGCTACGCCAACAGCTATCAGCGTGTCGCGTATCAGCGAACAGCGATTAGCGCTACGCGCAGGCTACGCCAACAGTGACCACTGACTACTGACGGCTGAATGCTTACCTCAATTTGGCTGAAGGCACTGGTCTGACTGCCGGACACAAGTGCCTCAAAGCCTGATTATGCCTGGGTGATGGGATGCAGGTTTTGAGCGGAAGGTCCGAGACAACTGGCTAACACTATCAGATAGATGAAACCAACAAAAAATTAATTAGATTCATTCAAAGTAAATTTACCTTCAAGGTTCAGGTTTATTAATTAATTTTCTGGCTTTCAAGGGTGTATCAATTTCCGACAAAAAAAATTGTAGGAGTTGATATGAGTTTTTTCAGATTTAATGAAGATGCTAGCATTTTTGATGCAGCGAGTTCCTTACCAAATTCAGACCCATTCGCCACCAATTCAAACAATAATAACTCTCCTGTAGGTATCAGTGAAGGAGCTGAATTAATCGAAGTAAACCAAACTATTACGGGATACTTAAGCCAAACAGATTTAAATAATCCGACTCTTACTGGTAAATTCAAAGATGATTATTTACTAACAGGAGTACTGCCGGGACAAGAGATACTAGTAGAACTTAATTCTACTTTTGATAATTTTTTACAATTAGTTGATGCTAGTACTGGAGAAGTAGTTAGTGTCAACAATGACTTTGCTGGTACTCGCAATTCCCAGATAGAGTTCACCGCAGAAGAAAATATTGATTATATTCTCAGGGCTAGCAGTTCTCATCCTCGCGCTACAGGAGAGTATAACATTACAGCTTTCTCTAAGGTAGAAACTCCCGGATTAAGTTTTGCCTACGATAACAACGAACAAAATATTAGTGACAACCAGGATTTTAAGAGTTTAAAAGTTGCTGTTGATGGGGATACTGTCAAAGTAGAAGCAGAAACCTATGGTGATTGGTCACCAGGAGTTCCTTACCTTTATTTCACGGGTGGAGATAATGGACAGGTACTTTCTCGACTATCAAAAACAAGCTTTGAAATTGTTGGAGCAACTCCAGGACGAGCCGGTCTATTTAGTGTGCCTCTTACCAATGGTACATCAAGCACAACAGGTTCTAAGCATTCTTTTGAGTTCTCCTGGTCTGAGGTGTTTGGAAATGCTACCCAAGTAGAAGGTTGGCTATATTCCATGTCTAGCAGGGATGGAGTAGGCTCTCCAAGGGGCGAGAAATTGAAAGTTATAAAACCTACCGATCCTACTCCAGTTGATCCTGATATCGATAGCTTTTCCAATGACATTGTAGGTAACACCTTCAGTGAAGCCCGTAGTGTCAGCGTGGCGAGTAATGGCAAAACTTATGAAGGATGGGTGGGAAACAATGATTCTGCTGACTACTATGCCTTTAGCTTAGGGGCTACCAATGACTTTGAACTTAATCTCACTGATTTAGATGCTGATGTCAGCGTCGAGTTATTAGACACCAATGGTACTGTAATTGAGAATTATCAAAGTTCCAGCACTGGGGAGATTAATATTGATAGGGAGCTTGGTGCTGGTGCTTATCGAGTTAGGGTTTCCACGTCTAGTGATGAAGGAACCGATTATGATTTGAATTTAGCGGTAACACCTAAGATTCAGACAGTTAGTGGTGTTACTATAACCACTACTGGTTCCGATGCTAGGGGTACTTTATCAACAGCAAGTTCTTTACCCTCAATAGAGGTAGATGATTTTCGTAGTGGGAACAAAGCTCTAGGTTCTCGCCCTGAGTTTTCCGGTATAGATGGTAGTGGTTACACGGCTGTAGTTATAGATACGGGAATCGATTTAGACCATCCCTTTTTTGGACCCGATAGAAATAATGATGGTGTGGCAGATCGAATTATCTATCATCAAGACTTTGCTGATGGCTATATGGATGCGATTGATGTTGATAATCATGGTTCTCATGTAGCTAGTATTATAGCTTCGGAAGATGGAGTAGCTCCAAGAGCTAATATCGCAGCACTTAAAGTATTTACATCATTTGATGACCCAGACACACGACTACGTGATGAAAGGGATTTTTTCGAATGGGGAGATTTAGAACAGGCTTTGCAGTGGACTTTGACTAATGTGGAGAAACACAATATTGTCAGTGTAAATCTGTCATTAGGTGGTGGCAACTATACACCTCAAAATTTAAATAGAGCTCAAACTTTATATGGTATTGACGATGAGTTACTAGAGTTAAGAGCAAGGGGTGTGATAGTAGTTGGAGCTTCTGGTAATGATTTCTCCCCCAACAATAGCGTGCAAGGCGTAGCTTATCCAGCAGCAGATCCTAATGTTATTTCTGTTGGGGCTGTTTCTGATGACAATCAGGTAGCTCCCTTCTCCCAAAGACATGCCACCTTAACAGATATATTTGCTCCAGGAGTAAATGTTATTGGTGCTAATGCTGTAGGCGGAACCACTAGACCACAGAATAGCAATGGCACAAGTTTTGCTGCACCTCATATTACGGGTATGGCAATACTAGCACAACAGTTATCTGAACAGGAACTTAACCGTACCCTAGAACCTACAGAATTTTTAGAACTCCTACAAAATTCTGGTCAACAAATCACAGGTGTTGCAAATACAGGAATAAATTTTCGAAGTCCTGATATGGTAGATCTAGCTAATGAAATTCTGGATTTACGACCACCTGGAGATAGGGATATCGACCTTTATGTTAGAAGTTTGCGCCCGGCACAGACTACCATAAACACAGGAAGCAACTTTAATGCTAATTTCCAAATCCAGAACACAGGATTTGATGATCCTGGCTCTTTCGATGTAAAGTTTTACCTGTCTGATAACAACAGAATTACTACTCGTGACACGGAGATAGGGAGTTATACTGTCAGTGACCGTGAGCTAGGAGCTAGTGGTAGCACGGGGTTATTGTCGGCAAGGTTATCCTTACCAAACAAAACTAGTCCTATCTGGAAAAGTTTCGGTAGTGGTGTTGGTTACATTGGTATGATTGTAGATAGAAACAATACTGTGGGTGAGACTAACGAGGGGAATAATACTAGTTCTGCTGCTAAGGTCAATATTATGGGCTTACGTCCTGACCTTTATGTTGGAAGTTTCCGCCCGGCACAGACTACCATAAACACGGGAAGTAACTTTAATGCTAATTTCCGAATCCAGAACACAGGATTTGATGATCCTGGCTCTTTCGATGTAAAGTTTTACCTGTCTGAGGATAGCAATATTGATACAACGGACTGGGAGATAGGGAGTTATACTGTCAGTGACCGTGAGCTAGGAGGTATTGGTAGCACGGGGTTATTGTCAGCAAGCCTATCCTTACCAAACAAAACTAGTCCTATCTGGAAAAGTTTCGATGATGGTGTTGGTTACATTGGTATGATTGTAGATATAAAAAATACTGTGGGTGAGACTAACGAGGAGAATAATACTAGTTCTGCTGCTAAGGTCAATCTCAGGCAGAGTGGAAGAGTATCTGTAACCATAGATCGAGTAAAAGGAGACTTAGACAGTGACCGTTACGGAATTATTCCAAAAGCAAATGACTCTGATTTCTATAGCATAGTTTCAATTAACAATGGAAGTGAACAGAAAAGTCCTCAAAGACCTAATGATAATGACGTTCGTCCAAACTGGCGTTTTAGTAGAAGTGTCTCTGGTGTAACTATTCCTATAGACATACAGCTTCTTGATAGTGATGGTGGAACCCGAGGTGGTGATGATCGCGCAGATATAGATCCTGGTAGCGGTAATGATCTCAATCTTCGCTATAACTTGTTTACAGGTGATGTAACTGGAGATCTTGATATAGAATTTGAGGAAATAAAAATACGGCGTAAAAGAGGTGAGAGCGATATTTATTCCAAGGGTGGTAACGGAGAAATTTGGTTATCTTTGGATTTTTCTTAATTGAAGCCCATACTCAACTCTAGGTTCCAAAGAAACAATAATCAGGGTTACCTAGCAAGCACCAGGTTCTACCTCATCTAAAATTTTCAATCAAACAAATACAAAGCTGCACGTAGTTAAATTTATTGCGTGCAGTTTTTGCTTAAACTACCTTAATATAGCGTTTCTAGGACTCATGAGGTACACATTAGTTTTTACCTCTTCCCTCTTCCCTCTTCTCTGTTCCCTGCTCCCTGCTCCCTCTCCAGTATATTTTTCTAATACCCCTCGCTTCCGGTGTTGCTTAATAATCGAATGATTTGAAGAGTTTTCTGGAACGGGCATCTGGCTGTGGAGTGGGCATCCGGGCATCTGGCTGTGGAACGGGCATCTTGCCTGTTTCATTTCCAGGCGGTCAGGATGCCCACTCCACTTATATTAGACCTCTTGCAAAAGTATTTTTCTAATAGTGTTTGCGTCAATTCTTGTCCACTGTTCCCTGTTCCCTGTTCCCGACTTCTGCCGCGAAGTCTATTGTCTTGATGCAGTCGCTCATGGGGGAAACCACGGCAGTGCGGTCATGGGGGGAACCCCCAAGACCGCACTGCCTCCCCAAGACCGCGCTGCATCGCTATTAACAAATATTTAACCCTTTTCTGCATAACCTGCTAACTATAAAGGCTCCACAATAAACAGGTTTCGTCTCCGGGGGAACCCCCAAGACCGCGCTGCCTTCCCAAGACCGCGCTGCCTTCCCAAGACCGCGCTGCATCGCTAACGTTAGACGAATCTGGACATCTAACTGGTGCCCCAGAATTAGCAGTCGAAGTTTTATCTGCTAGTCAAAAAGACCAAAGACGAGACCGAGAAGGTGACATACTCCCGACGCCGAATCTTTGATTACGGCGCGGGCTTCTTAACCTCACGATTAAGAGTTTCTGCGTAGCACTTATCTAGGTACAAAACCCCCGACAGTACGCTACGTCCGGTATGAACTGCCGAGGAAGCCTCGGCAGACACGGACTTATCAGCAGACAGTTTCCTTTCCCCAATTGTCCTTGGGTACTTATTGATTCCACGATTACGCATTACTTCGGCTGAAGCGACATCTCTATTGTTGGAATACCCGCATTCATCACAGGTATGCCAACGGATTGAGAGGTTATTATCCCACTCGGTTCCACATTCAGGACATTGCTTTGATGTCCCTTTATGGTCAACTTCTGCGAAAAACTTTCCTCGTTTCCAACATACCCATTTCAATAATTCTCTGAACTGACCAAAGCCAGCATCAAGAGAATGCTTACCCAGAAAGCCCTTTGCCATTACTCTGTAATCAATGTCTTCTACAAAAATTGAATCAGCCTGGTCACAGAGTTGATGTGCAACTAAAGAGTGAAAATCTTTACGGGTATTACCAATTTGGTGATGTAACCGTGCTACCTTGATTTGTGCTTTTTCGTAATTCTTAGACCGTTTCTTTTTTCGAGATGCTCTACGTTGCAGCAACTCGCGCGTTCCCTAGCGCCGTGCGACGGCGCGGGGTCGCTCGTCAATTTCAGCTCGCGTTGTAGGTCTATGAAAAACCTCGGTCTAGGAATCGTTAAATTATCTGATGTAGCTAGGAAATCAATCAACCCGACATCTACTCCGATTGCTCGTCCAAAAGCCTGGTTTTCCGGAACAGAAACATCAGCTTTAATGGTGATAACAACAAACCATTTTGTTCCTCGACATCTTGATACAACTCGTACAGTCTTGATTTGAAATCCTTCAGGAATTTCTCGATGTAATCTCAGATCTACAAGCCCAATCTTGGGTAGTTTGATTTGATCCCCCTTAATTGGATTAGTCGCAAACTGAGGAAACAAAAACGATTGATAGCGACCGTACTTTTTAAATCGTGGAAAACCTTTTCCTCTTTGTCTGAACGACTCCCAAGAAGTATGTAATCGCTTAATGACATCTTGAGTGACTTGAGAGTGAACTTCTTTCAAGTCAGATTCAGTCTTTTTCCATTGCGTTAACTGTCGCTTCTGTGACCTGTATCCGGGGAATGGAATGTCAGGCGACATGATATATTCCCTATTAAGCGAGCACCGATCAACTGCACACTTCCGACTATTCATCCAGTCCTTTAAGTCTCGCAGGCAACGGTTATAAAGTCGTCGGCAAGTTTCTAGCCAACTCAACATTAATTCCTGTTGAGCTGTATCTGGATAAATTCGATAAGTGTAGTTCATGATTAGTGCCATCAAAGTATCTTAACACAAACCAGGTGAATGATAACTGTTAATTTACATAAACCCTGTTCCGGCTATCATCCCGACACCAAATCAAAGATTATGGTGCGGGGCTTCTCGCCGGGGTAGCTAAACTAAAACTTTACTCTTCACGAGGCGTCAAAGAATATTGGATTGCTGATTGGAGGTCTCGCAAGCTCGAAATCTATCGCCGGGAAAACAGTCAGCTCAAATTAGTAGCAACCCTTTTCAGCGAAGATACCCTAACCTCTCCTATCCTACCGGGTTTTAGTTGTACTGTTCATCAGCTTTTTCCGAAATAAAAGGGAATCGGGAATCGGGAACAGGGAGTAGGGAATAGGGAGTAGGGAGTAGGGAGTAGGGAGTAGGAAATAGGAAAAAATTATCACAATTGATTTTAGGATTGCTAAAGTAAATGTTGCGTAGGGTGTGTTAGGGGCGGGCTCATTTTCCGCCTCTTCTCGCCTTTTTGGGACAGCCCGCCCCGTAACGCACCACCGGGTCAAACAGCTTTTAGGAGATGCACCCAAAGGGAAAAACTTATCACAATTCATTTAAGTTTGCTAAACATTTCCATTATATCTGTTCTCAGAGTAATTAGGTACACAGGATTTTTTCCCTCTTGCCTCTTGCCTCTTGCCTCTTGCCTCTTGCC
>WTKN01000196.1 GCA_011524395.1 Moorena sp. SS36440bin_2
CTATCTCCCTATCTCCCTATCTCCCTATCTCCCTATCTCCCTATCTCCCTATCTTCTCACACTTGCGATCGCTAACTATTTTCTAACAGCCCAGTTATGATACCACCTAAAATTACTAACCCAAACAATAACCGATACCAGACAAATATCCAGACACCTTGTTTTTTCAGATAGCTGATCATCCATGCGATCGCTACGTAGGAAAATACTGCGGATGAAATTATCCCTACAATCAGTGACATTCCCCCAGCATCCCCGATGCCATCTTTGAGCAAACCGACTAACTCCACTAAACCAGCTAAGGTAATGGCGGGGATGCCCAACAAAAAGGAAAACCGTGCTGCGGTTGCTCGTTCCAAACCCATGAATAAACCAGCAGTGAGAGTTGAGCCAGACCGGGAGACACCAGGCATTAAAGCCAAGGCCTGAGCCAAGCCCATCCCGATCCCATCTTTAAGACCTAAATCCTCAAAGTTACGCTTACGCTTACCCACTACTTCAGAAACACCCATCAATAAACCCATCACAATCGAGACATAGGCGATTGACATGGTACTCCGTATCGGGGAATTATCATAATCAGGGATAAAGATTTTAATCAGCAGTCCAAAGAAGACAATGGGTAGAGTTCCCAAGGCAATTCCCAGGGCCATCTGGAAGTCTTGGGATTGGTAATCGGATGTACGGATAGCTTTGAATGCGCCAGTAGTGACTTTAGCCAAGTCTCCCCAGAAGTACCACACCACCGCCGCAATGGAGCCTAGTTGAATCACAGCCGTAAACGCAACCCCTGGATCACCCCAGCCTAAGGCCACAGGTACCACTTTTAGATGAGCAGTACTACTGATCGGCAGGAATTCCGTGAACCCCTGTACAAAACCCAGCACCACCGCCTGAAAAATAGTCATTTGGGGCGTAGTAATTGTGGCAGTGGTACTGGTTGAGGATAAGACATCTGGGGCAGGAGTTGTAGCGAGAACCTTCAAGGGGAAGGTAAGGCAGGCACTAATAACAGCAATGATAGAAAAATTGATAAATTGACGTTTTGATAAGACCATTCTTTCCCCTATTGAGGTTGCTGTAGCTGAATCAGCCAGCCTGAATTCAATCGGTATTCTGGCATAAGTTACCAACAATCGCCAAGGAAATCTGGATTCTTAGCAAACATTTCATGATATCCCAATTCCATGTCGTATTGATCTTTAATCCTGAAACCTTAATATTTTATCCTTCTCGGGAATCGGGAATCGGGAAAAAGTCTAGCAATAGTCCTCGCCCTACCCGTAGCCCACCACCAATGGCTTCGCAAATCTTAATTTTTGATTAGTTTTTGAATTTATCCTTCAGATTAGATATTTCTACCCTTGCCATCAACCACCACATTTCAGTACTCTTGCCAATATGCCCCCAGGGGGCATATTAGTAGTGGTATATTAAGTTCAATAAAGATAATTAAAGATAAATAACAAAATTTTGCTTAAAAATACTTGGTTTTCTCATCTAAGCCCAAGGAATTCTCATCAGTCCGGGCAACTACTTCTATCTATCCCCTCTAGGGGAGTGAGTAATCCCCAAGGGTGGCTATTATTTGCTGCCGCCTCCTTCCTGGTTTCTGTACCAGTATTCTTCCAAGCTCCCCTAGTGCGGCTTTTCCCACTGTTGAGTTTAGCCATCACCCTGGCTTGGGTGTGGCTGGGTGTAAAACTGCTCCAACGTCCATCAACCCAAATCTGGGGTGACTTGCTGTTGGGATTTAGCTGGAGTTGGCTGGCTGGTTCACTATATTGGGGTTGGTTGCGCACTGAACCTCTATGGCATTTACCCGTAGAGGCAATTGGTCTACCATTCGCTCTGTGGGGATTGTGGCGGGGTTGGGGAAAGGTAGGAAATCTGTTTTACTTAGGTTCGTTATTCGGTACAGCCATGACCGACATCTATTTCTACTTGACGAATCTAATTACTTACTGGCGTCAGGTGATGCTTGTAGAGCCAGTCCTGGCAAAACCAATCTTTCAAAATGCGATCGCACAAGTCCAAACTCCTTGGGGAATTAGCTGGGCAGTGGTTTTGGTTGCTACGCTAGGAATAGTTGGTCTTTGGTCATTGACAAAAGAACAGCCCCATTGGTGGACGTTTAGTGGAGCCGTGTTGAGTACAATCGTGGTAGATAGTCTTTTTTGGTTAGCAGCTAACCTAGCATGATGACTCCAGACACTGACCCAAAAGGGTACAGTGTGGGCTCCTTCGGAAGCCTTCGTCATTTATTTATATTTATTTATTTCATATTTAGATATTTATATTAGGTTAGTATTGACCATTGTCATGGTGATGGTCATTCCGAAATGACTCGCTCATCCTTTGAATGCATCTACTAGGGTCAGCTTATGAGTGTTGCTGGGTCATTGACAGCAGCACACTCAAGCTCGATTAGCAGTAACTAGTCAGTAACTTATTGCTGCTAAAGTTTTCTCCAACTGCTGCACTATCCTTCCCTGATCAGCGGTGCGACCCAAGGGCGATTTACTCGCCACGAGGCGCGCACCGTGGGGAAATCTTGGGACATTGATGCAATGATCAACGCTTCCGTTAACCCTGTTGTTGCTCCTATATCTGTGGTGACTTTGCGATCCACCCCTTACCTACTTATGCCTACTGACTCTGGCAATCACTATATGCCATTAGTTGGTAGCAATTGCTGGACCGTCGGTCGTAGTGATGATAACAATTTTGTACTTTCAGATCGCTGGATTTCCCGAAACCATGCGATGTTGCAGTGTACCGAAAACGGTGATTTCTATCTCATTGATTTAGGAAGCCGTAACGGTACATTTGTCAATGGGCGCAGAGTCAGCATTCCTGTGACCTTGCGCAATGGCGATCATCTTACTTTTGGTCAGACAGAATTGGAGTTTTACTGCCCAGGCAAGGCTCATCAAACTGAACCACCCGAACCTATAGATAAAGATACCCAAACGTCAATATTGCATGTGCGCCGCCTGATTTCAGTCATGGTGGTGGACATCCGGAACTTCACTGTACTCACCCACCAGTTAGATGAAACCACCCTCTCAGTGGCAATTGGTAGCTGGTTCCGGGAGTCTGGAGAAATTCTGAAAAGGTGTGGCAGTTGGGTAGATAAATATATCGGTGACGCGATTATGGCGATTTGGTTTCATGGCTCTAAAGGGGTCAGTGATCAAGAAGCCATGAGTATTTTGCAAGCAGTCAATGACCTAAACAAAATGACTACCAATCTGTCTAAGGAATATCCTCTGCCCTTTCCATTGCGCATTGGTACTGGAATCAACACCGGTCATGCTATTGTTGGTAATACCACTGGTAGTGGCGATCGCCCAGAATACACTGCTGTTGGTGATACTGTAATTGCCGCTTTTCGCCTCGAATCTGCCACCAAGGAACTTGGTCTAGATATTGCCCTAGGGGAGGATACATACCGCTACCTTTCCAAAATCCGAAAGTCTGAGCTTAGCTTCAAGCAACACAGTGTCAATCTCAAAGGTTATGATACTTCCACTATTACCTACGCTGGAACCTATGAAGATTTAGATAATTTCTTGCGAGTTCACTCTCCTCTACCAAGTGTTGAATAAGCTTTATTAAAAAGTATCACTCATTATTAGGAATTTAGAATTTAGAATTTAGAATTTAGAATTTAGAATTTAGAATTTAGAATTTAGAATTCAAGATTCAAAATTCTAAATTCAAGATTCAACCTCCAACCTGCAACCAACTAACCTTAAACATTAAACCTGCTAACCTTAAACATTGAAATTAACTAATCCCATTACCCTAACTATTAAAATTTGAACTGAGCACCTGCTTCGACTCTAGCATCAAATCCCTCGTCACCTGTACCTAGTTTAGCGTCTATAAATAAACCATTATCTGAATGGTACCTCAAGATGCCGCCATAGTTAAAGCCTGATACTCGACTGTCAAGCCCCACATTGGTAGTGGTGAAATTTCTTACAAAAGCGCCTAGGGAAAAATTATCGATCACTCGTTGTGAAAGCTCTACATCATAAAATACTTTCGTACCTATCTCTAGATTAAGCTGGGATTTTAAACCGCCGACAGTTCCTAATTCTCCAGTCACATATCCAACAACTTCCCCTTGACTATTTTCTGGCATAAAAGCATTCAGACCTTCTGGAGTATAGATAATAGCAGGAGTAACTGAATACCCTACGCTTTTTCCCTGACGTGAAAAAGAATAGGCGGCTGTGATTTGGAAAGGATTCAAACGATTCGCAGAACTATTCCAATTAATACTAAAAAACGGCACGTGAGTGATGAGAGCGATTGGTTTATTGCTTGAGTCAAGCGCTACATGTCGATTCAGCCAATTTACCTGAGCTTGGCTATAGACTCCCACAGTCGGTTCTTTGGTAAATACATTATTCTCTGAAAGCTCTGAGGGATTGTTTTCTCCAACTCCTGGTGCTGAATTAGGAGCCAGATTAAACCAACCTCCTAAGGTGACACTATAGTTTAAATTTTCCGATGTACCAGCTACTAATACTTCTATAGTAGGTAGAGATACATAACCAGCAAAGGTTCTGTCTCGAATACTTCGTTGAGAAGTCTGGGTGAGTGTAATCCGATCAAATGCTATATCAAATGCTCTACCACTACTGATTGGTACGACAGTATTATCAGAAGAGCTAAATTGCTGCACAAATTGTCTGCCATCAGGGCTAGTCAAAATAACGTCTACCGCTGATGATTGGTTACTGGGAGTAATCGCGGTATTATTCAAAGGAACTACCCCAGCAATAAAACCCAATGGACCAAAATCTTGGTTAGATAGTCTTAGTTCAGAAAAAGACGTATCTCCTTGATCCCAAGCACTTATATCTCTTTGAATAAAATCAATAGCTCGCTGGTGATTACCTGTTCTTAGTTGGACTATCCTAGAGTGGTTAGGAGTAATTTTACTAGGAAACGTCACCGTACCCGATACCTGATTGAGGCGACTAGAGCGATTAGTAGTGGCTAAGGTTTGATTAAGTCTTTGATTGATTTGACGTCGCTGTTGGGGAGTAGCTTTAGTCTGTAACCGAGCAAATCCTTCGTTATTGTCAAATTTTTGTCGAGCGTATTGAATACTGTTGTCTATATTGTTAAAATCAATAAATTCAAAAACTATCCCCAGTACCATTCCCAGAGTCGCATTGGCAATTTGGGTCGAATCTAGGTCGCCATCAAAGGATAAGGTTAGGGAAATACCTGGGTTAGAAAAAATACTTGAGTAACTGGCACTGATATCTACTGGGTCATACTGAATCAAGCTTCGGTTGTGAGATTTACTAATATAAAATCTGTACCAATGCTTACTGTCTTGACTATCAATGTTCAAGTCAACTTCAGTAGCTCTTTGACCAAGGGGAATCCAATGTAAAGAATTTAGATAATGAAAATCTCTTTGGTCTTCAGTTAGGAAAGGATTAACAGATAAATTCAATAAATCATTGGTCATACCTCCCCCTGGTTGGGCAATCTTAACCCCAGGGATAGATGTGGAAAGAGCCGTGAAATTAAGACCTTCTCCGGTCAAAGGGTCTCCCCAGGTAATTCCCGCCGCTTGTAGAGCCTCTTGAGGAATTATTTCCCCTTCTTCCAATTTAACATTACCATTATCTAACAAAGGTTGTAAATTTGTGGTTGGATAACCTTGCAAAATCCGGGGAGCATTATCTGCATCTAAAAATTGGAATAAAGAGCCTCCACCGCTACGATTCAAGGTTGAACCACTGCCAAGATTGATTACCCTATTTTCCAAGACAGTGACATTAGGATCGTCAGTATCAATGCCACTATTAATGATTACTTCACCAGCCGGTATTCCTTCTGGAGTGATCAATTCTCCAGATATTACCGTTACTGTCAAGTCATTAACATCAACCTCTCCAACTAAATCTTCAAAATTAGTGGGCAAAGCCGATATCAATTGTAGCCCCCACAAGGATTGCTCTACAGTCGCTGTTTGGGTGAGTTGAGTATCCCTTGACTTTCCTTGGTACAGAAGACCACCTTGGAATCCTTGAGTCTCTATGACAATAGTATTGCCATCAACAATCCAGTAAAATTGACTATCTTTAGGAAAATTAGCAAAGGTAAATCTATTTAGAATGGGATTGTCGTCAGCGAATCTTAACTCTGTCTCTAGGTAATTTTCGTTTTTGTTTGGTCTAAATAATGTGGGTTCAAAAGTTAACTTATCAGTGGGATTAATAATCCAAGGATACTTGGTGGCACTTTGAGTTATAACATCACTGATGGGAGTTTTTTTTTTAATTACCTGATTTTGGGGTTTTGCGGTTAAGGTGGTTGACTCTGATTCAGTTGTTCTAGATTCAGCAACCTCTGTTTCCAATACATTTAGCTTATTTTCTGGCTGAGCCTCTGGCTGCTTAGAAATGATAAAGTCTTTAACCTGATCAGGATCAGAGGTAAAAAAAACCGACTCTTTGATTTCAAATTGTACGCTTTCATAAAT
The DNA here is from genome assembly GCA_011524395.1 of Moorena sp. SS36440bin_2. Taxonomy (GTDB): domain Bacteria; phylum Cyanobacteriota; class Cyanobacteriia; order Cyanobacteriales; family Coleofasciculaceae; genus Moorena. Next base: position 6,521 of record WTKN01000196.1, read on the forward strand.
TTTGTAATGATTAAAATCTGTAGGTAAAATTGGGGCTTGCTCAGAAAAAAAGGCTAGGACAAATAAAGCTATTGCATCCATTGTTGTAACCTAATTGTATACAGTATTTTAATTATTTAAAAAAAGTTTTATAAAACTCAAAATCGTCGTTTATTCATGCTATTGATGCTCTCGTAAATTCCTATAATTACCTAAATTATGGATATAGCAATTTTTAAATTAATGAGGTGCAAATTTTTTTTTACTGCTCCCAGATCCGCTGTTCCCAGATCCGCTGTTCCCAGATCCGCTGTTCCCTATTCTCTTTGCTATTTTTATCTACAAAAATAAAAAATACTCCTAGTATTTCTCTACACAGAAATTCCAGGAGGCATAATCAAGAAAATGTGATTAAAGAAACAGGGTAAACGTATCTAAATTAGTCTTGACAGTAAACCATTGATCTGGATTACTTAAAAATTAAGACTCTATAGCCCATATGCTTACTGTTGAGACTAATAGAGGCTTGATTAATTAAGATGCGTTTGCCCTGATTGAAGAGGAGTCATTTACTGTTAATTTACTCTAGAGCACCTAAACCCTCAGTACCTGCTCCGGCACGGATTATAGCGGCTTGATCCTCAACTACACCAGCAGTAACAGCAGCATCCAGAGCGGCTGCAGCGGAGTCAAGGAATGTATTTGTTGAGGTATCAACGTCAGCGACTCCCGCGACTGCTGCAACTGCACCTGGCGTTAAGGTGAGGTCAGTGATATTTGCAGCATTGTCTCCAGGAGTGGTGACTGTTGGTGCAACAACTAATGGACCATTAAAGTAGAGAGTGTCAGGTAAAATCATCTCACCGGAAACACTGAGAGAACTCCCAGAAGGCCGTGTCTCTACGGCAGATCCGCGAATAGCTGATTCAGCGTTAGCTGATGTGGCCAGTACAGCAGTTAAGCCCGCAAAAATGAGACCTGTGTTGATGAGAGTTTTGCCTAGAAAAAGAGAGTTGTTGTTCATTGTTTTTCGAGCTTTGTGAGTTGATAGTTGATCCTGAAAGTGAGTTAGTGTTTAACTCGTTTCATAGTTCTAAATTAACCGCCTATAAAGATTGTTGTAAATTAGAAATACTACTTAAAAAACATAATTTCTAAATATTATGTAGTTAGAGAAATAGAGATAATACTGAGTTAGTTTAAAAACTGATTATCCGGACATTTTTTACTTTTATGAAATAAATTTATTTTATTTCATAACAAAAAAATAAGTTATTTTTATAGGGAGTAGGGAATCGGGAATCGGGAGCGGCGGAATATGGAGTAGACAGAGAATTTATTGGCACTTTCCGCAGTTCTCGCGACTCAGTTGGTAGCTAATCTATTGGATAGCAAGATGTGGTAAGGGTATGGCGATTTAACCCCATGGGTGTGAATTCCAGCGATGCCAGCACCTTAGCTGAGGATCAGGGTTATAGCGCTACGCCCAAGGCCAGAGGCATGCATGCTAGAGGCAAAAGTTTACTAAAACAGCTTTTGCCTCTTGTATAAATGTCCTAACTTTAATGGGTAGTGCTATATTGTTAGCCTCAATTATTGTCCACTGTTCCGAGATCCGCTGTTCCCTGTTCCCGACAACTGCCGCGAAGTCTAATGACCTTCATTCCTGGAGAGCTAGTCTGTGAGTGATCGTAACGATTTAATTGAAATTTCTGGTACTGAAAACCCCTCTCGCCGTGGGGATGTCATTTTTGTCCATGGACTCGGAGGTGATGCCCGGGGTACTTGGCACACCAAAGAACGGCGAGATGATAATAATTTTTGGCCTGCTTGGCTGGGGCAAGATTGATTAGAGCTGATTCGTAAAGAAAATCTAAAAATAGAAAAAGTTAAAATTAATAGATGTTAACCTAGCTCAGATTGAATGGAATTAGCTCAATGAGACGTATACCTCAAATTGCTGCACCCACGAGAAAGTCCTATCCAAGTGATTTAAGGGATACAGAGTGGGAGGTGTTTAAAGCATTACTACGTGAACCTATTGGCTTTGGACATCCCATAAAAGTTGATTTAAGATAAATTATCAATGGTATTTTTGCTGTTCATTGGACTTGTTTTCAGTGGGAAATGTCACCTCATGAATTGCCTGCCAATACCACTGTATATAATAGAGTTTTTTTCCGGAAGAGCCAGCGAAGAGGAAAATTCCAGCAAATTCATGACCAGTTACGAGAAAAAATCAGGCTTGCTCAAGGAGTGAAAATGACAATCAACCATTGGGATAGCGGACTCTCAATCAGTCAAAACGACAGAAACAAGTGGGCAGTTTGCAGCCCATGATGGTGGAAAAAAAGCGTGATTTGCGCCTTCACGCGGGGGTTCTCACGGGGCAAGCAGTGGTGCGTTCACGTAGTGTCTCCAAAGGAGAATCGCGGTGTTCCGGACACAGAACCATGCGCCATGAGCTACTGCATCAAGACAAGTTAAAGGGCATAAACATTACATAGTAGTCGATTCTCAGGGATTACTCATTAGGGTATTAGTAAGGTCAGCCCATCCTTCTGAAAGGCTCAGTGCAGTAGTCGTTTTGTCTGGAGCAATGGGCAAGCTGAAGTTATTAGAAGTGGTCTGGGTGGACCTGTGGTTATTCAGCAAATAATTTTGCTGAAGCCGTCAAACAGGTATGTGGTGATTCTGTTTGAGTCGAAGTGATAGAAAGGAAATCAAGGGAGTTTTAAATTTTACCGGATGGATTGTAGGAAGAACACTGGGCGGGTTTTATCGATTTAGACGCGCTTAGTAAAGACTATGAGTTATATAGCAATTCTACAACTTGTGAGGTACAAATTTCTGGTTTTTAGGGAGCAGGGACTGAGGCCGTTGGCCACGCGGGGCGCGTTCGGAGCAGGGAGCAGGGAAGAGGGAAGAGGGAAGAGGGAAGAGGGAAGAGGGAAGAGGGAAGAGGGAAGAAGTAAAAAATAATGTGTACCTCATGAGTCCTAGAAACGCTATATACACAGATGAATGCAGGGATGATACAGCCTGTTTTAGTCTAATAAGGTACAATAACAGCAATGGGTAAACCAATTTTTAATATCTTTCAGAGAGACTTGCTCAAAAGCTTCATCAATTGCATCCACCAAGTTAGGATAATTCCTCGCTCCAATTGACCGTAGTATCGATTTAATCTTTGACCAAAGATGCTCAATCGGCGAAAAGTCTGGTGAATAGGGTGGCAAATAAATTAGACGAGTCCCTGCTGCCGTAATTAATTCTTCGATATTTTTGCTCAAGTGAATTGAGCAGTTATCCATAATGACAACAGCTTCATTCCAAAGTTTGGGAACTAATTTACAGGCAATAAATGCTTCAAAGGTTAATCTATCCACTGCTCCCATCACCTCGGCTTTAGCAAGGATTTCTTTAAACCCTATAGCTCCAATCATAGAGACATTTTTTCCTCGGTGGTGAGGACGTTTTCCATGAGCTCTTTCTCCTTTTAGAGAGCGGGCTCGTAACCGATTCATACCCAGATTCACACCTGATTCATCTATAAATATCAGGTTTTTCGCCAGAAACCCTTGAACTAACTGCCAAAACTCTACTCGCTTAATTTGCACTCGATCACTCTCTTTTTTATCCGCATGAAAGGTTTGTTTTTAAGGTAAACTTAAGCTTTTTCAACATATTATATACTGTGGAGCGGCTGATCTGGACTCCCGTTTCATCTGCTAGTAGCTTTTTTAGTTCTTCCAACGTGGCGTCGTTATGCTTTTCTACCAGACTACCCAGTACTGCCAGTTGTTCATCATTGAGTTTCGTTGGAGTTTGCTTTGTCCGAACTTTAGGAGCGTGATTAGCCCGTCTCTCGATATTGTTTCAGTAATTTTTGAATAAAACTCAAAGCCACTCCAAACCGTTTTGCTAACTGCCGTTGAGAAATAGGTTCATTCTCATAAACATTGATAATCTTATGACGTAAATCAATAGAATAAGGTCTCACTTCTTTCTTAGCTCGGCTCAAATTATAGTATCTTGATTATACCTCACTAGATATGAAAAGGCTGTATATGGTTCATTCAATTCCTTTAATGACAAGAAGATTACCGTCTTAATTTTTTGTTGACAAATCAGCTATATAGCAATTCTACAACTTGTGAGGTAAGCACCTAAACAAAATTAATTTCCTACTACCAATCTCTGTACCCCTTACATCGTAAGGCTTTGAGTTTTGGAAAATGTGTAATTAATTTTGTGCACCTGCTTACAAATTTCTGGTTTTTAGGGAGCAGGGACTGAGGCCGTTGGCCACGCGGGGCGCGTTCGGAGCAGGGAGCAGGGAAGAGGGAAGAGGGAAGAGGGAAGAGGGAAGAGGGAAGAGGGAAGAGGGAAGAAGTAAAAAATAATGTGTACCTCATGAGTCCTAGAAACGCTATAATCCTAAATTAACAAAATTTTTATATTCAAAAGGTACCTCACCATACAAAATAACGGTATATTATCCATGAACTACCCAAATTTCTGCTTGAGAATTTTTTGTTCATAAGTCATAATAAGTCACGAAAATTATCTAAACTGCAGTTAGTGCTTAGATCCTTTCTAAGGAAAATCTATCTGTCTGTATAGTGCGTAACAAAATTGTTGTACCAGTGGCCAGTCAAATGCAGGTAAATCAAATAATCTCAAAACCTCTTGAATCTCCAGTAAATGCCATCCTGGAGACATCACTCAATACCCTGGAAGCAGAAGCCATACAAGTTATTCAGGACAGTTTGTCAACAGATTGGGGGCTGACCTCGCCTGTCATCTATGACACAGCCTACGCCCTTCTGTTGCCGATTACCCTACGCCCCAAAGGAAGCTTGGAATTTGTCTTACAACGACAAAATGAGAATGGCAGTTGGGAGGGTCCTGGGGACTATTGCATTGTTCCGACCTTAACAGCAGTATCAGGATTACTACACCTGGTTGTTGAGGCGGCCAAAGGTCAAGAGATTGGCGGTGATCCCCAGCAAGTTGTTGATACTGCTGGGCGAGGGTTGCATTTTTTGGCAACTCACCTATCACCTAATATGACGCTACCGGATACGGTTGCTGTCGAGATTATCGTACCCGCCCTTGTGGAAAGGATTGGTCAAAGCTTAGAAGCCTTGAAGTCATTAACTGTAGACGCAGATCGAGCAGTTTGCTCACCTTTCTGGCAAGCAGTCACCAAATTCTTAAGCCTAGAACTTTCTCCCCAAGATGATACTTATCTGCAGACTCTGCGCCAGGCTGTTCGGGCAGGAGTTGCCTTGCCCCGTAAACTGCATCATACCCTAGAAGTCCTTGGGAGTGACATCAGCCTTGTCAGGGATATTGAAGCAGTTGAGGGAGTCTACGGCGGCTCTCCAGCCGTTAGCCTGGCATTTCTGGAACAACAACAGCAGACTTCAGGAGAATCCTTGAGTGTTTTGCAAACCCTGGCGGCAAGGTCCGATGGGGGTCTACCCATTGCCACCATTGAGACATTTGAACGCGCCTGGGTGTTTTACAACTTAATACAGGCGGGTATTCCCATTCCAGAAGTTCTAGCTCAAAATGTTTACAACATCTTTCGCTCAGAGCTGGGATCGCAGGGGATAGGCTTTTCTAAGAAAGCTTCTCCAGATGCTGATGACACATCTGTCGTCATCTTTGTTCTGAATCAACTGGGATATGAGGTTGAACCAGAGAGCCTGCTTGTGTATCAAGAGGAGAATCATTTCCGCTGCTATGAGGGAGAGCGGACTCCGTCTACCACTGTCAATGCCCACATCTTAGAAGCCTTCGGTTGTTATGTGGCTCATCACCCCAAAGCCTTTTCGAAATACCAAATGGCGATCGAGAAAATAGTGGCCTACCTGACATCAACCCAAGCAGAAAATGGCACTTGGCAGGACAAGTGGCATGCTTCTCCTTACTACGCCACAACCTGTTGTGTGTTGGCTTTACATCGGTACGGCTTAGGATCTGCTATTAATTCTAGTGTTGAGCGGGCTGTAAATTGGCTTTTGGCTACACAACGGCTGGATGGATCCTGGGGTGCTTGGGATCATGGAACCTTGGATGAAACTGCTTGTGCTTTGCAACTATTGTTATTGGCTGGAGAGCCGTTACAGAATACCCGGCTGATCCCAGCACTGCACCAGGGAGCAAGCTTTCTTAATAGGTATAAGAATGCAGACCTAACGAATCCTGTGCACCTGCCACTGTGGCATGAGAAGACGCTCTTTGAACCCGTACGAGTGGTTCATTCGGAAATCTTGAGTGCCCTATATCTCTATAGCAAATTATTGGTTCATCTGTGATTTTAAGAAGCAGAGGTAAAATTGGAACCCGTAGAACAAAGTTTCAATAATAAGCCGGGAGAGCGATACCTATGGTCAATCAACTGAACCACGCCCAGACATCTCTATCCCCAAAGGCTCAGAGGGCAGATACCCTGTATGCCACAAGTTGGTATGTGGCAATGCGCTCAGATCTGCTGAAGGGGAAGCCACAACCGTTGCAGTTGTTTGGAGAGCCTCTCGTTGCATGGCGGGATTGCCAGGGGAAGCCAGTGATTATGGCTCGCTACTGTGCCCATTTAGGGGCTAGTTTAGCCCAGGGTAAGGTCATGGCGAATAACTGTCTGCGCTGTCCCTTTCACCATTGGCAGTATGATGCAACAGGACAATGTGTAGAGGTTCCCAACCTGGAAACTATTCCTCGAACGGCTCGACAAAAGACTTACCCCACGATCGATCGCTATGGTTATATCTGGGTCTGGTATGGTACCCCAACCCCTTTGTTCCCAATTCCAGAATTCCCTGAGGCTGAAGCTGGTAATGAGTATAGTTTTTTCCGCTATGACTATTCTGTGACCACTACAGGACTCCGAGCGATCGAAAATTTGTTTGATATCTTTCACTTTCTAACTCTGCACGAATTGCATGTTCGTGCTACGGTGAACTACGGAGAGTTAGATAAGCACCAGGAGCCAGAGGAGTCTCTACCCATTCCCAAGTCTGCCTGGTATGGGGTGTTTGCCCAGTTTCCTCTGGGAACCAGTCATCTTAAGAGTTGGCAGCGCCCATTCGCCTGGTTTTATCCCAAGAGCTTGGGCTTTCGTCTCGACAGTTGGGCTGCAGGTTGTCGAATGAGTGCCTACAACGATGGTGCAGAAAGGTTTAAAACACTGTGGTGTTTGACCCCTGTCAGCGCTCACGAAACAACAGTACAGACCCTAGGAATGATTCGAAAAACAGGCAATTTCCTGCGAGACTTTCTGGAGTACTGGTTGTTCGTTTGGCAATCCCAGCGAGCAATTGGTCAGGATATTCCGATCCTCAATGCTCTCAAAGATGATGGCGGTGGTTCCTACGTCAGCAACGATCGTCAACTGTTAAAATTCCGTGAGTTTTATCGCAGTTGGCTTGGCAGAACAGAGCTATAGCAAAAAAACAATTGCTATGGAAAAATACAGTCTTTAGTAACACATCAATCTAAAGTAATTTCCAGGAGACCTCTCATTGTGGTTATCTCATCTGAATCAACCCTCAAGTGCCTTGATATCCATGCATCTGAGGTCGCCCAGCATCCATCCATCGTTGAGGATCTGTTCTTTAAACATGACTATCAGGGTGTGATTGTGCGTGAAGTCATACCCAAGGATTGCTTGGAGGCCATTGTCCAAAATTTAGAGACGAACCCTACCATGCAATCAGTTGTCTTAGAGCATGGGACCAGCGACTATAAAATTCCTCGAGTTTATGGTTATTCCCTAACCTCTAGTCCGGAAGATTTAACGATGTATTTTCAGTACGCCGAAAAGTTCCGTAGTGGCTGCCGCGAAGTGTTTGGGGATTACTTTGATTTTGAAGAACGGATGTTTACTATCCTGAGCGCCTTGGCAGGGGGACTGCCTGTTAGTGTACCCACTGGGCCAAACCAGGAAAGCTTTAAACCGGTTGGAATTCGCTGGATGGGGGATGGCCGTGAAATCAAGATTCATGTGGGTAAAGACTTCCTCAATGGGCCTGGTCCGTCTCAACTGCATCACATGGTTGATGATCACAACCAGCTCAGTTATTACATCCCCTTGAGTTTGCCTGAGGCTGGAGGGGAGCTGGTCATTTATAACCTCTGCTGGAATCCTGAGGTGATCGACAGCTTTAAGCCCTTGATCATTTCTGAGGTCAAAGCGGATCGAGTGGTTTACAATCGCGAACAAAGTGATTCTGTTCCAGAAGACCTCACCGATCAAGAACTGAAGCAATACGAGCACACGGTTTTTGCCCCTGGTCTTGGTGATATGTTGCTGTTTAATGGGGGCCGGTACTATCATCGCGTGACCCCTGTGATTGGCCACCAGGTGCGACGAACCATCGGGGGATTCCTTGGGTTTTCTCAGGATCACGATCGCCTTTATTCCTGGCACTAAACTAGTTGACAGCTTTGGAGAAATCTTTAGTAAGAGGTTTAATCATGTGTGGGATTACAGGATGGATTGACTGGCAGGGAAATGTAGAGGAGCATCAGGCACTTCTCACTACCATGGTTCAAACCCTGGCCAAGCGAGGACCCGATGCCGAGGGAATCTGGCTATCAAACCAGGTCGCCTTTGGGCATCGGCGCTTGAGCGTGATTGATCCCGAAAATGGAAGTCAACCCATGACTTGTACCCAGGCAGGAGTCGATTACGCCATTACCTATAACGGTGAGCTATACAACTTTCGGGAATTGCAAGGGGAGCTGCGTCAGTGTGGCCATCAATTTCGAACCCAATGTGATACTGAGGTGTTGTTAAAGGCATACATTGAGTGGGGAGCAGGTTGCGTTGAGCGCTTCAATGGCATTTTTGCCTTTGCCATTTGGGATGGCAGTCGTGAGCAACTGTTCATGGCTCGGGATCATTTGGGAGTAAAACCCCTTTACTATGCCCAGCGAGGAAGTTGTTTAATTTTTGGTTCTGAACTCAAGGCACTATTAGCCCATCCTCTGGTGAAAGCAGAGGTCGATATGAAAGGGCTTTCGGAGCTCTTTTGCTTCGGCTTGATGCATACCCCGGGCACTGCAATTTATCGAGAGATTCAGGAGGTTAGAGCTGGCCATTACCTAATTAACTCCCGTCAGGGACTCACGGTTCGACCCTACTGGCAACTCAAAAGTCAACCCCATACCGATGATGTAGAGAGCACCGCTGCCCGAATTCGTGAGCTGTTGACGGATACTGTGGAACGTCAACTGATCGCAGATGTCCCAGTGGTCACCCTGTTGTCGGGGGGGCTTGACTCAAGTTTGCTCACGTCTTTGGCGGCCAAAAACTTTGCCGACGAGGGCAAACTGCTGCATACCTACTCGATTGATTTCGTTGATAGTGAGGCAGATTTTCAACCGAGTGCGGTTCGCCCAGACCTCGATGCTCCCTGGGTTGAACGGGTGTCTAAGTATTTGAATACGGTTCATCATAAGCTTCTCATCGATTCATCCGAGCTTCTCGAAAACCATTTTGTGGCTTTGGAAGCTCACGATCTGCCTGGTATGGGTGAGATTGAGACTTCTTTATACCTGATTTGCAAAAAAATGAAGCAGCATGCCACAGTTGCTCTCTCAGGGGAATCCGCTGATGAGTTGTTTGGGGGATATGCCTGGTTCCATCAACCCGAGATTTTAAAGGTGCAGAATTTCCCATTTTTGTTTGGACCTTTCCCGTTCATGGTTCAGCGTCTTCTTTCAATTCTTTCCCCTGACCTGGAAAGGGCGATCGCCCCTGATGACTATGTTAGATCCTGTTATGAGCAAGCTCAAGCAGAAGTACCTCAATTAGACGGCGAAAGTGCTGAAGCCGCTCGTTGGCGTGAGATATTTTATCACCACTTAATTCGTTTCTTGCCCTTAATCCTAAGCCGCAAAGATCGCATGAGTATGGCAGCAGGCTTTGAGGTACGGGTGCCCTATTGTGACTATCGGCTAGTGGAGTACGTTTGGAATATTCCCTGGGATATGAAGAATGTTGATGGCATTGAAAAGGGAATTCTGCGACGTGCTGGTCTGGGTTTATTGCCCAAAGATGCTCTCTACCGCAAGAAATGTTCTTATCCAGGCAATCAAAGTCAGTCCTATTATCAAACTTTACGAACCTGGACCGTCAACTTGCTCGATAACTCTCAGTCTCCGATCTTGGATTTAATTGATATCCCTAAGGTCCGGGCGATCGCCTCGGGTCAGGGACCCTCAATCCCCCAGGAATTTGAAGCCTATGTGCTAAACTTTATCATTCAAACCAACCTTTGGCTGCGAGACTATAATGTCTCCATCTGCTAAGGATCCTTGACTTTCTTCCCCTGTTTGTTCATTGTGTCCATGACCTAATTGATTGATTGGTTCTCGCTCATGAAATCCTTTCCTAAAACCCCCTTCCCCAGTGGTTGGTACCGCATTGCCTACAGCCAGGACCTTCCTCCTCGCAAAGTACTGCCCCTGCGTTACTTCGGACAAGACTTGGTTTTATACCGGGCTGACAATGGCACGCCCCATCTGCTGGATGCCCATTGTCCCCATCTGGGTGCGCATCTGGGGCATGGGGGCACCGTGGATGGGGATAACTTGCGCTGTCCATTTCATGCCTGGGCCTTTGAACCAACTGGAATCTGTAGCAATATTCCTTACACCAAACGCATACCTGCTCAAGCTCGACTGCGATCCTGGCCTTTGTATGAATCCCAAGGATTGATTGCAACCTATTATCATCCTCAAGGGCAAGCTCCCAGTTGGCATTTGCCCAATCGCTTTCCCTGGCTCGACGACAATTGGAGTACTGCGAGCCGCTCACGCCGATGGGAAGTCCATAGCCACATTCAGGAAATTGATGAAAACAACATGGATGTGGCTCATATGCTACCCGTCCATAAGGCCTTGATTTGTGACTTAAAGGACTATCCCCTGGAAATCGATGGACCGGTTCTGACCCATCGAATGTTTGCCAGGGTCGATCGAGCCTTAGTGTTAGGAAAACGTATTAAAGTCAGCTTTGAGGCGGAGTTTAAGTTTTATGGTTTGGGTTTTCACTGCACCTATACTCAAACTCAAGCTGGGCTAGGGGAAAGTTTAACCCTGGCCATGCTAACTCCAATTGATGCTGAAACGGTGGAGTTACAGACTATTGCCTGGACGAAGAAATTTCGCTTCAACCCCCTGGCCACTTGGCTTGTCCGCAGCTACATGCATAATCTTTATAATGCTGCGGTGGAGCAAGATTACCCAATTTGGGAACATAAAGTTCATCGATCTACTCCCCTGTTGTGTGAAGGAGATGGCCAAATTATGCCTTATCGTCGATGGGCCAACCAATTCTACCCGAAGCAGGAGAATTCTAACGTTGAAGCAGAGCCAGCCCAAGCCGTTGGACTCCCCGTTACCCAATCAGTGTGACGGTCTAAAGCCGACTTGAAGCCGACTTTAAAAATGACTTAGATTTAAAGCAATTTCAACCGATTTGTAAGGTTCAATTTATGCAAGAGTTTGCTGGAAAAGTGGCCTTGATCACAGGAGCCGCCAATGGGATTGGCAAGGCGCTCGCCACACGGTGTGCCCAAGAAAAGATGAGCGTCGTCCTCGCTGACATTGACGAGGAAGCCCTGCAAAACATCTGTGCAGAGTTAGAGTCTGAGGGAGCAACCGTTTTAGCCGTTCCCACTGACGTGTCCCAAGCAGCAGCGGTGGAGAGCCTGGCCAAGAAAACCTGGTCTGCCTTTGGTGGGGTTCATTTGCTGTGTAACAATGCAGGGATTTGTGCTAACGCAAGCCGACCGATCTGGAAAGGAACCCTTGCGGATTGGAGCTGGAGTTTGGGGGTCAATATCTGGGGACTAATTCATGGAATTCGGACTTTTGTACCCTTGATGTTGGAGCAGGAAGCCGAGTCACACATTGTCAATACCGCTTCTGCCTCAGGGCTGATCTGTGTACCGCAGTTTGGGATTTATCAAACGACCAAACATGCTGTTGTGGCGATCTCAGAAACCCTTTACCATGAGCTAACCCTAATGCAGGCACCGGTCAAAGTATCGGTTTTGTGCCCAGGAGCAGTGAAGACTGAATTTTTAGATGGTGAACACCGTCATCGTCCCCAGGATTTGCAAAACACTACTGATGAGATTGAGAACAATCCGATTAACCCTCAATTTGATCAGATTTTACGTCAGGGTGTGGAGAATGGAATGGAAGCTACAGCAGTCGCTGAGCATATGTTTGAGGCTCTGAAAACAAACCAGTTTTACATCTTCACTCACCCAGAATTGCAGTTTGCAATTCAATTAAGGTTTGACGACATTCTACAAGCCCGTAACCCCAGTAATGCAGTCTCTGCAGCCCAGTCCTAACAGCTCAGGGAATCCGCATTAATTTGTATGTTTTGGAACCAGGATCATGAAGATTGCCAATTGTTTAGTTGTAATCACTGGTGGATCAAGTGGGATTGGTGCTGCTGTAGCTGAAGCGATCGCCCAACAGAAGGGTCGGGTCATCCTCTTAGCCCGAACAGCCGTAAAGCTTGAGCAGGTTGTGACAGGGATTGTCAAGGCTGGAGGACAAGCTTCTTATTACCCGGTAGATTTAGCAGAACCCGATGCCATCGCTGCCGTTGCTAAACAAATCCTGACCGAACAGGGCACCCCCCAAATCTTAATCAACAATGCTGGGGTTGGACAATGGTTGAGATTGGAAGAAACAAGCGCTGCAGAAGCACAACGGACTATGGCGGTTCCCTACTTTGCTGCATTTAACCTGACACGAGAATTTCTACCCGCCATGGAAAGGGCAGGGCAAGGCCACATTGTTAATATTACTTCCCCTGCTAGCTATTTTCCGTTTCCGGGGGCACCTGCCTATATTGCTTCCCGCGCTGCCCTGGCGGGTCTGACTAATGCTCTGCGGGTGGATTTATATGGCACAGGAATTGGGGTGTCTCTGGTGGGGTTTGGGAGTGAGGTTGAGGGAACGGGCTTTTTTGATCATAATCCTGGCAATCGCGATCGCCTTCCGAAAGTGGCTCGTTATTTTCCACCGATTCCGAAAAGACGTGCCGTTGAGGCTATTATCGCAGCGATCGAACACAATCAGCCTGAAGTTATGGTACCGTGGCTGGCTCAGTTTTCGATTCGTTTCTATGGACTGTTCCCTCGTTTACTAGAAAGAATCATGGCTGTGAGTGAAGGACACAATCCCCACAATCGTTAGAAGGTAACCGGTAGAGCAGTGAGTCCCCGAACGTGCATATTAGGTCGCCACTGCAATGATTCGGTTGAAAGTGTCATGGTTTCCAGATAAGGGAGTAATCGTTCAAAGGTGACTGTTGCTTCAATCCGAGCCAATTCAGCTCCAATGCAGAAGTGAATCCCGTAGCCAAAGGCAATATGAGGGTTTGGATCACGCCGCAAATCCAGTTGATCGGGGTCAAGGAATTGAGCAGGGTCCCGATTGGCAGCAGCTCGCCCGATTAAAACAGTCTCCCCTGCTTTAATGGTTACCCCCGCCAATTGAACATCACATTTAGCCCGACGTTGCCCCCATTGGGCAGGGCTGTCATAGCGCAATAGCTCTTCAATGGCCAGGGGCAGACTTTCTGGGTTACGCAGTAGCTGCTGCCGCTGTTCAGGATGCCGTAATAGGGCAAGGGTACCATTGCCAATCAGGTTAGCCGTCGTTTCATAGCCCCCGGTTAGCAACACTGCGCAAGTTGCAAAAAGTTCATCTTCGGTGAGGCTATCTCCTGCCTCTTGAGCCAAAGCAAGTCCAGAAATTAAATCGGCCTCAGGGTTTAGCCGACGCTTAGCGACAATTTTGCGGAAATAATCATACAGCTCTACACTGCTACGGTCAGCTCGACGCAACACTTCAGGGGCATCCTGGGTAGTGCCCAACACGGCAACAAAATCATCAGCCCATCCTTTGAAGCGATCGCGCATGTCCGGTTCCACCCCCAATAGTTCGCAAATGACGATTTGCGTTAAGGGATAAGCCAGATCTGCTAGAATGTCCATTTCCCGACGGGAGCCGAGAGCCGCCAACAGTTGATCGACAATCTCGCCAATGTGAGGACGAATCCGCTGCATCACTTTGGGCGCGAATGCCTTATTTATCAATTTGCGCAGACGAGTGTGATCGGGAGGATCACTATAAGTAAGGGAATGAACTAACTGACGACACACAGGATGCTCTGAAGTTTGAGTAGCTCCCGCTCGTCGCAGGATAAACTCAATATCTCGATGTGAGGAGAACCGCTCTCGATCCCCAAGAATCGCAACAGCCAGGTCATATTCTGTAACCAACCACATTTGCAGGATGCCATCATAGTAGATAGGACTATGGTTCCGGAGCTGGTGATAGTAGGGATAAGGGTTAGCTGTCACTTCAGCTTGAAGAAGTTGCCCGTCCCAGTTAGAGCTTGAGATATTCATTATTTTTCATCTACATTATTCATCTCAAAGGGGCGAATCGGAGCCTCTTACTTGACAATTTTGGAGATAACTGATACTTTTAACCCGGACAAATCTTGACATCTTGGAGGTCCGAGACATCTCCCGAGTCAGAAAAGCTCCATAAACCAACGTGATCCACCACAAGCCTCTTAGAGTTCTCCGCTCAAAGTAGTGTAAGTATCGCGGAGCCTGACTTACATCCTAATTTTAGGAGAGGTTTATTAGGGAGCAACAAGGGGGACGGCTGAGCCTAGATAACGCATCTTGATGCCTGTATTAGGGCCGACAACGGCTCCTTTAGGAACAGGGGTTACCAGGTCAGATTCAGCTAAGTCAAAACGATGTTGACTCAGAATCGTTCCAAGCACAATTTTCATCTCTGCTGTAGCAAACGCTGCCCCAATACATCTTCGCATACCCCCACCAAAAGGCAAATATTCAAATGGTGTGGGTTTTGACTTCAGGAATCTTTCAGGCTGGAAGCGTAGGGGATCAGGATAAAGCTCTGGGTTGAGATGAGCTAGCGGAATCGCTGGATGTACGACCACCCCTGAAGGCAAGGTGTATTCTAACAACTGTAGCGGTCGGCGCAATTTTCGCCCAACTCCCGGTGTAACAGGATACAGCCGTAAAGCCTCTTCACAAACTGCTGTTAAATAGGGCAAGCTCAGTAACTCCTGTGGGTGGGGCAGAGGGGTATTTAAAGCTGTTAGCTCAGCCTGGAGACGACTCAAGGTTTCGGGTTCACGGTGTAACCAGTAGAAAGCCCAAGCCATCGCTGTGGAAGTCGAAACATTACCTGCAATCAGGAGAGTTTTCAACTCATCCTGCAGCTCCTGATCGCTCATGCCATTGCCCGCTTCATCCCGTGCAGATAAAAGAAGACTTAAAATGTCTTCTCCCAGCTCTCCAGATCCTCTCAACTCATCGATTTGCGCTTGAAGCAATTGGTGAAAGCGCGTTGAAGTTTGCTGGAAATGACGCCACGGACTGAGTCCAAATAAATCTCGACGGAGGGGAGGAACAAACTGGAGTAAGGGCGTAAATGCCTGAAAGTAGGCAGGGGCAACTTGCTCAAATTCTTGAACTCGTTCGCTACGATCAACCCCAAAAATGGCTTTGATGATCACCTTAAGGGAAATTGCCTGGGTCCGATCTTGTATGGCAAAAGACTGATCTGGCTCCAATCCGGCAAATTGCTGTAGAGCAATTTCCTGGATCAATTGACCGTAGGCTCGCATTCGTTCCCCATGAAATGGGGGCATCATCAGGGCGCGTTCACGCTTGTGGCGATCGCCATTCAGCATATGTATTGAGAAGGAACCCATCAGAGGAATTGCATGGGTCACACTACTGATAAAAGTCTCTGATGGTGCAGTAAAAATCTGCCGAATACCCTTAGGATTTCCAGTAACTACCCATGGATCTAGGGTCGGCAACCGCAGTGTGAAAGGATCACCATATTGTTTCGCAAACTTTTGCCAAGAACCAAAGGGGTCGCGTAGAAAACCCAAGGTTGCTGTCAGCATAGGGGGACCAGAAGGAAGTTTTGCCATAAAAGAGCTTGATATCATGATGGATTGATCAGCCAATCGTCTAGACAGCTACATCAGTATAGAGTCACAACAAATCACTAAGAATAGACTAGCCACCCAGATAGGTTAAGAATAGTAGAGATATGATACCCACAGTAGAGATATGATACCCACAGTCTCTTTTGAAGATTTTTTTAAGGTGATAATATTTAGGATTAACTTGAAAATGTCATATTAGTAAACCAGGAAGATGCGTTAAATCAGAAACTGCCAATTCAGGACTGATCCCTGGTTGCATGTCTTGACTATTGCCGTGGGAATCATCGGTCGGACGAACAACCATATAAGCCTGCATTCCGAGAGCCCGCGCTCCTTCCACACAAATCTCTTCATCGTCAAAATACAGACACTCACTTGGAGTAACTCCAAGTGCATCAGTCACGTTCAGGTAAGCATTAGGGTGCGGCTTAGCATATCCGATGACCTCTGCTGCACAGACCGCATCAACCCATTGATCCAAACCCATAGCCTGGAGAGATGAATAAATACCCGTCATTGGATTATTAGAAACAACACCCACCTTCAATCCATATTTGTGAGCATATTTTAGTGCCATCTCAGCATCAGGGTAAGGGGACATATAATTCAAGTAGTCAAAGTTTAGCAGTTGCTCACGAACACTAATACTTAAACCCAACTCATCACTGAGGTGATTACAGAAATCCTGCCAGAAAGATTTCTCAGCTGCAGCATCTTTAGGAAATCCAACTTGCTCCCCCCATTGGCGCAAGCGTTGTCCCAACTTAACCAGATTGAAGGGGAGTAGAGGAGTAAAGAACGCAGCCAAGGACTGAAAATCAAAACGGGTTAGAACACCATCACGATCAAAAACAACAGCACGGATAGCCATAAAGACCTGCCCTTCAGTTGATTTGGTTAACTAGTCCGAAGGCAGTATAACATGGATGCATCTGACGGGAGCAGGTCTTGCGTTGCAGAACAAAAAAAGTATTTACCATCAAAGCAAGCTTAAACCCATGAGGGGGTTATAGATTTAGTACAAATGTTCGGCATTTGTGACATGGTCCCCATCTGACTGCTTGATCCAGTCGCTCATGGTAATGATTCGGTGTGCGTTCAGGTAGCGTCTCCTAGGTCGAATCGCAGTGTTCCGCACTTTGTAAGCCCCGTGGAAACCCCCAAGACAGCGCTGAATCGCTTTTGCAACAATACAACCATTGAAGGCTAATATCAGATCAGGATAATTACCCTTGATAAAAATCTCTACCAATCTCCCCATGTTTACAAACCCGCTATCCTTCCCATCCTCCCCAAACCTCTGAGTTATAGATTTACAACAACATCAAATGATGCACCCGTATAACATGACCTTTGACTGGCCATGCTTAAATCTAATACTGGAGGAATATGGTGGTGCGTTGCACCACTATATTCGAAAAATTTACTGATCTTTTATGGCTTTATGGCGTGCAAACTCCCTATCATTCCTTTCAATTCCCAGCTTAAGTGATAAGCCAATAACACTATGAGTAGCTTAGTTTTTTTCCCTAAATATGATTTTCTGCCTCGCTATGGGCGGTTAGCGGTTGCAAATATTGTCTCAAACCTTACCATCCCACTTGCAAGCTTGATTAGTATTGGCTTTCTTGGCCATCTCTCAGAGTTAAGTTATTTGGCTGGGGTACTTCTGATTTCTGTCGTGCTGAATTTGCTATATAACATTCTTGCTTTCTTGCGCATGAGCACAACAGGAGTCACTGCCCAGGCTTATGGCCGCAACGATCGAGAATCCATAATTCTAACTGGTTTACGTAATGCAGTCATTGCCCTTGTGATCGGGGGAATTATCTTACTACTCCAGTACCCCATCCGGGAACTTTGCTTTGTCGTGTTGAATGCAACACCAGACGTAAAGGCATCTGGCATTAGCTACTTCAATATGCGGATCTGGGAAATACCAGCAGTTTTACTCAACTATGTCCTCATTGGTTGGTTCCTCGGTCAGGCTCAAAGTGGCAAAGTACTCGCCATGTCAATCTTGGCAAACGTTGTTATTGTGGTCTGTGATTATCTACTTGTTTTCCGCTACGGTTGGGGTAGTGCAGGGGCAGGCATTTCCCAAGCCCTTAGCCAGTACATGATGTTGGGATTAGGTCTAACTTTTGTCATCCTGCAGGGGGTATGGAAGGAAGTTGGCCCTTTGCTAAGACAACTTCTAAAGATACGTGCTTACAAGTCTACTTTTTCATTAAGTACTGATATTTTCCTCAAGACGCTGCTTGTAACTGGCACTTTTGTAATTTTCAACAGTCAAAGTTCAGCCTTAGGAACCGATATTTTCGCCGAAAATTCTCTGATTTTTCAGGTTGTCCTCCTTTGTGGCTATTTTACCCAAGGACTAAGCTATGCAACGGAGACACTGACAGGTATTTTTAAGGGAGAAGGAGCGATTGAAAAACTAAAATATTTACTTAGTGTTTCTGTCATTTTAGGGTTGATTGTTGCTTTTATTTTTTCGATAATCTGTGTGTTTTTTCCTGAACCAATATTTGGATTACTCACAGATCATGAAGATATTGTTGCTTATATCAGTGAGTATGTCCCCTGGTTAATGTTGTTTCTAATTTTTACGTCTATGGCCTATATCCTTGACGGTTATTTCTTGGGTCTAACCCAAGGGTATACCTTAAAAAATGTTGCTATTATTGGTATTATTATTGGATTTGCACCCACTGATTTCTTAGCCTGGAGAGCCAACAGTAACCATTTGTTATGGCTGTCACTTTCACTATTTATGGCTGTTCGGGTTGTGACCATGGGAATACAGTTACCCCGCACATTTATTGACGCCGTTGAGCAGTAACCATGGGATGGTCAACTCAACAATCAAACTATGGCAACTAAAACAGGTGAATCGATGGTAAGTTAGCCTGAGTAATTTCACTGATGATCACGATTGAATCTTAAACTTAGAGCTTATGTACTTATGTCCGCCATACCAACTCTAATTCAAAGACAACGTACCTTCTTTAATACCGGCAACACCTATCCTGTAACCTTTCGCATTGAACAACTCAAGCACCTCAAGCAAGCTATCCTTAAGCATCAGCATGCCATTGCGGCGGCGGCGAAGGCAGATTTGGGTCGCCCTGAATTTGAAGCCTATTTTGAAATGGGAGTGATGGCAGAATTAAATCTAGCCTTGAAACGATTGAAAAAATGGGTGAAACCGAAAAGGGTTGCTCCTCAGGTGGAACATTTGCCAGCAACGGCCTGGATTCAACCAGAACCTTTGGGAGTGATATTGGTCATTGCTCCTTGGAATTATCCATTTCAGTTGATGATTTCGCCGTTGATTGGGACGATCGCAGCGGGTAATTGTACTATCCTCAAACCTTCGGAATTGGCTCCCAAAACTTCTCAAGTCATAACGACCTTGATTAAAGAAACCTTTGATTCCAACTACGTTGCTGTGGTTGAAGGGGGAGTGAAGACTAGCCAACAACTCCTAGCGGAAAAATTCGATCATATCTTCTTCACTGGAGGGCCTCAGGTGGGAAGAATTGTGATGGCAGCAGCAGCCGAACACCTTACTCCTATAACCTTAGAGCTAGGTGGTAAAAGTCCGTGCATTGTTGATGTTGGTGTGCGGTTGGATTACACTGCAAAGCGTATTGCCTGGGGCAAGTTCATCAATGCAGGACAAACCTGTCTTGCTCCGGATTATCTGGTAGTGGATCGACGGATCAAATCAGATTTAATCAAACATCTACAACAGGCCATTCATGCTTTTTTTGGAGAAGATCCAGTCCAAAGTCCTGATTTTGCCCGAATTGTCAACGATCGTCATTTCTTTCGCTTGCAAAACCTCCTGAGTACCGAAACACCTGTTATTGGGGGGCAAACCATTCCGGAGGAGCGCTACATCGCTCCGACTGTCATCGATCGAGTGAGTTGGGATTCCCCCATCATGGAAGACGAAATCTTCGGTCCTATCCTGCCTGTGTTGCAATACGATGATATAGATGAGGCAATCTCTCAAATCAAGATAAAACCTAAACCTTTAGCTTTTTACCTATTTTCGAATAATCCTCAAATCCAGGATAAAGTTCTACACTCCAGTTCCTCTGGCACTATTTGCTTCAATGATACAGTTCTGCAGTTTGGTGCCTGGAACCTTCCCTTTGGAGGGGTTGGAACTAGTGGGATTGGGAAGTATCACGGCCAAGCTAGTTTTGACACGTTTTCCAATCAAAAAAGTGTCTTAAAAAGACATATCTGGCCAGATTTACCGATGCGTTATCCACCCTATCGGGGTAAGTTAGGACTGTTGAAGAAGTTTCTCGGTATGGGTTAATCATGCTGATTCTGAAGTATCTGTTGCTTGATGGCTGCTAGTAACTTAAGGTAGTAAAAAACACAAGAGGTTTTAAGTTTTGTTCTCAAGGAATAAAAAAACAGACTGAAATACTTGATATTTCAAGTTAGTAGCATTTTGTGTTAAAAACAGGTAGGTCTCTAATTTGCAACAAGACCTACCTGTGTAAGGATTTAGCCCTTGACCTTGGCCAAAAGGCCACGGTACGCGAATGGGCACGCTACTTGAGTTACTGTCACCTGTGAGCCGTTGACAAAAGGCCTTGCCTGATAGCTGAGCTTACACGACTAGTCCTTTATCTGAAGGTGTTATACCAAATCCGTTTGTCAAAACCCCTTTATAAAAATCGACCAAATCTTTGTATCCCAGGAATCTATGGCTATGCAGATAAGGGTGTATGGGAACAGGATTTGGTATTATACCAAATTCGGTTATTATAGCTTACTTACCTAAATCATAAAATCAAGTCTAGGCAAAGACTTTGATTTTTTTGAATATAGTCTTATTAAACCGGGTTTGGTATTCTTTAATCTTTCAATGTGATTAGTTTTTTCAGTTTTTTTTGGGATATACCCGATTTTTTTCAGCGATAGATTGCTGTTCGTCGATATGAGTTTCCCTTAAAACAAAAAGACTATGTCCTAAACTCTACTTACCTAACTATCAAAAATTACCGTAATCGTCCCGAACGCAAGATACTGACAATCAGCCACAATCCTAAAAAACTAGCAGCAGCAAACAGGATATTAGTAACCACCAACATCTGGGGAGTTTGGCTTCCTGAGGCCACAATTGCTGCACCCACAATCAGGGAACCGACTACAATACTGAAGGAAAGTCGATTAGCGGAATCATCGATACTGTAACGTAGTTTATCTAGCTCTGGGACGGTAATATTCCACTTCAGGGTTTCGGAACTGACCCGGTTTAAAAATAATTCGATTTGAGAAGGCGATCGCAATGACAGGCTTTTGAGATCTAAAATCGTTCTAAGAAGAGTTTGTAAGGGATCATCTCCCAGGAGTTGACGCCGAAACACTTCCGTAATCAGGGGTTTGATTTGGTCGAGCAGGTTAATTTCAGGATAAAACCCACGGGTAACCCCTTCCAAGTTAGCTAGGGTTTTGGCATATAAACCCATATTACCGGGTAAGCGGATTTTATTATTGCGCGAGACTTGCAGTATCTCATAAAACACTTCACTAAAGTTGATTTTGGAGAGGCTTCGGTTGTAATACTTGCGCAGCATACGGTCATAGTCATTTTCCAGGCCAGATAAATTGACCGACTCACCGGCTTCAGATAGTTGTAGGGTTAACTGAGCACATCGCTTGCCATCTAAATCTACAATTGCTAAGAGCATCTCGGTCAAAATCTGTTGGCTGCGGGGGTCTAAGCGTCCAATCATCCCACAGTCTAATAAGGCAACGCGACCATCCCTCAGATAAAATATGTTTCCCGGATGGGGGTCAGCATGGAAGAAGCCATCGATGTAAACCTGCTGAAAGAAAGCCCGAAATAACACGGTGGTAATTTCCCGTCGCTGGGTCTGGGGATCTTTGCCCTCTTGAGTTGGTGATAATTGCGCCGATAGCAGAGGTGCCCCTTCCAGCCACTCAATGGTAAGTAGCTTTTGGCTGGTCAAATCCCAGTAAATCTTTGGTATCACTAATTGCTGGGAATCGAACCAGCGGCTATTGGATAGATTATTGCGGAGTTTATCGGTATAGTTAGCTTCTTGGGTAAAATCCAGTTCTGCTTCTAGGGCAGTAACAAATTCATCGGCTATGGCAACAATATCGTAAGTCTTACCAAATTCCGTCAGAGAGACTAAATCTGCTAAGCCCCTAATGATAGCAATATCTTGGGCAACTATCTGATCAATTCCAGGACGTTGCACTTTCAGAGCCACGTCTTGACTATTTTTGAGGGTAGCCCGATGGACTTGACCAATGGAACCAGCAGCAATGGCTTGGGGATTAATGGTAGTAAAGGTTTCTGAGATTGGCTGTGCTAGTTCTTGCTGTAGCAGGCTTTCTATTTCACTCCAGGCTACTGGTGGTACATTGGCTTGCAAGTCAGTGAGGACTTCTACATAAGCTCCTGGTAATAGGTCGGGACGGGTAGACAGCAGTTGTCCTAACTTAACGTATACCGGACCTAAATCGATTAAGATGTTGCGGAGGACAGCAGGAGTGGGGAGTTGAGGTTCGTCATTATTTTTGTTGCCCGTTAGGAGTCCTCGCATGTAATCCCAACCGTTTCGGAACACAACTTCTAGGATTTCTCGCTGGCGGGTACTGGTTTGAGTTAGGGAAAACATTGGCTGAGGGTGGTTGACTCATTTGGTTATATACTAAACTTCTGGCAAAAGTCGGGAATCGGGAACAGGCATGCTAGCAATAGGCAATAGGCTAGAAGCCTGTGCCACAAGATCTGAATCGCACAAAAAAAAATTTTCTGATTTACTTGCCAATCCAGATTAGCTTTGTTAGACTTAATAAGGCTTCAAAAAAAGCAAGCCGGGATAGCTCAGCTGGTAGAGCAGAGGACTGAAAATCCTCGTGTCGGCGGTTCAAGTCCGCCTCCTGGCATTTTCTGTAAGTGGTCAGCTTTCAGCAATCAGCTCTGATTACCTCCAAAGTTGATCAAATCACCAAAGATATTGGGAAACTCATATCCTAGGTCAAGGTTATCGGTAATTTTGGTTTGTGCGATCGCAACGCTGGCTCCGAGACCGATAAACAGACCACCACCGTCGCCGGTACCATCATTGTCACTGTCGGCAATATTACCAGTGATTTTGTTGTTGCCCAACACAACAGTATTACCACTCTCGACGGAAACCCCGCCGCCATTGATTCCTGCCCAGTTACCAGTAATCTTATTGTTGACCATAAACAAGTCGTTATCAGTTCCTTGGACATTGACACCACCGCCACTGTCTCCGGTCAGGTTGTCAATAATCTGGCTATTGAATAGCTTTACAAAATTGTTATTTATTTTTCCCCCAGTACCGATTTCTATTCCACTATCCTGGTTGTTGCTGATACTGCTACCAAGCACCCTTACATTTTGACCAGCAGCACTTATATCAATACCCTGACCCTGATTTTGCCTGAAGGTGCTTTTCCTAACAAATAATCTGGTGTTGTCTCCGTCGAGATCGATGCCATCTGATCTGTTATTTAGGAAAGAGCTACGGAGCACTTTAAGATTATTGTTGTTTCCGTTGATATCGATGCCATCATAGTTGTTTCTGAAAAGGCTATTGAACACAGTGATTTTGCTGTTGTCTCCTTCGGACTTGATTGCATCTGTGCCATGTCTCGTGAAGATGCTATCAATTACTTTCAGATTGCCATTATTCACCTGGATGCCATTGCTTCCATTAGAAATTGTCAGTTTGTTGAAGGTAACATTAGCTCCATTGCTAATGGTAAAGATATCGAAAGGGTTACCGTCACCTTCGACGGTAATTTGGTCACCATCTTGACGTCCAACAATATTAACACTGTCAGTAATCTCGAGTGTTCCTAGGTTAGAGTCTATAGTAATTGTCGGTAGAGCTGGTTCAAGTTCAAATAAAATGGTATCTTTACCAGGAGAATTATTCGCTGCTTCGATGGCTTCTCGTAAACTGGTGACTCCATCGTTTGGATTAATTCCTTCAGCTGTGGTATTAACTGTGAAAACTGCCATAGTTAGTAATGTTTACTTTACTGAACAAGCTGATTGTTTTTTTTATGTCAGCTATTCTTCTTAATTCCCAGTCCTAGCGGGGCTTTTGGTAGAACAACTTCCCCGTTTTTTTTAAATTATTGGTTGTGGACAGGTTTACAAAAACTTACCTAAGCTTATGCCATTTTCACAGTTGGTTATTTTCTTTATTGACTCTTAATTTATTTTTTAAAAAATCCAGTGGTAATTTAAAGATTAACCAAAGTATCCCGTTAAACTATACAAGAATGTGAATATCTTGAAAAAAATTTTATGAAAGAAATTTTACAGGTGCATTACACTGTCTTGATGCAGTTATATAGCAATTCTCAGAGTCATGAGGACAAAGCTTATCCCTCTAAGGCAAAAGGCAAAAGGCAAAAGGCAAAAGGCAATAGTCAAGAGGGTTTGAAGCGATGCAGCGAGGTAGCGAGGTCTTGGGGGTCCCCCTTGAGCCTGAATTGATATCGTAGGTAATCTCCTTCCTTATCCCCTGTTCCCTGTTCCCTATTCCCTGTTCCCTATTCCCTACTATTTATAGCAATACGCATTAAAGTTAGGTAGGACATTGATACAAGCTGAAACGCTTTTCTAGTAAACTTTTGCCTCTTGCCTCTTGCCTAAAGCCCTTGCGAGCAATATATAAGTGTTCAACGGAACTTTAAATAAGTGAAATAAATAATCGGGTGAACCCAAGAGCTCACCCGAAAACTCAGCTAAACTAAACTAATCTACTTAAGAGTTCCCGCTGGCATACCCAAAATATCTTCAATCTTGGGCATTTCTTCGATGGGAATCACTCGTCCTTCGTCTTCAAATCCAGCGATTTTATCAAAGTTCAAATACTGATACAAATCATTAGCAAAGGGATTAATTTTCTCGGCTACAATTGACTGATACTCTTCAGGGCTGGGAATCCGACCTAACAAAGCACAAGCTGCTGCTAATTCAGCGGAACCCAAGTAGACTTGGGCACCTTTACCCATACGATTATTAAAATTACGAGTAGAGGTAGAGAATACAGTGGCTTTATCAGCAACCCGAGCTTGATTTCCCATGCACAGGGAACATCCAGGCATTTCAGTCCGGGCACCAGCTATGCCAAAGATACCGTAAACGCCTTCTTCTTTTAGTTGTTTCTCATCCATCCGGGTCGGGGGACAAATCCACAAGCGAGTGCTAACAGGGGGTTCCCCTTGTAGGACTTTGGCTGCGGCACGGTAGTGTCCAATATTGGTCATGCAAGACCCAATGAATACTTCATCGATGCGATCGCTTGCAACTTCAGACAACAATTTGACATTATCTGGGTCATTGGGAGCAGCTACAATGGGCTCAGTGATTTCATTCAAGTCAATCTCGATAATTTCAGCATACTCTGCATCGGGATCGGCTTCCATCAGTACCGGATTTGCCAACCATTCTTCCATCTTGGCCACCCGACGCATGATCGTACGGGCATCTTGATAGCCTCGTGCAACCATATTTTTCAGTAGCGCGATATTGGAACGCAAATATTCAGATACTGTTTCTACTCCGAGCTTAATGGTACAGCCAGCACAAGACCGTTCCGCAGTAGCGTCAGTAAGTTCAAAGGCTTGCTCAACTTTCAAATCGGGCAATCCTTCTATTTCCATAATCCGTCCCGAGAAGACATTTTTCTTATTCTTCTTCTCTACCGTCAGCAACCCTTGTTGAATAGCTACATAGGGAATAGCATTGACAATATCGCGCAATGTTACCCCTGGCTGCAATTCACCTTTGAACCGCACTAACACAGATTCCGGCATATCTAAGGGCATGACTCCCAAAGCGGCACCAAAGGCCACTAATCCAGAACCGGCAGGGAAGGAAATGCCTAGGGGGAAACGGGTGTGAGAGTCTCCACCAGTGCCTACGGTATCAGGTAATAACATCCGGTTCAACCAAGAGTGGATAATGCCATCCCCAGGACGCAAGGCTACACCAGCACGAGAGGCAAAGAAGTCGGGCAATTTTTTATGGACTTTGACATCAACGGGCTTGGGATAAGCAGCAGTATGGCAGAAGCTTTGCATAACTAGGTCGGCACTGAAACCAAGACAAGCCAGTTCTTTTAATTCATCCCGAGTCATGGGTCCTGTGGTATCCTGGGAACCAACTGTAGTCATGATCGGTTCGCAAGAGCTACCTGGACGAACACCCGGTAAACCACAGGCTTTACCAACCATCTTCTGGGCTAAGGTGAAGCCTTTGCCGGTATCTTCTGGGATGGTTGGACGGGTAAACAGGGGACTCGGTTCTAATCCCAAGGCTTCTCGGGTTTTATCCGTGAGCGATCGCCCAATCAGTAACGGAATCCGTCCACCAGCACGGACTTCATCAAGGATGGTATCGGGTTTGATGGTAAAGGTGGAAATGACTTCCCCAGCTTGGTTAGTGATTTCACCCTTGTAAGGATGGATGGTAATCACATCACCTGTTTCCATTTTTGAAACATCGCACTCAATGGGCAATGCACCAGAATCTTCAGCAGTGTTGAAGAAGATCGGGGCAATTTTGCTACCTAAAATATATCCCCCAGCCCGTTTATTGGGAACATAGGGGATATCTTCACCAATATGCCAAAGTAAGGAATTAATTGCTGATTTCCGGGATGAACCAGTACCAACAACATCCCCAACATAAGCCACAGGATACCCGTTTTGTTTTAATTTAGCAATAGTATCTAAAGCCGTCGGTATCCGAGATTCCAACATGGCCAAGGCATGTAAGGGAATATCTGGCCGAGTAGTGGCGTGAGTGGCGGGGGATAAGTCATCGGTATTGGTTTCTCCAGGTACCTTAAATACAGTCACAGTAACTGCTTCCGGGAGTTTGGGACGCTGAATGAACCACGCAGCATTGGCCCAAGCATCGATGACTTGCTTGGCATAGGGATTGACATCGGCAATTTCTAGAACATCATTGAAGGCATCAAACACAAGTAATGTCTTACTTAGGGCAGTAGCTGCTTCTGCTGCTAAGGTGGTGTGATCCGACTGGAGTAACTCAACCAGGGATTGGACATTGTAGCCTCCGACCATAGTACCCAATAGGTCTACAGCACCCTGGGGGGAAATTAGGGGACTAGTGAGTTCTGCTTTTGCGATCGCAGTTAAAAACCCAGCTTTGACATAAGCTGCTTCATCCACTCCAGGGGGAATGCGATCGCGTAACATAGCCATTAATGCTTCTTCTTCCCCAGCTGGTGGATTTTGCAGCAGTTCACAAAGTTGGGATGTTTGCTCAGCATTTAGAGGTAGGGGAGGAATGCCTTTAGCTCCCCGTTCAGCTAAGTGTTCACGATAAGATTTCAGCATGATAGATTTACCTGTGCGCGGGCTTCATGTAAGACAATTGTTACAAAATATTGCCCTACCAGAGTGTTGCAAGTCATCAAAGCATCAAAAATCAAAGCATAAAAAAAGCGATCGCTATGGATCGCTGTGTCTGATCTTAGAGAGTTGTGGCTACGTGAAAAAGTTTAAATCAGGTTTGGTCAATCTATATCGCAATGGCTGGGGTTATGGAAAATCCTAATAGGTACGCTTTCCCCATCTAATTACTAAATTCGCTATAGGTGCGCACCTAAAACTGATTCGCTACCAGACTTGTGAGAGTATCTTTGTTAACCAACTAGATAGGTTGCATCTCCTTTGACTCCTCTTCTAGAAGCCGCACCAGATTCTGATCACCTTTAGCTTTAGCTACCTCTAGACGATGTTCCAAAGTTTGGCGCATAGTAGCCAGATGCGCTTTTCTGCTCTCATTCAAGACTTTTTGGAGCCGGTGGCGAGCAATCGATGTCTTTGCAGCCACAGTATAAATCGATTTAGCCACTGGTTGAGAATCAGTTACTGGTTCACAATTAGTTACAGTTGCATTACCAGTGCAGTAAGAAACACCACGCCATTTCAGATGATTTACCGGTGGGGGTTCAGGCATGTGTCTGGGATAGTGAAATTTCCAATTCTGAGCCCGATAAACACCACCAATTTCTCCCTCTCTCACTTCTAGTAAAGAGGGTTCAGCGTCGTAACTTACACCACGATACCTAAGTTTCATATCTATTACCCCTCCGATTGACAAATAATAATATCAGACCACTTTTTTCAATAGTCTTGATTGCTTTAAATTAATGTTTAGTACTGAAATCTTGAGTACTGAAATCTTGATTACTAGAATGCTGAGTACCGAAATGCTGAGTACCGAAATGTTTAGTACTAAAATCTTTACTATTGAGTAATATGTGATTAATGTTTACTCAGCCCTGAGGTCCTGACGCACCCAGCACTCAGCAGTTTTTGACTCAAACAAAACTAGTTATAGTAATAGCTAACCTCTTTTATAGCTAACACCACGATAGGTCATGTTAGCCGATGATTTACGCCAAGGATTATGCTTAATCCGGTGAACTTTCCAGCTATGACCCCGGTAAGTTCCACCAATTTCTCCTTCAGATACTTCTAGGGTAGATGGTTCACTTTGATAACTAACACCTCGGTAAGAAAGTTTCATGGTTGGAATACCTCCGATTGGATTGCTTAATGGAATTGCTTAATTAGATTGCTTAATGGAATTGCTTAATAAGTTGCTTGGCCAGAAATTGCTTAATAAGTTGCTTGGCCAGGTGAGGAAATCTGTCTAAGAGTTAGAGAAGCTTGCCCCAGGTATCACTTTCTTGGATTCTCTACAGCTTATCTACTTCAGGACATCTGAGTTGAGAGCCACTGAGCCGACAGAGACCTCAATGCTTATTTAATTCCAATTTTTAATTCTGTATCTATTTTGACACTTTTTTCGACAAAAGTCAAATGTTAAGAAAAAAAACAGAATTAGATCCTGTGCCGTACTTAAGGTTATACACTCTAGGCTCTAAGCTCTAGATTTTAGGCATGAGGCTCTAAACATCTAGACTAAGGGGGTTTTGACAAAGTTTGCGCTCGTCTTCCGCGCACCAAAGAAGGCTTCAACTACGTCTGTTGTCCCTAATACTCAAAAATTAACACCTGAGAATTAATACCTAAGAAATAATACTTAAAACTTAATATTTATAAAACTTAATATTTATAAAACTGTAAGGATATGCCCTAAGCGCACGCGTGCGCGATCAGCTATCAGCTAAAGGCTGACTGCTGATCGCTGATAGCTGAATACTTACCTAAAACTTAATATCTAAAACTTAATACTTAGGCGCTCTGGAGTGGATATCAGGGAGTGGGGAATCCTCACGAGTACCCTTAGGGGTACTTTTATAGCCCCTCAGAGAAATAAAACTGGATTTGTGAAGAGATTGCTTGTATCTATACTCACGAAATCTTGGAGAACTTCTATGATTAGGTGCATCAAACAACCCACTTCCTCAGTGCTCAAGGTCTTTTTACTAGGCTGCTCATTGCTACTGCTGCCCTGTAGTCCTGCCTTAGCTCAAGGGTGTACTCAACCAGAGATTAAGACTAATATCG
Organism: Moorena sp. SS36440bin_2; assembly: GCA_011524395.1. Taxonomy (GTDB): domain Bacteria; phylum Cyanobacteriota; class Cyanobacteriia; order Cyanobacteriales; family Coleofasciculaceae; genus Moorena. Next base: position 36,120 of record WTKN01000196.1, read on the forward strand.
CCAAATTCAACGATATAAATAACACAACCGCTAAACAAGCTATAGTCGAATGTGGTCAAAAATCTGTCTATTTACTGATTCAAGCCCTGAAGACGGATAAATCTGCGGCAGTTCGGGAGGGAGCTGCTGTTGCTCTGTGGAGTATGGGAGAGGAAGCGGATCGAGCTGTGCCTTGGTTGATTAAAGCTCTAAGGAACGATGACTCGGCGGCAGTTCGTGCCAAAGCAGCTTCTGCTCTGGGATTGATGGGAGAAGCATCTTATCAGGCTATCCCTGACCTGATTGATGCACTTAAGGATGAATCTGCTGAAGTTCGTGCCAATGGTGCTTATGCCCTAGGGAATTTGGGAACGAAAACCCATGAGGCTGTACCTCAGCTCATTGAAGTTCTGAGGAAAGATAAATCTGCTGAGGTTCGTGCTAATGCTGCTTATGCCCTAGGGAATAAAAGAGAGGCAGCCAAGTCAGCTGTACCTTACCTGATTGAAGCCCTAAAGGATGAAACATCCTTATTGGTTCGCAGGACTAGCGTCAATGCCTTAGAGCAGATTGCGGAGAAAACAAAAGATGTTGCTTCTCAGCTAATTGAGCAACTTAGGAAGGATAAATCTATTCTGATCCGGATTTACGCTACCGAGATACTAGGGGAAATTGGAGAGCCAACTAAGGATGCTCTGCCTCTATTAATTGAGTTGCTTAAGGATAACTCAGTCTATGTTCGCTATTATGCCGCCTCTGCTCTAGGAAAGATGGGAACGCAAGGGATTCAGGCTGTTCCTCACTTAATAATCCTGTTGAAAGATGAATCTATCGATGTTCGCTATTCCGCCGCCTCTGCCCTTATCCAAATTGCTTCTAAGCTTGGGAAACACAAGAGTCAGCTCAGCAAAGTGCAATTGCAAACATCCATACTGCAATTTGAAACAGTTATCAAACGGCTAGAGCAAGACACCGATAAAATTTTCCACGATAGATGGATAGAAACCGTTCGTGGTGATCTTTATCATCTCCAGGAAGAACAGGATTCTCGTAGTTATCAGAAAATTTTTGGGCGAGGGGTGATTATCTGGCTAACTCATATGCTATTTTGGTTCGGACTGATACTGGTTTATCCCAAATCCCCCCAAGTCCAAGCTATCTTCTTTTGGAATCCCTGGGTGCGGAAGTTTTTTGGACTGGGGTATGTGGGTATAGCCCTAACTTGGATTCCTTTTCTACGGTCCAAGTTATTTGCCCCCTTCCAGGAATCCTTGCTGTCAGATGTGGATTTAGAAAACTTTGATGAACAAGCTTACTTTCCTGACTTGGAAGTCGAGCGGAAGGGAAAAAATATCATCCAACCCATTCAAGAAGCAATACCAGATCTGGAATTACCCATTGTCCTGGAAGGAGAATCAGGATTAGGGAAATCCATGTTTCTACGCCACTTAGTGAAATCATCTAAGCGGATCATCGTCTATTTACCTGCTGAGAAATGCGCTAATGGTGTGATCGAAGCAATTCAAGCAAAACTTCATGGATTCACCCAAGACTCTGGTTTCTTGCGAGACCTGATTTACAGTGATGCCCTTGATATCTGTATTGATGGACTCAATGAAGTCACTCCAGACACACGAGCGATGATTACCAGTTTTGTAGAAAGTTACTTCAAGGGCAATATTATCATCGGAACCCAGTCTATGGAGTGGCAGACCCCCTCCTCTGCTACGACCTATGTACTGCAACCATTAAAACCTAAGCAGATTGAGAAATTTTTACTATCCCGCTATCAAATTATGCCCCCAGATGCTCCCATCTCGGGTATAAGGTACAAACAAGCCTGCGAAAAGTATATTGACACCGTTTTACATGAGTACCAATCAGAAGAAGAACGGAAAGCTGTGCGTCGGATGCTGTCTAACCCGATGGACCTGACCATAGTGGCTCAGATGATAGCCTATGGGCAGAAACCAGACTTGCTGAATTTGCAGCAACAGCAGTATCAATATATGGCTCAGGAGTATGAACAACTCTATCTGAGGAAATTTCCCCTAGAGGCATTTGCTGAAGCAGTTTACCAGATGCGCTTGCAAGACCAGGTAGCTATACCAGCTGACAAATGGTTTGAAGAACTGATTTGCATGGAACGCCACAAAATGGTGATTTGTCGTATATTTGTTGACCATGCAGGCAATGATCGAAGAGAATGGTACTTCCGCCACGACAAAATCCAGGACTTTTTCATCGTGCAGACGTTCCTAGGTGAGGGAAAAGATTTGCCAAACAACCATATCAGTGACCCTAGATTTCGCGGTGTGTACTTCCTCTTGGCAACTCTACTGCCGTGGAATGCTGCTTGGCACTTGCGGGAAACCTTAATTCAATACGCAGCGAATACTAAAGACCATACAGTTAGTGATACTTTTGTTCAACTGTTGTTGTCCCGACAAGCAGCATGATCTGTATGATCTGTTGTTGGTTGTTGGTCAGAATGAAGAATTAAGAATGCAGAATGCAGAATGCAGAATGAAGAATTAAGAATGCAGAATGCAGAATGCAGAATTAAGAATTAAGAATTAAGAATTAAGAATTAAGAATTAAGAATTAAGAATTCTAAATTCTAAGAAGGTTGAAGGTTAAGGGTTCTGATAAAAGCCAAGTACTCTCTGGACATAGTCAGCAGTTGCGCCAGTGTTGCAGCCAGAGGGGTTTCCTGTCATCCACCAACAGGCGGCACGGCGAACAGCCATCATTTCATTGTTGCCAGTATCTCTAAATTCAATTTCTAGTTCCCGTCTGATGATGCAAGCCACAACATTGCGTGCTGTGGTCGGGTCGGCTTCAAATTGTGCAGGTGTCATGGCCTGTCCTGCACATTGGGATGTCCAGCTCGGGATAATGGCAGGTAAAACTTGCCAGTCGCTGTACATGCCATCATTCGGGCGATTGGGTGGTGCCGAAAGCCGCAGTGCTTCTACAAGAGCGTTGACTTGCGGGTCAAGAGCGTTGACTTGCGGGTCAAGAGCGTTGACTTGCTCATCCTCTACTTGTCCGAATACTGGTATAGACGACGGTATAGACGACGGTATAGACGACCTATGGTGCTGCTGATAAAAGCCCATTACTTTCTCCACATAGTCACCAGTTCGGCCAGTGTTGCAGCCAGAGGGGTTTCCTGTCATCCACCAACAGGCGGCACGGCGAACAGCCATCATTTCATTGTTGCCAGTATCTCTAAATTCAATTTCTAGTTCCCGTCTGATGATGCAAGCCACAACATTGCGTGCTGTGGTCGGGTCGGCTTCAAATTGTGCAGGTGTCATGGCCTGTCCTGCACATTGGGATGTCCAGCTCGGGATAATGGCAGGTAAAACTTGCCAGTCGCTGTACATGCCATCATTCGGGCGATTGGGTGGTGCCGAAAGCCGCAGTGCTTCTACAAGAGCGTTGACGTGTTTATCCTCTACCTGTGCTGATACTGGTATTGCCCACAACCCCACACTCACTATTATTCCGGTCAAGAGCAGATTTTGAACTTGATTGATTACTTTATTGGTTACATATAATAAAGTGATCATTTTCAGATTGATTTTATATCTAAAATTAACTGAACTAAGAATGCCACTGATCGCTACAGTTGGTCGCTACAGTGATCAGTGAACGATGAACGATTAATTATTAATAATGAATACCCCCATGCTAGGAGCTAGGGGCTTCTACTGTAAAAACGATTAATACAAAACTATGTGTCTATAGCGTTTTTATATGGGTTGTAAACATAAGTATTGCAGTAATTGACTTGCCTAAACTAGGCAAAAGGCAATAGGAACCCACCCCTAACCCCTCCCAGGAGGGGACAGTGATCCAGAGTTTTGTTTAAAAATAAAAGAAAAATTATCAGGTTTACATCTCATTTGTAAACGTTATATTATATACTGATTATTTGTTCATCATTCCTAAGACATAGTTCCTTAGACTTAAGGAATTTTTGAGAATAATTCGATGATGATAGGGGCTGTGAACAATAGAGCAATATCTAAAATCGTGATGGCTGCAAAGCGTATTTGTTGAGTATTCATGATGCACCGTTTCGTTGAGTATTAACAGCTGACTTAAAAATGCTAGCGGTAACTTAAATCCATTTCATCGGTTTAGATCACGCAAGACTGTGATTTAGGACAACGCCTTTTTGTGATATTGATCACTAGTTTTACTGAAAATCCTCTAAACCGTCATTTATAAAGAAAAGATTAAATGGCTGTAGGGCGCGTGATAGCGTAGACTATTGCTAATTTTTTATTAGTGACAAAACTAAAATTAGCCCCAAAAGCATTAGATTAAATAGGTGCGTTAAAAATTATTAACGCACCCAAATAATTTAATATTTATTTTATAAATCAGCTCTAAGTTTCTGATTTTTTATCAGATTTTGTTAGGTATTGTTTGTTAACAGTACTATGCAGTAGACTATCAACAAACAACCGATTGTATCAATTCCATTGAATCACTTCCAAAATAATCCCTGGATAGCTGGTGATGAAGAATAGTTGATGGAGAATCGTAAACTACCAATTACCAATTACCAATTACCAACTATCACTTACCAACTATTAATGAAGCTCTCCTCACCTGGCAAGCCGTTCGCGTAGCGTCGGGCTTTGCCCGAAGTGGGGGTGTCTTATGCTAAGTAGGTGCAATATCTTCAGCCTATCTTTTTTTGTCACTTGTCTCAATCCCTCTGCCCATCTAGTCTACAGGCGACAATGTCGCCCCGCAAAGCCATCAAGTTATTAATTAAAGACAGTAATTAATAAATATTGGGAAAACTTAATTATAATAAATAAAAGTTTTTTTTACTAAAAATTAGAGCTATATTCCTTACACTGGTTGCTTTATAACTATTTTCGTTCCACCCCCCCCCAAAATAGTGTTGACTTAATCAAATAATAATGATAAATTACCAAAGGTTATTAAGCAGACTAGTTAGATAGGCTAGGGTCAAAACAGATGAAATCCATCAGAATAAAGCTCAAACTTAATAACAAACAGAAAAACATGATGGCTCAACACCCAGGAGCATATGATGTTTAAATTGGGGTTTAAATTTGTGTAATATCGAGAGTTAAACCCAATTATAAGGAGCAGAAAATGCGGTAGGCTTGACTTCAATGCCTGTGTTTTAGTAACCGCCGAAGGTCTCAGGGTCATCAGTAATTAAACAGCATCAGAAGGTCACATTATGTGGCGCTTTGTATCAGTTTTGTGGAGCATTGTAAATGTGATTTTATTCGGAATGTCAAACTGCACTTGTAGGGGGGGTAAGTGTTTGTTGGACACCAACAAGATACATTATTATTTCATATACTTACACTACAATTAGTTAGTCCCTTGACGTAATTTCTGAATAATTGCAGATTGCTATTTGCATATAACTGGAAGTTTTAAAAATGAAAAATACAAATAAAGAACCAATAGCAATTATTGGAATGGGATGTCGTTTCCCAGGAGCTAAAAATCCAGAAGCATTTTGGGAATTATTATGCAATGGTGTAGACGCAATTACCGAAGTGCCAGCTTCTCGGTGGGATAACGAATTATTTTATGACCCCGACATCTCCAAGCCAGGTAAAACGAACAGTCGGTGGGGTGGCTTTCTAGAGCAAGTAGATCGATTTGACCCGAATTTTTTTGGTATTTCTCCCCGAGAAACCCAAACCATGGACCCCCAACAACGGCTATTGCTGGAACTAGCTTGGGAAGCCTTAGAAGACGCAGGACAACCACCAGCAGAATTGGCAGGTACACCCACAGGGGTATTCATGGGGGTATCAAGCTTCGACTACTATGAACTCATCGCCCAAAATCCCAGTAACTTTAGTACCTATACAGGCACAGGTAACTTAAATTGTATTAACGCCAATCGCCTCTCATACTTTTTCGACTTCCATGGACCGAGCATGGCCATAGATACGGCCTGTTCCTCATCCCTGGTAGCAGTACACTTAGCTTGCCAAAGCCTGTGGAGTGGAGAATCTAGCCTAGCTTTGGTGGGAGGGGTACATATGGTGACATCGCCGTGGATGTCGGTAGCCTATGCCCAAGGAGGATTTATGGCTGCTGACGGTAGGTGTAAAACCTTTGATGCCAAAGCTGATGGTTATGTCCGCAGTGAGGGGGCAGGGTTAGTGATACTCAAACCACTATCTCAAGCCCTGGCTAATAAAGACCGCATCTATGCCTTAGTCAAGGGAAGCGCAGTTAACCAAGATGGATACAGCAACGGGCTAACAGCCCCCAATCCCTTAGCACAGGAAGCGGTGTTACGGGCAGCATACAAAAATGCAGGTATTTCACCAGGAGATGTGCAGTATATAGAAGCCCACGGAACCGGAACAAAACTGGGAGACCCGATGGAGATGAAAGCCTTAGGAGCAGTGCTATCTCAAGATCGTGCTCCTGGTGACTACTGTGCAGTGGGTTCAGCAAAAACCAATATTGGGCATTTAGAAGCACCAGCAGGTATTGCCGGATTAATTAAAGTAGCACTGTCACTTTACTATCGCCAGATTCCACCAAGTCTAAATTTCACAGAGCCGAATCCTTATATCAAGTTTGACGAAATACCATTGCGAGTACAGGAAACTCTGACACCTTGGCCAGAAAAATCAATGCCAGCGTACGCAGGTGTGAGTTCCTTTGGTTTTGGTGGCACTAACTCCCATGTGGTGTTGGCAGAAGTAGAGAACAAGGAACTCTTAAGAGGGAACCCACCCCCAACCCCTCCCAAGGAGGGGAGCACGGAAGAAAAACCCAAAGAACGTCCAGTGCATCTGCTAACGCTCTCAGCAAAAACACAAGAAGCTCTAGAGCAGTTAGTGACCGGTTATGAGAACCACCTGAAAAAACATTCAGAATTGGCCATAGGAGATGTTTGTTATACAGCCAATGTGGGGCGTACGCATTTCCAATATCGCCTCGCTGTTGTCACCCAATCGACAAAGCAGTTACAGGAACAATTAAAGGGTGCGGCAGAAGCAGAGGAAACACCAGGAGTTCTGAAGGGTCAAAAGATTGGTCGCAAGCGTCCTAAGGTAGCCTTCCTCTTCACCGGTCAAGGTTCTCAGTATGTAAATATGGGACGGCAATTGTATGAAACTCAACCTACTTTTCGTCAAGCTTTAAATAAATGTGATCAAATCCTACGTCCGTATCTGGAAAATCCCCTCAATGAAGTTCTTTATCCTCAAGAAGGACAAAACTCAAGTTCGTCTTTCCTAGACCAAAGTGCTTATACCCAACCGGCTCTGTTTGCTGTTGAATATGCCCTCACCAAGTTATGGGAATCTTGGGGTATTAAGCCTAAGATGGTGATGGGTCATAGTGTGGGAGAATATGTGGCAGCTTGTATTGCAGGAGTTTTCAGTCTTGAAGACGGACTGAAGTTAATTGCCATGCGTGGCAGGTTAATGCAGCAGTTGCCTGCTGGTGGCAAGATGGTATCGTTGTTGGCGTCGGAGGAGCGGGTCAAAAAGGCGATCGCGGACTATAGTTCCCAAGAGGGGTATAAGAAGCCTGCTGTAAGCATTGCTGCCATCAATGGACCGGAAAGTATCGTGATTTCTGGTGAGAGTGAAGCGATCGCAGCTATTTGCAGTAAGTTAGAAGCTCTGGGAGTAAAAACCAAACCGCTACAGGTTTCCCATGCTTTCCATTCCCCTCTGATGGAACCGATGTTGGCAGAATTTGAAGCTGTAGCCAAAGAAATAACCTATAGTCAGCCTAAAATACCACTAATATCAAATGTCACTGGTGAAAAAGTAGGTGCGGAAATTGCTACTGCTGAATATTGGGTTCGTCATGTGCGACAACCAGTGAGATTTGCCCAGAGTATGAAAACTCTAAATGAGCAAGGGTATGAACTATTTCTAGAAATTGGACCCAAACCAATATTACTGGGAATGGGAAGGCAATGTGTACCAGACGATGTGGGAGTATGGTTGCCGTCATTGCGTCCGGGAGTAGAAGAATGGCAACAGATGTTGGAAAGTTTGGGAAAGTTATATGTGAAAGGTGTGAAGGTAGATTGGTCAGGATTTGATAAAGATTATGTTGGTCATAAAGTTGCATTGCCGACATATCCATTTCAGCGAGAAAGGTATTGGTTAGAAACTAATAATGGTCTTCCGAAAAAACAGTATTTGTCAACAAGCCAAGCTATCCACCCCCTATTAGGTCAAAAACTCAATTGTGCGAGTGAACAACAAATTTTTCAGTCAGTATTAGGGGAAGTATCCCCAGCCTACCTCAGCCACCATAGAGTATTTGATAAAGCATTATTTCCCACGACTGCCTATTTAGAAATGGCTACAGCAGCCGGAAACTACCAATTTAGAAATCGCAATTTGGTAATAGAAGATTTCTTCATTCGCCAGGGATGTATTTTGCACCCAGGAGAACTGCGTTCAGCCCAAACCATACTCACTCCAACAGACAACCAAAGCTACAATTTCCAAATATTTTCTCAACAAGAACAAGAAAACGAGGAACAAAAGTGGGTACTCCATGCCACAGGAAAAATAAGATCAGACCAAACAGAGACAACTCCTAAAACAGACTTGGAAAAATACCAGAGAGAGTGTAGTCATTCCATAGAAATCAGTCAACATTATCAACAATGTCGGCAAATTGGTATAGACTATGGCAATAGTTTCCAAGGCATATACAAGTTATGGTCTGGTGAAAACCAAGCACTAGCCGAGATTAAGTTACCTGAAGAATTGCTCGGAGAAACCATCGACTATCAGTTCCATCCGGCATTACTAGATGCAGCCTTGCAGGTAATTTTTAGTGCACTGCCACAAACAGATAGTGACAAAACTTATCTGCCAGTAGGAATAGAACAGTTCAAAGTATATTGTAGTCCAGGACTTTCCCTATGGGCTTACGCATCAGTGATGACCCCTGTCGAGGAAACTCAAGAAAGTTTGACTACTCAAGTAACGCTAGTGAGTCCAGATGGAGAAATCATTGCCACAGTCAAAGGTTTACAAGTAAAACTGGCGACTCAACAAACTCTACTAAGAACAGAAGTAGAATCAATAACTAATTGGTTGTATGAAGTAGAATGGAGAACCAAAGGTCTTTTGGGCAAGTTGCTACCTCCTGATTTCTTGCTGGCTCCTGTAGAAGTCTCCCAACAATTAACTCCCAGCCTAGCAGAATTAGTAACTCAAGTAGATAATGCTCGTACCTCAGAAATTGGCAGGAGCTTAGAAGAATTAAGCGTAGATTATATAGTGCAAGCCTTGGGGTCAATGGGTTGGTCATACCAGCCAACAGAGAGCTTCGACTTGGAGGCAGCAGTCCAACGTTTAGCCATAGTTCCGAGCCAACGACGACTGTTCCAGCGTTTGCTAGAAATCTTAGCAGAAGTAGGAATACTCCAGTCCCAGCAACAACGGTGGCAGGTGCAACAAACCTTACAGAAAGTTAACCCTAGTGAACAAAGTCAGAGTTTACTGAGTCAATATCCAGAGGAAGCAGCAACATTGACATTATTAGACCGTTGTGCCTCTCAACTAGCGGTCGTACTAAGAGGAGCAATAGATCCAGTACAATTGGTGTTCCCTCAAGGAGATTTAACCACAGCAACCCAACTGTATCAAGACTCAAGTGTAGCGAAAGTGATGAACACGATCGTGGAAAAAACCATCACTCAAGCTATTGAGAAATTACCACCGAGCCGAGGGATAAGGTTGTTGGAAATCGGAGCGGGAACAGGAGGGACAACTAGCTATATTCTGCCCCATCTCAATCCCAACCAAACAGAATATATATTTACCGATATTGGGGCATTGTTCACCAGTAAAGCCCAAGAGAAATTCCGGGATTATCGATTCGTGGGCTATAAAACCTTAGATATAGAGGTAGACCCGACCAGCCAAGGATTTGAATCTCATCAATATGATGTAATTATTGCGGCCAATGTCCTCCATGCAACCAGCAGTATAAAGCAAACCTTATCCCATGTGCGGCAACTGTTGGCACCAGGGGGAATGTTGGTCTTGTATGAAGCAACAACTCCAATTAGGTGGGCGGATTTAATCTTTGGACTATTAGAAGGATGGTGGAAATTCAGTGATTATGAATTACGACCAGACTACCCACTGCTGAGTCGCCAACAGTGGCAAAAGGTGTTGAGTGAAACAGGTTTTACTCAAGTAGTTACCTTGCCAGAAGTGGAGGGAATGGCAAAAGCTTTGTCAGAGCAAACGGTGATTGTAGCACAAGCAGCTACCACAACCAATGAACCAACGAAGGAGACATCGAAAGGTTGGTTGATACTAGCAGACACTCAAGGAATTGCTCAACACTTAGCTAGCCAACTGCGCTCAGTAGGAGACGTTTGTACCTTAGTATTTGCAGCACAGAGCTATCAACAGCTGGCCCCGGAAGAATTTACCATTAACCCCGACAACGTCTCAGAATTTGAGCAACTGATAGAGACTCTAGCCGCCAAATCACCATCGTTATCGGGAGTAGTACAATGTTGGACAACCGAAGCAGGGCTAGGTAAAACGATCAACTCTGAGGAATTAGAAAACTTATCTCGGCTAGGGTGCGGCACAACCTTATCTTTGGTACAAGCCTTAGTCAAAGCCGGATTATCTCAATCACCCCGGTTATGGTTAGTAACGAATGGTGCTCAACCAGTACCGTCAAATCATCCGGTCATACCAGGAGTAGCCCAATCTTCGGTGTGGGGAATGGGGAAAGTGATTAGCTTAGAACACCCAGAATTAAACTGTACTCGTCTAGATTTAGACCCAGAGGAGAGTATAGAGGCTCAAGCTGATGCACTCTTTAATGAAATCTGGTCAGAGGATTCCGAAGACCAGATAGCATGGCGTGGAGATGGTCGTTATGTGGCTCGGTTGGTGGGTAGTCGTCATCGGCAACCAGTGGCACAACAGTTGGTGCCATCTCAACCATTCAAACTCGGAAGTTCCGAGAAGGGTAGTTTAGATAACTTAATCCTGGAGCCAGTTACTAGACGTTCGCCAAGAGCAGGGGAAGTAGAAATTCGAGTTAAGGCAACAGGATTGAATTTTCGTGATGTTCTTATAGCCTTGGATGTTTATCCAGGAGAGGCTGTAATGGGAGGAGATTGTGCGGGAGAAGTAGTAGCAGTAGGCTCAGAAGTAAGAGGTTTTCATGTAGGGGATTCAGTGATGGCGATGGCTCAAGGTAGCTTTAGTCAGTATGTAACTGTTGATGCTACCTATGTAGTTATTAAGCCAGAAAATCTGAGCTTTGAAGAAGCAGCATCTATTCCAGCTAATTTTTTAACAGCTTATTATGCTTTGCATCATGTGGCCAAGATTCAGGCTGGCGATCGCGTTTTAATCCATGCCGCAGCCGGAGGAACAGGGATGGCTGCGGTTCAAATCGCGCAGCAAGCAGGAGCAGAAGTTTTTGCTACTGCCAGTCCTCCCAAATGGGAAGCGCTACGACAGATGGGAGTCAAACACATTATGAATTCCCGGACAGTGGAGTTTGCTGACCAGGTGATGGCAATCACTCAAGGTCAAGGAGTAAACATTGTACTCAACTCTCTGACTTCTGGGGAATTTATTAGCAAGGGTCTCTCAGTAGTAAGTTCTGGTGGTCGGTTTGTGGAAATCGCTAAGCGAGGAGTATGGGATTCAAGCCAAGTAGCAGCACTCAGACCGGATGTATCTTATTTTGTAGTGGATTTAGTCAAAGAGTCTCAACAGCAACCAGAATTAATTAATTCTATGTTGCAAGGATTGAAAAAGGAATTCGGCAATGGTTTACTACAACCACCACCAATAAAGGTATTTCCCATAGAGGAAGTCATTGATGCCTTCCGTTATATGCAGCAAGCCAAACATATAGGCAAGATTGTGGTGAGTCAAACACAACTTGCTGATGGTAAGATTCAGAAGCCTTTAAGTTTCCGTTCTGGAGCTAGCTATTTGATTACAGGAGGTATGGGAGGTTTGGGCTTACTGGTAGCTAATTGGATGGTGTCTAAGGGAGCTAAACATTTGGTATTGTTAGGACGCCGTTCACCGGATGATGCTATTAGAAAAAAAATAACAGAGTTAGAGATGGCAGGAGCCGAAGTGGTAGTGGAAAAAGCCGACGTGTCTGATTGGGAATTGATGAGAGGGGTGTGGAAGAGGATTGAGGAGTCAAACAGACCGTTAGGAGGAGTGATTCATGCTGCCGGGATGTTATCAGATGGAGTGCTACAAAACCAGATTTGGTCTAGTTTTGAGCAGGTGATGGCACCGAAAGTACAAGGTGCTTGGCATTTGCATCAACTGACTCAAAACCAACCATTAGACTTTTTTGTACTATTTTCTTCGGCAGCATCTCTACTAGGTTCCGCAGGTCAGGGAAACCATTCCTCTGCTAATGCTTTCCTTGATGGTTTAGCTCATTATCGTCGCGCTCAGGGATTACCGGGATTAAGCATCCATTGGGGAGCGGTTTCTCAAATAGGGGAGGCAGCAGAACGAGGTGCAGATTTGAGGGCAGGTAAGCAGGGGATGGGTGCAATATCTCCGGCTCAGGTATTGGAGTCTCTAGAGCTATTGATGAGTGGTTCGGATGTGGAAGTAGGGGTGATTCCTATTGAGTGGTCACAGTGGCAGGAGAGATTAGCCCAATGGCCTTTCTTGGCAGATTGGCAGGAAAGAACAACTGCGATCGGCTTTGGCGCGGCGAAGCCGATCGCTCCCAATAAAACTCAGGAAAATTACCTTTTAGAGCAATTAAAATCAGTTTCCCAGAGCGAAATAGAAAAAATATTAATTGCTCATATCCAAAATCAAACAGCTCAAGTATTAGGCATTAAAAATTATCAAATTGATATACACAAACCTCTAAATGAAATGGGGTTAGACTCTCTAATGTCAATTGAGCTAAGAAATCGAATTCAAAGTCAGCTAGAAGTGGATGTTCCAATTACCAAATTTATGGAAGGAATCACCATTGCTGCTCTCTCAAATGAACTGAATGAACAAAGAAATCAAAGCAGTTCCACAGACAATGTGAAAGAAAGTAAGCGGATCAAGGTAGAACTATGAACTTAATTCAATTTTTACAAGACCTTTCTCTCAAAGGGGTTAAATTATGGACTGAGGAAGGAAAATTAATAACTGAAAGTTCCGAAGAAGTACTGACCACTGATGTTATTGCCCAACTAAAGCAGTATAAATCAGAAATATTACAGTTACTCAGGGAAAATCCAGATATATTCCAAGTCCATCCCCTCTCTTATGGTCAAAAAGGTCTCTGGTTTTTGTGGCAGCTATCACCCCAGAGTCATAATTATAATGTGTCATTTTCGGTTCGGATTTACTCTAAGGTAGATATAACTATTTGGCAACAGGTTTTTCAGGCTATCAGGGAAAGGCATCCGCTACTAAGGAGTACATTCCCGAAGTTGGGCGAACAACCAATCCAACAACTACATCAACATCAAGAGTTAGACTTATTACAGATAGATGCTTCTAGTTGGAGTGAAGAGGAGTTACACAAAAAGGTAGTTGAAGCTCACAGACATCCCTTTAACCTAGAAACAGAATCAGTGATGCGAGTTAGGTGGTTCACTTGCTCGGAAGCAAACCACATTATGTTACTGACAATACACCACATTGCTTTAGATGGTTGGTCTTGCAACTTAATTGCCAAAGAGTTACCAAAACTATACCAAGCTCAACTAAATGGGCTTGAGGCATCCCTACCACCACTCAATAATTCTTATCAAGATTACGTTCGTTGGCAAAAAGAGTTAGTAGAAGGACAAGAAGGAGAACAACTATGGAACTATTGGCAACAAAAATTGGGCGGGGAATTACCTGTCTTGAATTTGCCCACAGATAGACCACGACCCCCTATACAGACTGATAATGGTGGCAGCTACCCCTTCAAGTTATCAGAAAAGCTGACTGAACAACTGAAGGAACTAGCTCAAACAGAGGGGGCAACTCTGTATATGACTCTGTTGGCTGCTTTTCAAGTGCTTCTGTATCGTTACACAGGTCAAGAGGATATATTGGTAGGATCGCCTACATCTGGTAGAACAAAAGCGGAGTTTGCTTCTATTGTTGGTTACTTCGTAGACTCAGTAGTGATGAGAGTAGATTTGTCAGGGAATCTCTCTTTTAGAGATTTCCTTTCCCAAGTACGCCAGACAGTCCTGGGAGCACTAGCTCATCAAGATTATCCCTTTTCTTTATTGGTAGAAAAGTTACAGGTAGAACGTGACTCCAGTCGTTCTCCTCTTTTTCAGGCTTGCTTTGTACTACAAAAATTCCTGGAATCTCAAGATGTGCAAAAGGTGTTTTTTAGCAGCAAAACAACCTTGATGAATTGGGGAGGACTTGAAGTAGAACCATTTGTATTCGATCAGTATGAAAATCAATATGATTTATTCCTGGAAATGGTTGAAGAGGACTCATCTCTGGTTGGGTTCTTAAAATACAATGCTGACTTATTTGATGAGCAAACTATTGCCAGAATGGCTGGTCATTTCCAGAACTTGTTAGAAGGGATAGTGAATGATCCGCAACAGAGAGTAACAGCACTACCATTAATGACAGAGGTAGAGCGAGAACAGATATTGGTAGAATGGAACAATACCAAAACAGATTACCCCACAGACAAATGTATCCATCAGTTATTTGAGGAACAGGTAGAGAAAACACCAGATGCCATAGCTGTAGTATTTGAACAACAAAAGCTGACCTATTCCCAATTAAACAGCAAAGCCAATCAACTAGCCCATTACTTGCAAAAATTGGGAGTAGCTCCAGAAACTAGAGTGGGAATATGTGTAGAGCGTTCAGTAGAAATGGTAGTAGGTTTATTAGCGATACTCAAAGCCGGAGGAGCTTATGTGCCATTAGACCCGAATTATCCAACTTCGC
>WTKN01000392.1 GCA_011524395.1 Moorena sp. SS36440bin_2
GGAGCTTGATTTGGTCGAGTTTGGTTAACCTGCCTCCCAGGCGACTGTAGTCAATTATAATTATTAGTTATTTTGTCTCGACCAATACTATCTCCTCCAATATTATCTCTTCCAATACTATCTCTTCCAATACTATCTCTTCCAATATTAGTATTACCTTGATTAATATCCCCTTTTGCAAAGTTCTCCACGTTTTCAATCACATTCTCAATGTTGTAAGTCTCACTAGTAGTCTGGTGGGATTCCAAGGCTTTGGTAATCTTTTCAAGAATTTCCTCTAAGTTAGACAAAGCTTCAGCATCAACAGTAGTCACTAAATGCTCCATGGCTTGGGCAACTTCAGGATTTTGCTTCGCTGCTGCTTCTACTTCCAATACCACCTCAGCATAATCAAGAGGTTGCCCTGGAGCTTGCTCGATAGCCATTACTGTATCTGGAGACTGGCTTCTCAGGGATTCCACAAACTGGTTAGTCTGGTTCCATACAACTTGCCCGACATTTTCCCCAGTTTTTTCTAAGGCTTTTATCGCCATCACCTTAGCAATAGCTAAAGCTGCACTTACTATTACTTCCATACTCGAAAGAGATTACTCAAAGTCTCCGTTTATTATAGTATTTTTCAATTGGGTTGAGGTATTTTAGAGTTAGTAGGGTGGGCAGTGCTTACTAATGCGATCGCAAGATCCTGTTATCTCTATCTGGCACTGCCCACCCTACATCTACATCTACATCTACATCTACATCAATATTATTTTAGTTTTTAATTGCCTTTTCCCTTTTAAATTGCTCGATTAATTGGGTTAAATTTTTAGGTTCCATAACTTGAGTGTACTGATCCGCCATTTCCGGTGTTAGTAGTTCTAGGAGTACAGTGTTTTCAATCCACAATTCCATGACATCAAAGTATCCCTTTCGGCTACAGCGAACAACTCGCCATTGTTCTCGTTCACCAATTTTTTCGATTTCTTGTTGATTCAAGGGAACGGCAATGGCGGCATGAGTAGCGGTAAACTTGGAGCTAGCATCATTATTGAAGAACTGTAATTCTTGTTCATTAGTTCCAGGCTTTAATTCCGTTCCCCTAGGATAAACTTCAATAGCTGTGCCATATTGATCAAAGGCTAAGGTCATATAACTTCCTGGGTGAGGCGCAAATTCAATGCAATCTCCCTTAAATATTTCTGCTAGTACCTTCCCTACGTGGTAAGGATTATCTGCGGCAATGGATATGTGAAATATCATAAATTTATATCTCTATCATTTATAGCAATTATACGACTTGTGAGGTACAAATTTATGGTTTGTTTTTAGGGAGCAGGGAGTAGGGAGCAGGGAGTAGAGTCCAGGGAGTCGCGAGTCGGGATTAGGAAAGAAAAAATATTACAATTAAGTTAGGGTTAAAATAACCAAAAAATTAAAATAAATTACACATAGTTGAGTCTATAAATTACTAAATTTACTATTTTTAAATAAATGTAAAAATGTTCAATTACTCCTTGCATTTTTTCCAGGAGTTATCTATACTATATAAAGTTACGACCGATACTAATAACCGCGCTGGTAACAGCTTTAATCAAAATCAGCGCGGTTTTCCTCCCACCTCAATAGGAGTTACTTCCATCATGCCAAAAATCTCACGATTATCAATCCTGGCTGGGTGCATCTCATTTTTGCGGTTTCACCCGGTGGTGCGTTACGGGACGGACTGTCCCAAGAGTTGCTACTCATAAAATCAGAGGCTTTCCGTCCCTAACGCACCCTACGCCTACTCCTTGTTCCCTAAAACCTAAAACCTAAAACCTAAAACCTAAACTAATAATCTCCCCCAGACCCATAGCGCCATGCTTCCAGCCAACGGTGGTAATAGTATCTTGGTTTCGGTGGCAAGGTAGTCAAGATGCCACTGAGTAATTTACCTGCTGGATACAAACTACTGTAAACAGCTAAATTACTATAATGAACCATCCAATCCAATAGCATGGTTAATCCTACTTGAGGAATCACTGGCACCACTAATCCTGGTTTAGTTAATGATGTCACAAATAGGGTTTTAGATAATCCTGAAAACTTGACTACATCTTGGAGGAAGGGCTTAAGCACATCATCTCCTAGGTTTGCCATGGCTTGGAATACGCCAGTGAGTAATTGATTAATTTGATTTGGTGCTAATTGTTGCTTGATGCCAACACTCATTGTTCGTTGAAACATCCAGGTTACGCCAATATTAGGCTGATAGGGTTGTAGTTGGGCTAAGGCATTGCGGTCTAGGAAATCATAGTCCAAGGCTTCATGAATTCCGTTACTTAGACGCTTTAAATGTCTGACCATGGAACCAAATCCACCAAAACTGACTGGTGATTGCCCACCACTGCTATCCCCTATGGGTAAAATCCGATTCCAAGGCATGCTTAGGGGGCTTTTTTGATAGGAAGGAAAAAAGCCAAATAGTACTCGTTTAAAGTCAAGTTGGGATAAGTCTACTCCCTGGTATTCTGGTAAGAGACGGAAGTATTCGTCACATAAAAATTCTAAACTAGGACGTTCGGGATTAGCATCTAAGTAGGTAAATAAATACGTTGTTCTACCATCCCGGGCTGGAAATGCTTCCCAGAAATATTGACATTGATTTTGGATAGGAGTGAAGGATACTATCAAATCCCCCATGTCATTTTTAGGATAGCCTTCAGCACAGCTACCAACCACTAAACAAACCCCTTCTGGTTTCTGACCTTGCCTGACTTGCTGCACAATTGGGGAAAAATGTCCCATGGCATCTATCAGTAAGCGAGCCTTGATTTGGGTATCCTCCAACTGGTCAACTTTCAAGCCGATTGAGACGCCATCAGGATGAATGGTTGCTTGTGTAAAGGATGTCTTTTCAAACAGCTTACCGCCCGCAGCTAAAAATTTGGCTTTGAGGGTATCGAGCAGAAAGACTGGGTCAACACCAATGTTGAGTACATCGTTTACCAAGAAATCAGGACCCTGGAAGAAACTAATCCGAGCTGGGTTGTACTCCGATGCGATCGCATTCTCTAATTCCGCCGTTGAGAGTAACTCAAGTTCCAGGAATACCTCCAGTTCTTGACGAGAGATATTCCACTCTTGGTCTCTACCGCGCAAAACCCCCCGTTCAACTACCGCAACTCGCCAGCCTCGCTGTTGTAGAGCAGCACCAATCAGAATTCCTAAGGTACCGCCACAGATTACTACATCCAAGTCTAGGGTGCCTAATCCCTCTTCGGTTTCTGTAATCACCTCTGGGATCTCAGTTGTGCCATCTCGTAAGGCTTTCCAGACTTTGTCAGCACTGCGCAGGCGTCCGAGAACATCACCAGGTAACTGGGATAGGATTTGTTCGGTTTGACTCATGGATGTTGCTTGATACTTAGATGCTAAGACTTTCTGTGTTTTATTTTAAATTGCTCCATCACAAGGCTTAGAGGCTGATGCGATCAGCATTCAGCTTAAGCGCTACGCTTACCTAGAATCCATCAATCGTGCTCTACAGCTTAAGACCATAGCCATGTTGAGATTTTTAACAAAATCACTATTCCCAAAAAAAAGTTTGACAATTTGTCATACTTAAATATTAAAATAATTACCACGACCAAATATTCGTCATTGTTTTGATGCAAAGCGCGAATGGGAGTTTCCCCCTGTTGCCTTGCTCAATCGCTCGTTTAGCCAAAGGAAGCTGTATCCGCCGCCCGGCTTCCTCCCCGCCCAAACTGGGATGGGGTATTCAGCGGCAAGTTAATCAAGAAAATGTTCAAAAAACTAGGTTTAGTTCTTGCTAGCCTCTTACTAGCTATCGCCACCTTTGCGATGTCCGTAGCACCTGCTACTGCAGCTACCGTAGAAGTGGACATGGGTTCGACTAAAGGTTCTCCTATGCAATTTGTTCCTAAGGAAGTTACAATTTCTGCTGGAGATACCGTTAAGTGGGTTAACAAGAAGATGTTTCCTCACAACGTAATCTTCCAAGGAGCTGGATCAGAAAAATCTCATAAAAAGCTTTCCTACAAACCAGGTGAATCGTTTACAGCCACATTTGATCAGCCTGGAACTTACGACTATGTCTGCGGACCCCACCGTGGTGCAGGTATGAAGGGCAAAGTTATTGTGCAATAGTAGCATCAATTAAGTAATATATCTCTAAGAATAAGGTGGGCAATGCCCACCTTATTTTGTTAACTTTTGTTATAAATTTTACAGCCTGTCATTTGACAGAGTTCCTCCTTTTAGTGAACGCTAATATCTGGCTCAACGCCATACTAAGAGGAGAAACACTTTGAAAAAAATACTAATTGCGATTCTGCTAGTTTTCGCTTTAATAACCTTCAGCTTCCCTGATTCCGCTTTAGCTGCTGGTGATGCGGCTAAAGGGAAAATTGTATTTAACGCTAACTGCAATATGTGTCATCAGGGCGGTGTAAACAGAGTCATACCCATGAAAAATCTGAAGAAGGAGGCCCTGGAGAAATTTGGGATGTATTCTGCTGCAGCTATCATCAAACAAGTCACAAACGGCAAAGGAGCTATGCCTCGCTTTGGTGGTCGTTTAACACCCGACCAAATTGAAAATGTAGCTGCTTATGTTTTAGACCAGGCTGATAAGTGGTAGGCTGCATTAAGTAACCAGTTTTTAACAAGATTCGCGGAATTCCCCAACCTGGCCGTAGGCCACGCTACGCGAACGTTCAGGTTGGGGATGGATAGCGTGACGACAACTCATGACAATTTGTGTTAGAATAAAGTCGGTCGCTGACCCGCCTGGATGACTAAAAGGCTACCTGAAAAAATAGTCTAATTTCTGATCAGTTGGTTAGACATACAGGTATACAAAGTACTAGCATAGCCAGGGAAGAGACTTGCCCCAGCTGGTTGGCCATAGTTGCTGTAATTCCAAGGTGAGTCTGTCGTAAAAGTTATACGTCTGCGGAAGGCGGATGTCTGCCTGTGGACGCTGAGTAAGACCAATTCCAGTTCGCTGGTGAGGCATCGGCGGATGAAACGGGAAACCCTGAAGACGAATAAGACAGTCCCTGAATTGACCTGAGAGAGGGAAGCCCCAACCTCAGCAAAGCAGGTTGGGGTACTTCACTAAATCATCCCGTAGGGTGCGTTAGGTGCGGCGTAATCAACTCCCAACAGTTGAGAGTTTACGCCACGAGCCCCCTAACGCACCAGCCATGACTGTTTAAAAATTAATTAAGGTAAGCAGTCAGCAGAAGGATGTCGATCGCGCGGTCTGCGCTCCTCTGTCTTGTCAAGGATTTCAGCCCTAACCTTGATCGTGCCAAGGCATCGCCACTAAACGAAAACCCACATGATTGGTTCCTGTATCAGGAGCTTGGGACTCTCGTGCTTCAGGACGATAACGGCTGCAATAATTTCGGGCGCAGAGGAAAGATCCGCCTTTAATGACATGGAGTGCCCCTTGATCAGGCTTTTGCGGATCGAAACTACTCCCTTGATCCGGTCCCAATGGATTGAGGCTGCGATCTTTCCCCCTATGACCCACACGATACCAATCTGCGGTTAATTCCCAAACGTTGCCCAGCATATCGTACAGACCGTAACCATTGGCAGAGAAGGATTCGACCGGGGCAGGACCGAGATAGCCATCGGCTTTGGTGTTGAAGAAGGGGAAGAAGCCTTGCCAGGTGTTGGCTTTGTGAGGGGCATATTGTTCACCAGGGATCGAGGTGTCAGTGTCAAGACCACCCCGTGCTGCATATTCCCATTGGGCTTCGGTGGGGAGCGTTTTACCCATCCAATTGGCATAGGCAACCGCATCTTCATAGGCTATGTGAACAACAGGGTAGTTGTCAAAACCTTTAATGGTGCTGTCGGGTCCGTAGGGATGTTGCCAATTAGCACCAACAACCCAATCCCACCAGCTTAAATAAGCTACTTGTTGGATACCCGGTGCAGGGGGCTGAAACACCAGGGAACCGGGCTGTCGTTGCGCTTCGGTTAAGCCAGGGAATTGGTCTTTGGCCAGGGGACGTTCGGCAACGGTGAGGTAGCCTGTAGCTTGGACAAATGCTTGATAGTCGGCGTTGGTAACTTCGTGGCGATCGATGCAAAAACTATCCACGGTCACATCAACAGCAGAACGCTCTGAGGGATAGTAGGTGTCGGAGCCGATCGTAAAGGTTCCCCCAGGGATCGACACCATACCTTCAGGACAGGGAGAATCGGCAAAAGCAAAAGGTGAGGAAGTGAAGACGGTTGGGAAGAGGAAGAGGAGGGAGACTGCCAGCAAAATCCCAACAAGATCACGAGTTAAATTCTTCTGAAGCAAGGAGAAAAACATCGATATTCAAGAACAGTAATCTAAGAGGGGGGTCGGGGCGATCGCAGAACGGTTGAACAGTTTGGTTTTAGTTCGGGCTATGAGATGAATAAGGGCTGGCAATGCCCACCCTACTAAAAGTTTGGTACTCGGACTTCCATGCCAAAACCCGATCGAGATGATTTTGGGATGGGTGTGATGCCGAGAGGCATATAGAAATACCTCCCGACATCCTAATCTAATGGCTAGCCATCTAAAAGTGACTGTTAAGACAGTTACTTATCGATAACCTCCTGAATGATTCGGTTCCATAAGTCTTAATTACTAATATCTTCGGAAGCTTGGTCGGGCTCCAATGCCGAGTTCAATTTGACTTCAACCTTGTTGATCGTCCCCTCGAACTCAAAGGGAGCGCGATCGGCATAGTCTAGGGAAACCGGAGCCCCCAGATCCGTGCCGACATCGAAGGTTTCACTGGCACTGAAGGCTCCCACGACGATTGTTTCGATAGTGGTTCGGTCCACTTCATCACCATCCACTCGTATAACCACTGTACCTGGGGAATAGAGATCCTCGATGGTTGTTTCTACTTGAACCTATCCCACTAATATAATTTTATTAATCCACATATGAATAGTCGCTAAG
>WTKN01000068.1 GCA_011524395.1 Moorena sp. SS36440bin_2
TGCATAGCCGACCAACCATAAAGGCTCAACGTAATCAGGTTTCGTCTCCGGGGGACCCCCGCGTGAAGGCGCTGCCTTCCCTGTTCCCTTGCTGCATCGCTTTTAATCCGTTCCAGGCTTCCGAAGTTGCTGTAACCCTATAAGACTTTTTCCCCTCGCCGTGTCAGCTTGGTCAACCCATTTTCTTTATAGTTTTTACGGGAATTTACTTGACAGCTTACTTATGGGGGTATAAAAGTAAGATAACACAGCATGCATGTCGATAAAATGTACGGTTGCCAGCCACATCTGATCACCACAAGTCCTGAAAATAGAGCGGTCATAGAATTTATTTGTTCAGAAGCTAACAAGCTAACTAATTGTGGCATATATTATTGCCGTCAAATGTTGTTCAAGGCGGGGAAGTATCTGAAGAATGCTGAACTAGATAAGATCCTCAAGACCAATGTCCATTTCAAGGCTATGAGGTCGGCTTGCGCACAACAAGCACTACACGGAGTTATTGAGTCTTTTAAGTCCTATAAAGCTTTAAGTAAGCTCTACCTTAAAGGTCAACTAACTGACAAGCCCTTAGTCCCAAAATACCGTAAGAAGGGAGGAATGGCTGTAGTCAGCTACCCGGCCCGATGGGTGAAGCTGGTAAAAGGTCAACTTAAATTCACTTTGGGAAAACAGGTCAAAGCCTGGTTTGGGATTGACCATTTTCTACTTCCGATGCCGTCCAATCTTGACTACAAATCAATAAAAGAGTTTCGATTTCCAGGAATGGCTATTTTTATTTGGAATTCGTGTATGAAAAACCAGATATTGAACCAGTACCATTGACCAATAACGTCTTAGGGATTGACCCAGGACTTAATAATTGGCTGACTTGTGTTTCAACCACTGGGAAGTCATTCATTATTGATGGGAGAAAGGTAAAGTCCCAAAATCAGTGGTACAACAAGCAGGTAAGCAAGATAAAGAAAGGTAAGCCACAAGATTATTGGGATGAACCCCTGGCCTTTTTGACTGAGAAGCGTAATCGACAGATGCGTGACAATATTAATAAAGTCGCCAGGTTTGTCGTTAATTGGTGCCTAAGACATCAAGTTAGCACCGTTGTTTTTGGTTGGAACCAACGGAATAAAGACAGCATCAACATTGGGAATAAAAATAATCAAGAGTTTGTTCAGATTCCCACAGCCAGATTAAAAAATCCTATTGAGCAGCTGTGCATTCAACACGGTATTAAGTTTGTTGAGACTGAGGAAAGTTACACAAGCATTGCCAGTTTTCTAGATAATGATTTTCTACCTACACTTGGTGCGAAACCCAAGGGGTGGAAGCCCTCTGGAAAGCGAATTAGACGTGGTCTCTATCGGTCAGCTAATAACGAGTTAATTAACGCAGATTGTAATGGCGCATGTAATATTTTGCGCAAAGTAGCGACACAGCTAGGGGTTGACCTAGCCGAGGTCGGTAGGGCAGCTTTGAACCTGCCACAACGGTACAGATTGGATTCTCTATCTAGTCAGTATTGTAAGCATCACGCAGCGCGGTTTCAACCCGCGTAGTGATATCAGCTTAGAATCCCCGTCTTTTTAAAGCGCGGAGAGTTCAATACTTCTTCCCGATGTTCCCTAAATACCCAGAACTATGTACTTAACAAAATCCGAAACCGCTATAAGAGTATTAATCACCAATGGGGTTAGCATCTCCGACAAACTTCAACAAGTCTGTCATAGTAAATGTTCCTGGTTTTTCAGAAGGAAGTATCGGCGTCCACTGGCAGCAACGGGATAAAAATGAGTTGCGATCGCCTTCGATCAGACCAACAAAGACTTCAGCCAAAATACGACTTCCTACATCGCCCAAACGCACTGAATTACCTTGGATTTGGGCTTCTTTTAGGATATAGTACCACAAGGGGGACTTAACATCAAAACCAAACTGGGCGGCAACATTGCCATCTTGGCCTGTGGAAATATCTTCCTTACTCAAGGGCTGGAATCCCATGCAGCGAGCCACATCTTGACCAGCGGGCAAGCCAAGGTTACGACCACGCAACAGATTTCTCACCGCTAGGGAATTAGGTGGTGGAACATTAGGCAAATTCTTGAGGGGGTCAACTAGAAATGGATCAAGTTGGCGGCTCAAGTTAACGGGCACATTATAATCGATCGGGAAGAAGCGACGCCAGTCAATGATCCAATCACTGGGAATTGGAACCCTTTGACCCGATTGAGCGGTGAATAAGAACAGCAATTGTAAAGTTGCAGGAGTTACCCCACCAGGACGAGATGTAAACACTCGGTTGTAGTCATAATCGGCACGGATCATGCTGTGTCCGAGACGATAAGCTGCTACAGAGAACTCCACAGGCATGAACGGCTCCTGACCAAACTTGAAGAAGCGCCGACCACCTTCAAGTACTTCTTTTAGCTGCTTCTGGTCAATGACGCGAGACAAGAAGTCGAAGAGTACAATCCACTGATAGTGCCAAACAACCAATTCTCGGGCTGCCTCAAAGGTAGACTTGCCCATGATAGAGTCTGATTGAATGCTGCCATCACGGATGCCCTCAACTATCTTATTGTGAAACTTCAGGAAAGCTAGGTGGGTCTGGGCAACAATTAAATTTTCATCATTACGGGGGTCACCAATAATGGCCAGAGTACTAGGAGAACGAGGTAGATCGTTGGGCAGTTCTGTGGCAATAGACGGATCGCCACCACCAGGTTGTTGGTTGGTTTTGCCAATTAAAAACAGATCTGAGTCATCGATTTGGTAGAGATAGGGTTGAACCTCAGGACCAGAACCATACAGACTATCAAGATCCAGCTTTGGCGTGCGAAAATTTTTCACCGCCAAGGGGTCAACCATCATATCTCCGAGAGCAGTGGTATCGAAGGTAATGTCATGATCGATGAATTGACCCAAATAAGTGTAACCAGCAGGTACATTGATATTATCGCCCTTGGGATTATTAGGGTCAGTATCATTCATGGCGTTCCCCAGCTGAGTCAAACCCTCTTCTGAAGGGGTGAAAGCAGGTAGATTGGGAAACATTCTGCCAAACTTACCTGTGGGGGCAAATTCACTGGGGGGTTGATGCTCACCCTTACGAGGGCCAAATCCATGGCGTCTTAACATAATTCTGCTGCTCTTATAGCTGTTTTTGTGGTTTATATATCCACTATGAGCTAGCAAACGGATTAATAACAGTACCCTCGAGGGTGAAATTTTTCGCAAGGATATGTTGTATAGTGCTACGCGCAAGTCAGAACTCAGAAGTCAGTCTAAAGAAGGTGGGCAGTGCATCAAACCGACCATATCAGCTAGGCTTTGGGGGTTACTACAGCAACTAGTTCCCATGGATAAGGTCTAAACTGGGTTGTTAATGACTGCTATATCAGTGCCTGTTTCATAGTAATCATCCACTAAAACCATGAGGAGCAATTTATGAGCGTTGTGGCTGCGAGAAAATATCCTGATAAACTAGTTTTTGCCTCCGATAGCATTCGGCTGTCAGGATACCTCAAGCAAACTCACCGGGTAACTGGGGATGAGTGGGGCAAGCTATTTGAAATCAATAACATGATTATTGGCGGCGTGGGATATACCATGGAACTGAGTTTTATGCAAATATTTGCCAGAAACCATTCTCCAGCCGCTCCTACTGTTGAGGCTGTTCTCGATTTTATTGTGGAATTTTATAGTTGGGCAAAGGATAAAGACGATACCTTTGGTCGCAGAAATGAATATTTGCTAGCAGTAGAACAGGAGATTTTTTGTATCAGTGATGGCTATCTCGTGGATAAAATTAATGAATTTGGTGCCATTGGTGCTGGACAAGATTATGCTCTGACCGCAATGTATTTAGATAAAACCCCTGAAGAAGCGGTAGCGATTGCTAATGAGCTTTGCGTGTATTGCTCTCCTCCGATTAATGTGATTAATCAGGAAATCAGCGACATCTGACTTGGGTATAGTGCTGAGTACTAAGCGTTTTTGACAGTTGACGGTTGACGGTTAGCTGTAAACCAGACCCTGTAAAGGAGACATTAGTACCCAGCACTCAAGACTTAGCTTAATCCTGTTTGGATTTAGTCAGTCCTAAGTCATTTTCCTCACTATACCGTTCCATAAAACGAATGAAACGATCCCACTGCTCTGGAGATTTAATCACGTAAGTTGCTTCTATAGCCATTGGTTCACCATTAACAAATTTGCCATTAACGTTACTGGTAGAAATCTCACCTTCTTCGTCAACCATGTACATTCCGGTGATATCTTCCTTAAAGTCTTTATCGATAGCTTGAGGCTTTTGAAAATAAAAGGTTGCAGTGCCAGTCTGACGAGTTTTAGAGCGAGTTATACGTACGTCGGGCACAACTTCTTCTTTGATGCCTCTAGAGAACTGAATTTCTGCCATGCTATAAGTCCGATTAAGAAAATATTAAGAATCTTTACACCACTATCTTCTCATCCAAGCTGCCATAAATGGTAAAAAGTTTTAACTGATGGCTGAACTGATGCCTCAACTTATGCCTGGGTTCGCGACCTAAAAATAGCGAAAATAATCCAACTTTAGCCTAACCAGTGGGAAAATGGAATTACACTGATACCGTTTCGGCAAACCGATTTAAATCATCACTCAATCATACATGGGTAAACAGCGCGTTCTATCTGGAGTTCAACCAACTGGCAATCTTCACCTGGGTAACTATCTTGGAGCTATCCGCAACTGGGTCGAAGGTCAAAGTCAGTATGATAATCTATTTTGTGTAGTTGATTTACACGCTATTACTGTACCCCATAACCCAGCAACTCTAGCAGAAGATACCTTAAGCATTGCTGCCCTCTACTTAGCCTGCGGGATTGATTTAGAATGCTCTACTATCTTCGTACAATCCCATATCCCTGCCCACAGTGAACTAGCTTGGCTGCTCAACTGCATTACCCCTCTTAACTGGCTAGAGCGAATGATCCAGTTCAAGGAAAAAGCGGTGAAACAAGGGGAAAATGTCAGTACTGGCTTACTGGACTACCCAGTGTTGATGGCAGCAGATATTTTACTTTATGATGCCGATAAAGTGCCAGTGGGAGAAGATCAAAAGCAACACATCGAACTGACTCGTAATATCGCTATCCGAGTTAATGACAAGTTTGGCAGTCAGGAGAAACTTGTGCTAAAGTTGCCAGAGCCTATGATCCGGCAAACGGGTGCTCGTGTCATGAGTCTCACTGATGGCAGGCGCAAAATGTCTAAGTCTGATCCATCCGAGTTGAGCAGGATTAACGTGCTTGACTCCCCTGAGGAGATTCAAAAGAAAATCAAGCGCTGTAAAACTGACCCGATTAAAGGCTTATGGTTTGATGATCCAGAACGCCCGGAATGTGAGAATCTACTAACGTTGTATACCCTGCTTTCTGGGAAAACGAAGGAAGAGGTGGCTACAGAATGTCGGGATATGGGTTGGGGCAAATTCAAACCCTTACTGACAGAGGTAACAATTGAAGCGCTCAAGCCGATTCAACAGAAGTATCACGATGTGAGGTCAGAGCAGGGCTATCTTGAGTCTGTGTTGCGAGAGGGGCGACAAAAAGCGGAAGCGATCGCAAACCAGACCTTGTCCAGGGTGAAAACTGCATTAGGGTTCATTGCTGTAACCTAATTCCTGGAGATAAGTAAATACTATAACCAATGACTAACCCCACTAAGAATTCGTTTCGCACTGCCGTTGAGTCCGGTGAATTTTTGATTACTGCAGAAGTGGCACCCCCCAAGGGGGGTAACCCAGCTCACATGGTCAAAATGGCTCAAACCCTCAAAGATAGAGTCCATGCTATTAATATTACTGATGGCTCTAGGGCAGTCATGCGGATGTCGTCCTGGGCAGCCTCGGTGATTTTACACCAGCAGGGAATTGAACCAATTTGTCAGGTAGCTTGTCGCGATCGCAACCGCATCGCCTTGCAAGCTGACTTGATGGGTATTAATGCTTTAGGTATCGGTAATATTCTCGCCCTAACCGGTGATCCAGTCAAAGCAGGTGATCATCCTGATGCTAAAAGTGTATTTGACTTAGAATCAGTACGCCTATTGCAACTAATTACTAAGCTAAATCAAGGGGTTGATTTCAATGATAAGCCCCTTACTGATCAAGCAACTGATTTATTTACTGGTGCAGCAGTAGACCCCCAGCTCAAGAGTTGGTCAGGCTTACAGAGTCGGTTTGAAAAGAAACTGGAGGCGGGAGCAGAGTTTTTCCAAAGCCAGCTCATTTGCGATTTTGATCGCCTAGAGAAGTTTATGGATCAGATTGCTGCTGGTACTAATAAGCCAATTTTAGCAGGGATATTTTTGCTCAAATCCGCTAAAAATGCTAACTTTATTAATAAAAAAGTTCCAGGTGTTAATATCCCTGACGAAATTATTGATCGGCTAGCAGCAGCAGATAATCAGTTACAAGAAGGGATAAAAATTGCTGCTGAGCAAGTTAAGATCGCACAGCAACTGTGCCAGGGTGTTCACATGATGGCAGTCCGGCGAGAAGACTTGATTCCCCAGATTTTGGATTTAGCTGGCATTTCGCCATTGCATAAATCCTCTGGTGTTAATGACTTAGTTTGTAAGTAAATTTCAGGTAAATTGTTATAGCACTATGCCCAGGGAATAGGGAACAGGGAATAGGGTAAATATACCTTATTCTATTCCCACCCTCCCCAGACTTCCCATACTTCCCACACTATTCCCTATTTCCTGTTGTCTTTTGCCCTTTCAAATAAGCACATGGACATTAATAAACGGAACAGTATTAACTTTTATAAACCCACCAAAATTTAATATAGCAATCGAAGTATAGATTAGGACGTTAACTGAACAGCTAAATCAACTCTCT
>WTKN01000382.1 GCA_011524395.1 Moorena sp. SS36440bin_2
ATAGATCTTTCCCGACTCACTCTATACAATAAGTCTACACCCGGATTTGATATGAGACATGGTTAAGAACCTCAATAATGTTTATATTGATTATTGTAATGATTATAGTTTTAGTTGTCAAGGGTTTTTATAAATTTTTTTTGGAGGTAATTTGAGAATAAATTTTAGGATTTAGTCGTAAGCTATCAGCCGTAAGCTATCAGCTTTCAGGTTATTTTATTCAAAAGCTTTTCCCGTCCCATGATTACATATTTTTTGAATATATCTGATAGATAATATAGCAATTAATATAATAATTTATAAACTGTTGATGCCATATTACCTACTCCCTACTCCCTGCTCCCTATTCCCTGTTCCCTGTTCCCTTTGCTATAGCTGATAACTTCCCCATCAATTAGCACTTATTACCTGTAAAGCCGTAAACTTAAAATGACCGAAAGTCTGGGAAACAATCTGCTGATTATCCCGAAATTCTTGTTTTTCATAACTACCATTGTTTAACACCAGCACAGTTACTAACTGCTCTTGGGGGTCAATAATCCAATATTCAGGAATAGCCCTTTCTTGGTATTGTTTTACCTTCTCTACATAATCACGTTGGTAGTTTTCATCCCTTTGGTTTTTGTAGGGGCTAACTACTTCAGCCACAAACTGTGGGGGAAGCATATCAAGGGTGATAGTTAAGCGTTTTTCCGTTTGGATAAGATGTTCTTCTCTAATGACTACCAAATCTGGATAGCGATTTTGAGGATTTCCTGGAACTTGTAATTCACAATTATGCATCTTAATTAAACGGCGGTAAACTAGTTGGACTAATTCATCCCTTAGCCACATTACCCTCCAATTATTTGGTTCACTCTCAGGCGGCAATTCTACTAACTCCCCATCAAATAGCTCATAACGGTTATCTGTGCCATCATCATATTCCAGGTATTCTTCAAAAGTGAGTTTGGAGGTGGTTTTAACCATGGTGCCCTCGCAATTATAAAGGTTTTTAATTAGGTGAGGTAAAAATTTGTGGGTTTTAGGGAGCAGGGAGCAGTGAAGTCAGAAGAGGGAAGTGGAAAAAAAATCTGTGTATATCATTACCCTATAAACTGCTATATTCACCTAAATATTACAGTTGATAAATTAACATTTTTTTAAGGGTGTTCCTGTAGTGGCTATTCCATATCATCACTTTTTTTAGTATAATTTTAACCCTCAGCTGTTGCCCATTTAAATTATAGCAAATGAATATCCGGAAAGATATTTGTTTCGGGTGTATAACTAATATAATTCCTGAAAATTATCAATAATTTTGGGTATGAGCAACTATTCTCCTGGTGTAATTTTAATCTGGCAAATTGCTGCTGGTGAGGCCAAGAAGAGTAACGCGACAGAGATACAACCGGCTCATTTGTTAATTGGATTGTGCAAGTTTTGCGATTTCAATTGGGAAGTATTCTTTAAAGATTCACAAAACCAAGATCCTAACCAGCGCCCTGATTTTGAAAATGATCGTCAGAGTTTACAACAGCGGTTTGAGCAGAGCAGATTAGACCCACAGGTATTCCGACGTCGTTTGCGTACACTTGTGGCTCAACCAGCCCCAGAGCACGAGATTGGCGAAACAATGCCTCGTAGTCAAGCTTCCAGAGCAGTTTTTCAACGGGCTAAAGAGATTGCACAAACAGAAGCACGAGAAACCCGTTCTTATCATCTTTTGCAGGCTTTGCTGGAGTTACCTACACCTCTTTGGGAAGAAATTTTAGTAGAAATGGGCATTAACAATCCCCTTGTCCTAATGTTTGGGGATGACCTATCTCAAACATTAGCAGAACCTGCTAATCTTAATCCTCTTGAGCCAGCAAACCCTGTTCCATCTCCCTCGACCGTAGAACTAACACCATGGTTAGATAACTCTGAGAGCTATTGGCGGGATTTAACCCTGCTAGCTGCTCAAGGCAAGTTAGAACCAATCTTTGAAAGGCGAGAGGCAATTCTCGCTTTAGCACGGGTGCTAATACACCAGCGCCAGCGTAATGCTCTCTTGGTGGGAGATGTTGGTGTGGGCAAGACTTCTATTGTCAAAGGATTAGTCGGGCGGTTGGTGGGAACAAACGCTCTACCTATTCTTAATGGTAAGCGGATCATAGAGATATCTCTTCCACAACTATTATGGGGAGCTAGTAACCAGGCTGAGATTAATAGAATAATAAATTTATTAATAAACCAAGCGTCAACAGCAGATGACTTTATCCTTTTTATTGAGGAAATTCACACTATTTTCAATAGTAATCAAGAAATAAATGACGCTGTTAAGCTGCTCAAATCAGCATTACTGAGGGGAGAAATTAACTGTATTGGTACTACGACTAGTAAGCAATATAGTCAAACTCTTGAGCAGGATGCTGATGTAAAACATTGGTTTCAAGTTATTTGGATTAATGAACCATCTGATTCAGAAGCAGAAGCAATTCTAAAAATATGGCGGAGACAATACCAGGTTAATAAGCAAGTTACCATAACTGATCATGCTATTGAGGCAGCGGTAGAATTCTCTAAGTTATATCTACCTGATTCACGCTTACCTACAAAAGCTATCGATATCCTTGAACAAGCTTATGGGGCTGCTTGTCTACAATCACTTACACAGAATAATAATCAAGGACAGGTTTCTAAGATTGAGCGACAAGATGTTGTGTATGTTATAAGCAAGTGTATTAATCCTGAAGTTGAGTCATTGGATGACCGTCTTCGATTAGAAAAGCTTAAAGAGGTTTTCCAGCAGCTTTTTGGGCAAGATAAAACTGAAGACTTGTTAAATAATTTTAATATAATTATAGAAGAGGTTTCTCAGTCTGATATTAGTAATATTCCTACAGTAGAAGTGAAACAGGATGGAGAACGTCCTCAGCTCTCAATCAGAGTTAGAGAAGTAGTTCAGGGTTTCATTGAGGATGACCCAGATATTGAGGGAATAATCAGACAAGTAAGGACAGTAGCTGTCATAGAATTAATAAAAGTACTTTTTCCTCTCTCGGCAGTTCCTATTGAAATAGTCCGAGCTTGGATTCAAGAAAAAGATAAGCAAAATAATAATTCTTCAATACTTCGATAACAAGATTACTAGTCACATCATTATTAGGAGGGACTTAAAGCTATGTTCACCTCAGAAGAAGAAGCAAATGTTCCATCTCAATGGAATGTAGGCGATCGCATTATTAATCTCTATAAAGTCCGAGGGCTTCTGGGTGAGGGAGGATTTGGTCAGGTTTACAGAGTAACACATTTAGAATGGAATATAGATTTGGCAGTTAAGACTCCCAGCAAAAACACTATTGACGCATCAGGGGGAGTCGATAACTTTGAGAAAGAAGCGCAAACCTGGGTAAATCTGGGATTACATCCTCACGCTGTTAGCTGTTATTATGTCCGCCGATTGGGTGGTACTCCCCGGGTGTTTGTCGAGTATATGAAGGGGGGAAGTTTGCATGATTGGATTTATGGCAAGGATGGCGAACCAGCAAAGCTTTATCAAGGGGAAACAACAGAGGTATTAGAACGGATTCTCGACATTGCCATTCAGTTTGCTTGGGGACTACACTATGCCCATGAAACGGGGTTAGTGCATAAGGATGTGAAACCAGAGAATGTCATGGTTACGCCCAATGGTACTGTCAAGGTTACAGATTTTGGTTTAGCGCGATCTGGTTCTATTGTATCTCCACAAGCAGAGATAAACCCACAACAAACCCTGATAGTGAGCAAGGGAGGTGGAACACCAGCCTATCTGTCACCCGAACAATCTAACGGAGAACCTTTGACGCGAAGATCGGATTTGTTTAGTTGGGCAATATCGGTTTTTGAGATATTTAAGGGGGATAAGTGGTGGGATTGCGGTGATATTGCAGCTTATGATACAGAATATTTCTTAGAAGCTGGATCTGTTAATGATAGTCAGCTGCCAATACCAGAGTCCGTAAAACAATTACTATACCAGTGCTTTAAAGAAGATCCCGATCAACGTCCCCATGATATGTTGGTGGTGGCCAATGAGTTGAAAGATATTTATGAACAAGAAATAGGGAATGTTTACCCGCGTCCAGAACCTAATATAGCTGAATTGATTGCAGACGATCTCAATAACCGAGCATTATCATTGATGGACTTGGGGCAAGAAGAGGAAGCTTTACAGTTGTGGAATGAGGCGTTAAAGAAACAACCACAACATCCAGAGGCGACTTATAATAGGGGATTATATTTATGGAGAACAGGGAAAGTTAATGACGACCAACTGATTGCCAATTTAGAAAGTATACAAGATTCAGGGAATTTGGTAGCAAAATATCTGTTAGCTGAAACTCATATGGAACGGGATGATTGTGAGTCAGCGATTAAGATTCTGGAGAGTATTGAAGGAAAAGAAATAGAGCAAGAACTAATTAGTAAGTTACTAACCAAAGCAAAACAGCGTTTACCTCAATCAACTCGCTTATTAAATAAATTTAGAGGACATTCTGACGTTGTGAGATCAGTATCTTTAAGTTCAGATGGTAAACTAGCACTTTCTGGTAGCGATGATAAGACCTTAAAGCTTTGGGATGTAGAGACAGGAAATTGTCTACGTACTTTTGAAGGACATCAAGAAGAAGTCTTAACAGTTTATTTAAGTAAAAATAAACTGTTAGCTATATCTGGAAGTAATGATAAAACTTTGAGAATTTGGAATGTAGAAAATGGAAATTGCATCGAAATAATTGAAGGATTTAAACGAGCAGTAACTAGTGTCTATTTAAGTGATGACAACCAACTACTTTTATCTGGTGAAAGACGCTTTTGGTATGGTTCTAATAATCTGAAGTTGTGGAAAGTAGAAACAACGAAATGTCTTTTAGAATTTGAAGGTCATACTCAAACTATATATTCTTGCTGTATAGATCAAAACAATCAACTAATTTTATCTGGTGGTGGAGATAGAGTTCTCAAGTTATGGGATATAAAAACAGGGGAACGCTTACAGATGTTTGGAGAATTAAATAAAGGTTTTTACGCTGTTTTTGGTCATAAAATTACTGTTAGTTCAGTTGCATTTACCAATAATAATGTACTGTCAGGAAGCATGGATAGTACTTTAAAACTATGGAATAAAGATACAGGTGCATGTTTGCGAACATTTGAAGGTCATAGCGATAGAATAACTTCAATTTCTGTCATAAAAAATGGGAATTTTGCTATCTCTAGTGAAGAAAGCCAAAAGCTAAAACTATGGAATTTAGAAACAGGTCAATGCTTGAGAACATTTCCAGCACACAGTGATAGAGTAACTTCAGTTTCTATATCTGAATGTGGTAAATTGGCAGTATCTGCTAGTTTTGACAAAACCCTTCAACTTTGGCAAATTAATTGCATAATTCCTGACCAATATTCTGCGCCACCAAGGTTATCAAGATTTTTAGAAACTGAATTTGCCCTTAAAAATGAAAAGATTTATCAGCAGAAATTGAAAGAAGCAAAAATAGCTTTACAACAAGAGGATTATTTAACAGCAAAACGTCATCTTGAGGTAGCAATAAATCTACCAGGATATAGCTATAGAGAGGAAGTTTTAAAATGTTGGCGAAGTCTTTATCTTCATTTCCCCCGTCGAAAATTAAAAGATGTTTTGGCAAGTTCAAAATTTAACTTCTTAGAACACTTATCAGAGATAGCAATATATCATTATAAAAAAACACCAAAGTTACTAGGAGAGTTGCATACTTCAGTGCATTTAGATAAGTACAGTCACTGCATTTTAGTTGGTCGTACTAGAAGTACTTCATTCAACTTGGAACTTTTAAAGTTTCCTTATCTAGAGTTGAATAAATCATTAGAAGGATTTGAAAAAAAGTGGGAAGAAGGAATAGATTCTATGAGACGACGTCATGATGAGTTGTTAGAAAATCCAGAACATACAGTTTTCGACGAAATTAAATATACCCTTGAGCAAGGTACTGAAGCCTTTAAAATGTTCTCAACTCTTACTCGCCGGAATATAGGATGGTGTTCTAAAACTTGTTTATATCTAAGTGCAGATAATAGTTTGGCTGTATCTGGACATGAATTAGGAAGACTAAAACTTTATAATGTGGAAACAGGTAAATGGATTTGGACATATCGGAGACATGGTATTGTTTCCCATAATATTAATCAAAATATAAGACCTACAATCAGTGATGCTGAAGTCACATCCGTATGTATTTCTCAAGATAATAGTTTTATTCTATCTGGTGGTGAGGATAAAACGTTGAAATTATGGGAAATAGGAAATCATGGATCAATACGAGCTTCCTTATCAGGGGATTGTTTGAGAACCTTTGAAGGTCATCAAGGAGGAGTTTTATCAGTCTGTTTAAGCCTAGATAACCAATTTGCTTTGTCTGGGAGTGCTGACAAAACGTTAAAGCTATGGGAAGTATCAACAGGACATTGTTTAAAAACAATAGAAGGACATCAAGATTCGGTTAACTCGGTATGTATATTGTCAGATGCTAAATTTGCCTTATCGGGAAGTGCAGACAATACAATTAAACTTTGGAATTTAGAAACAGAAGCATGTCTCACAACTTTTCAAGGACATACAGAACAGATTAACTCTATTTTTATTAGTGTTGATAATAAATACTTTATTTCTGGAAGTGACGATAAAACAGCAAGACTTTGGAATCTTGAAACAGGTGAATGTTTACAAATTTTTGAAGGACATACCAATAAAATTACCTCGGTGTGTTTTGCATCTAATAATCAATGGGCTGTTTCTGCTGATGGAGAGCAAATCAAAGTCTGGTTTTTAGACTGGGAATTAGAAGAACGTCAAATTGCTGATTGGGATGAAGGGGCTAGACCTTATTTGGAGACATTTTTGAAACAACATACCCCTTATACCGCTACTTTGCCTAATAATAAAAAACCAACAGAAGAAGAGATTACTTTATCCCTCACCCGTCAAGGTCTTCCGTTGTGGACAGAAAAGGATTTTGACAATCTTCTCTATACCCTTGGATGTGCTGGTTATGGATGGTTGCGTCCTGAAGGAGTCCGTCAGCACCTTGAAACCATGAGAGCAAGTCTTCAAAAGCAAGAATATTTAATAGCAGCTAAATCCATAGACTATAATCAACTACGGGATTTATTAGCAGAAGAAAAGTGGCAAGAAGCTAATGAACAAACATGGCAATTAATTGTAAAGGTAATTAACTATGACTTATCCAAAATACCTAGTACAAACGATTTGAATAATTTTCCTAGCGAACACCTACATATCATAGATCAACTTTGGATAGACTACAGCAACGGACATTTTGGCTTTAGCGTTCAAAAAAATATTATTTCAGCGATTATCGGTGAATCACAAACCTTACAAAAAAAATGGAATGAATTAGGCAATTGTCTGGGTTGGCGAGAAAATAATGAATGGAAAGAATACAATAACCTTACTTTTTCTATTGAAGCTAACAAAGGACATTTACCAATTTTAGGTGGATCATCATTACCCTTGTTCTTTTGGACACAACGATGTGTGATGTATTCTTATTTAATGTTGAGTAATGCTTGGAAAAGCCTCAAGCCTATACAAGATAATGATTTTGATATATCCCAGTTGCTGTCGGAAGTTGTACAGGATAGCGAAGATACACCTCAGACTAAATCCTAATCTCACATAACCTATAATTCAGAGGAAAAATTAACAATGTGCGAAAATTCTGAAAATATAAAAGCAACTCCTCCAGTAGGCATTACTAATTCATTAGAGCAGTCAGATACTTATGAACTATTCAAACGCCTGGTGAAAGAGGCTAACTCTGGTAATCCTCAGTTATCAGCAATTAAAGGTTTTACTGTAGGTGATCTGTTGGGTCAAGGAGCATTTGGTGAGGTTTATTTAGCTCGCCATCAGTCTACAGGAGAACAGGTAGCCATTAAAGTAATGCACAATAAATTTGCTGGACAAGATAAGCTTGAAAAGCGTTTTAAGCGCGAAATTAAAAACATTACCTTTCTAGATCATCCCAATATTGTTAAGGTACGGTATTCAGATTTGTTGGAGGAAAATTTATTCTATATTATGGAATATTGTAATGGTGGCAGTATAGCTGATATCTTAAAAAAATCAAGCGGAAGATTACCACTTGAGCGTGCTTTAGAAATTACTTTTCAAGCTCTCGATGGATTACATTACCTTCACAACGTTGAAATTCCCGAAGTTGAACTTTCCAATGGAACTACTAAAACTAGTAAAGGATTGGTGCATCGTGATATCAAGCCAGGAAATCTTTTACTTTCCATAGTAAATGGTGTCGAACGAGTCAAAATCGCTGACTATGGGTTAGCAAAAGCTTTTGATTTAGCAGGAAAAAGTGGTATTACTCCTAGCAAGAAGTCTGGAGAAAAATCTGGAATTGGGACATATGAATTCATGCCTAGAGAGCAAGTTCGCCAGTCTAAATATGCTAAAGTAGAGGTGGACGTTTGGGCAATGGCTGCATCTCTCTATAAGATGTTAACAGGAAAGACTCCAAGAGAATTTCCTGAAGATCAAAATAAAAGAAAAGTGATATTGACAACACAACCAACTCCGATCCGCTTTAGCAACAAATCAATTCCCGAAGAACTTGCGCAAGTGATTGATTGTGCCTTGAAAGACGAATCTGACCTCTACTTTAAGACGGCTGCTCAATTTAAAGAGGCACTAACGGTTGCTGCGAATAAAATTGGTTTGCTGAATAGTTGAATAGTTGACCAGGCCGTTGCTGATTTAAGGGATTAATGATCATAAAACAGAAATATGTCTAGGGGCTCAAGGGGTGACAAGAAGGCTACAAAGCACTCTGGATAAGGGAAAGAGCGTTAATTCCCCGCTGGAAATAGAGAGATTTGTGAGGTTTGAGACTGATCAGATCAAAAGCTAAATCCGACCAAATTGTCAGAGACTGAACCCAATCGGGACCGTGCAATCCCATCCAAAAAAAACTATATCGCTCTGTTAAACGGTCCGGTTCAGTTGGACGACAAATATACTCACTCACTCCTATATCTTGTAAATATTTTCCCTGTAAAGTGGCGAGAGTATAAGCAATGGAAATTATCAAAACAATGGCAATTAACCGTCGTTCATTAACCTTTGTATTTTCGAGATTATAGCCAGAGGTTTTTAAATCTCTGAATAGTGTTTCGATACCCCATCGAGCCTGATAGCAGGATAAAGTCCGTGGTAGACTATCAAGACTTGTGAGAATATACCAAGGTTCTTTACTGGCTCGACTCCGATATTTACGTTTCCAATAAGCCGCTAGATTAAACTTTCCTAACTGATGGGCTTTCGTGTAAGAAATTTTTGAGTAAAATCGAGAGATTCCTGGTTGAACTCCTAAATCTTTGAGAGGTCGATAAACGGCATCATCATCTTGAAGACAAGTGCCCTTTTTCTGACGTAAAGCAAAGTCTACTTTCCTCTCCTCCAGCCAGTTAGCCAGTTGGACACTATGAAATTCTCGGTCTCCTAATACGAGGACAGGATAAGAACGCAGTAGCCTTAAGACCGGAGCTATAACTTTTTTTTGCTCTGCCAAACTGCTGTTTCCTCGTTTCGGCAAAAGTTGCCAATACACAGGAATTGCATGATGACCCCAAGCTAAACTTAACACCATTAAATTTCGATTTTGCCATTGAGTTCTGTCTAAAATTAATAGTAGATATCCTTGATGAATAAGTTTAAGCTTTTGGCTTCGTCTTCTTTGTTTTCGATTAGAGGTATGAGGACGAAACTCTTGTTTTAAAATTTGTTGTATTATGGGAAACCACAAAAGTTTTGCACTCAATTTAGGTAAATTTAAAAAACGTTGTAAACTTCTTACTCTGCTCTGATATTTTATCGGTTGTGGAAATCGTTCAGCTAAGTCCGACAAGCGCACATTTCGATACTTTTGTACAAGTAAAACTAACAATTGTAGTGTTAGATATTGGCCAGGAGTCAGATGAGTCTCCAACACCGTCTGGTAGAATTTAGGAAACATATTTGCTTTGGGGGAGGCTACAGAGACCTCCCGATTTTTTGGGCTTAGGTTTGGCTGAAACCATTATTCTCTCTAGTTTACAGCTCCCTTGTCACCCCTTGAGGTCTAGGGGTAACAGGAGGCTACAGTGATCACATTCGGCGAATCTGCCTCCTCTTTAATTCCAATTAAACTTTATTCCCAAATACTCTTCCAACTTCTGATTATGAGGTTGAAAGAAGTCACTTAAGGTTTGTCTCAATTCCTGACTAATGGGAGTGTAAGATCTACCATTGCATTTGGGGTATTGAAAAAACTTCTGATCAGATAATCCCAAAAATTCAATGATGGTACTCATGACAGTCTTGGGATTGCTATAGAAGTCTTCACTTTTCACTATTAAAAATTGTTCTCTTGGAAAAATCTCCATCCATCGTTTTAACTTATAGACGTAAAGACTTCCTAATAAATTATTTGGGTGTCGATACCCAATCTGTAATAGCTCTGATTCTGTCAAGGTTTCCAGTCGTTGCTTCTCTAGATCTAGGGCATCTTCTAGACTGCGCTTTTCTCGGCCATGATAAAAATTGTGATAGTAACAAGAGATGGCGCGATCAACAGGATTTCTCAATAAAACAATCAGCTTAACGTTAGGGAAAAACTGAAACATCCGTTGGGCAGATTCAGTGCAGTCAAAATAATTAGGGCTTGCTTCCCCAGCTAAAAAATTAGGAGTGTCGGTAATGGATGGAAAATGGGCAAGATACCAATCAATCCCTTGATTATAATATTTACTGAAAAAATTTAACTCTTTTTTATGAGGGGAGATAATTTGTGGATAACGACTCAGATACATATATAATGAAGATGTACCAGATCTGGCCGCTCCAATAATCACGAAGTCTGGACCATGTTCTTTTTTAGGTTTCCAGTCAACTTCGGCAAGGTTGGGATTGGATGCAACTGCTTTTTTGTAAGCACTAGTTTGGTAACAGCTAATCGCTTCTTCAAGTTGCCCTTGCTCGGTTAACACATCCCCTAAATTCCCCCAAGCCAGAGGAAAATCTGGTTCCCGTTCGATGCACTGTCGATAAAAGGTGATAAGTTGCCCTAACTGCTCTGATTCAATCCAGGTGTACTGTAGGTCTACATAAGCTCGCTTAAAACAGGGGTCAAGCTCAATCGCTTTTTGATAAGACTCTATGGCTTCTTTGAATCGACTTTGCCCTCTGAGGAGTTGACCTAACTGATGATAATCTTTAGGGCTAGGGTTGGGATTACTATCGACCAATTGTCGATAATAGTTCATGGCTTGGTGATTTCGGGGATTATTCTCGACCGCCTGTTGATAAAGTGCGATCGCATCTTCCATCTTTCCCTGGGATTGGAGTATCTCCCCCAGACGATAGTAAACTTGGAGTAAATTGGGCTTTAACTCAATCGCTTGTCGATAACAGGTGATAGCTTGGTCTGGTTTGCCTAGAGACCACAGCCTGTGCCCCAACTTAACATGCTCCTCGGCTTTAGCCCAATTTGGCTCTAGGGTTAGGGCTTGATACCAACACTCCGTAGCCTCGTCCTGTTGACCAGTCTTAGCGAAAACCCGAGCCAAGTTACGGTAAGCTCCAGCAAATTTCGGGTCAATAGCGATCGCTTTTTCGTAACATGCGATCGCATCTGGCCACTGTTGCTGTTGAGCATACATACTACCCCGATTAGCATGGTCTTTAGCCAATTTTAATTGAATTTTCACCACCTTGAGCTGGCCCTCGCTTGGGTCAACAGAGTCGTGATCATGACCCGAAGATTGCTTGATATCCCTTGACATCGTTACCGTTAAGACGCTATCTTTTTCACAATCAGTACACGATCCTGATGCAGAATCTCAAACTGACCCTTAACTGAATCTAAAAACCTATCAATCCCAATTTTAGGCGCTTCTTGTGGTTTAGCCGGATTGCTCCATCCATAGTTATTAACGATCATCAGCCCACCAACCTTGAGCAGCTTCCAACAAAGTAAAGCATTTTGCTCAGCAATGGTAGCTTTTTGACGCCTGTCGCGAATATTAGCTAAATCGTAGTAATTGCTATCAAGGGAATTAAGCAACTTCTCGGGTTTTCCCTCTAACCTAGTCACCTTTTCCGCTGCTCCAGTTTTAGCGATATTAGCAGCAAACTCTTCCTGAAAGTATGGCGAAACACAGGTTAATCGAGCTGAGGGGTTAGTCAGGATTTTATCAAGTAACCAGCAAGCGGAATTACCTTGAAAACTCCCAATTTCAAGACACTGAGCA
Source organism: Moorena sp. SS36440bin_2 (assembly GCA_011524395.1). Lineage (GTDB taxonomy): Bacteria > Cyanobacteriota > Cyanobacteriia > Cyanobacteriales > Coleofasciculaceae > Moorena. The sequence continues at coordinate 12,310 of WTKN01000382.1, forward strand.
TCAGCCACACCAGCTAGGGGCTGCAAGTGTTTTTCCCAGACCGGAATTTTAAAGGTAAACTTATCCTCGGTGAATCGATAATCCTTCTGAGCACACTGATGCCAACCCCGCAATTGAGCAGCTTTTTGATAACTAGTGTAGGCTTGGGTTAATTCACCTTTTTTTACCAAAGCATCCCCGAGTTTAACATAAGTCCAGGGATAGTCACCCACTGTCGCAATTACCGCACGGCATGAGACAATGGCTTCATCCCACTTCTGCTGTTTAATCAACAGTTGGATCAGTTCCCGATAAGCTCCAGGAAAATTTGGATCAACCTCAATCGAGCGACGAAACGCTGCAATCGCTGTGTCCACCATTCCTTGTTTGAGCCAAATCCCAGCAATTTTATAGTGCCCCTTAGCTTGATTTGGGTCAAGGTCGAGTAACTGACGATAACATGCGATCGCATTCTCCCACTTCCCCTGGGCTATAAAACAGTCTCCTAACTCGTAGTAAGCTGCCCATAAGCTAGAGTCACGCTCAATCCCATTTTGGAAACAAGCAATAGCTCGATCCGGTTTACCCTGAGCCAGGAACGCTTTCCCTAGTTTATAATGTCCCTGAGCCTTTGCTGATTGGGGTTTCAGGCTCAGACTCTGATACCAACACTCAATTTCCTCGTCTTTATTCCCCAGCTGAGAATAGATTTCTGCCAAACTCCAGTAAGCCTCAGCAAAATCTGGCTGGAGGCCTATAGCATGATAGTAGGATGCGATCGCTTCCTGCCACTGTTGTTGGCTGGTGTATAAACTACCGATTTTAGCATAGACTTGCACTAAATTTGGTTTGTCATCGAACACTCTAGAGTGCCAGAAAATTGCGTCATCAAACCGACCCATGCCTTGCAAGATATTGCCTAAAACTCGGCAAGTCGAGGCAAAATCAGCTCTATTTGGGGATGGACTTTCCAAAGCTTGCTCACAAGCGGTAATTGCGTCAGTTAAGTAAGTGTACATGAGAGGGAACAGGGAACGGGGAACAGGGAACAGGGAATCGGGAATCGGGAATCGGGAATCGGGAATCGGGTTGCAGCGCTACTTAATTAACTCTTGCGTCTTGCCTTCCCCTCCTGGGAGGGGTTAGGGGTGGGTTCCTCTTGCCTGTTGCCTTTCCTTATTAAAATTATGTTCACAACTCAAATCAAGCATTAAGCGGTCAGCGGTCAGCGGTCAGTGGTCAGTGGTCAGTGGTCAGCCTTGGCCTTTGGCCACGCTACTTGAGGTGCCGTGAGCTAAAAGCTCACGCGTGCGCGTTCAGCGGTCAGTGGTCAGCCGTTGGCCTTTGGATGTTCCCGTAGCCTTCCCGTAGCGGATAAGCTGATAGCTGACCGCTGATTACTGACCGCTGATTACTGACCGCTGATTACTGACCTACTAAAGTATCTCAAAACCATCGTCAGTTTGATTAATTTCAAGATCCAAACCTGAACTCAATTGAGCAATGGTTTGCCCATCTACTTTTAGCTCACCAGTGATTGAATCGTAAGTCACGTTAGTCTGGTCACTAACCCCTGGAATCACGATCCTATCTTCTCCAGACTGAAACTCAGTAATAATATCCGGTGCATCGTCAAAGAACTCGAAGGTAAATGTATCCTCTCCAGGACCTCCGATCGCCACATCAGTTCCTGGTCCTATGATCAGGTTATCATTTCCTTCTCCACCCAGCACCACATCATCCCCTTCATCGCCAGTGATTTGGTCATCTCCGGCTCCACCCAGGGCCACATCATCCCCGTCACCACCGCTAATGTCATCGGTTTGATCACCAGTTTGAATAACATCTAGACCATCGCTCCCCTGAACATTACTTTCTTGATCTTCTGGTCCTAAAATCACGAAGCCATCTTCATTAGTTGGGATAACTTCAACATCTGGGTCAGCAACAATTGAAGACATTTACTATAACTCCTTCTTTATCCTAGTTGATATTACCTATAAACTATAATTTATTAAAGTTTTTTTTACTACACTAGTATTTTTTTATTTTCAAATAGTTTTATTGAAATTGCATTATTGGCCTCCTGATTGGTGATACCCCCTTGAGCATAGCTGATTTAGACCAGTAATTTTCATTACTGAGTAAAGGGAATCTAGGTTAACTAATATATCTTCTGTTAGTGAGCTAGTATACATTAGTTTGCGAATAGGTTGACAGTCAAACTTTTCTCCTTTTACATAATAATATTTCAGTCCCAGTTGTTGGCTAATAATCCAGTAATCTGTTCTAACATAACTGGGTGAGACTAGTTCTATAATTTGAGTACCAGGGCGACAAAATACCGTATTGGTCAAACCAGCGCCATGGGGAGCAACAATTACTTTTACAGAAGCAAATAGAGCAACTTGTTCCCTCACAGACAGGCTTTCTAGGGCAATGGTAATAAAACCAAATTGGGATAGCAGCTCCTTAACCTCAGTTTCGTTGATAACTTGTCGATGTCTCGCTTGAGCTCTACTGATGTAGATCCGCTCTGGGTATTTTAATTCCAGAGCTTGCGGTAAAAACCTCTGTCTAAGGAAATAAATAGTACCCTTCGGTACCCAATCAAAATGTCCAGGAAAGGAGGGTAAGACTAACTCCTGGGCTTGAATATGGGGGTAGCGATCGCTTGAGATAATTTTGTTAGCAGGAATGCCTAAGCAATTGAGGGTTTCTTGTTGAAAGGGTTGCTGTGGCGTGTTGATCAAAAACCAATCAATATTAGCGAAATCTATCCCACTGCGGCGCAGGATTTCAAGTCTAGGCAGGACATCAAACATCCAGTGGTAGTAGCCATTTCCCGACAGTCCCGATAGAACCGCTACTGTGCCATCTATGTACTCTAACGGCGGCATCTGATCCAGACTAAATATTAAATGGTTTCTGGGGTCGTAATTCTCACATCCAGGTAAATACCATGGGTAATTTCGAGAGACGTCAGATAGCAAATAATCATCTGGGGTAATGATAGCGATGCCATTACAAATCTTCCAGTAACTGCTTTGGGGGGCAATCCAAGCCCGTCCTTGTGGGATAGTCGCCACAAAGACAGTAGGGGAATCCACAGACAGTGTTTCTGGTGGGTTACACTGATAGACCCTATTGCCCAGATGAATGGACTCAAACTGGTTACACAGTCGTCTCATACATCGATTACAGGTAACACCGCCACATTGAGACCGGGACTGAGACTGGGATTGAGACTGGGATTGAGACTGGGACTTCCTGGCTTCAACAGATATAGGAGCCAGGGCAGAAGCTGGCGGCGCGACCATGGACATGGTGTTGAGATCCTTTGGGAAACCATTGCCCTGTAAACCATGGTTCACAGAAGGTTCAATGTCCCTCGATCCCGTATATTGCCAATCGTGATCGATGGTTGACCAAGGTACCTCTATGTAGTAGCAGCCATGGCACTCTGTGCTCATATACCAGTCCCTGGTCGCTTCATAAATGCCCTTGATCCGGTGAGCAGGTTGGGAGCTAACAGGCTTAGCACTATAGTTCTTAGCACTATAGTTATCTATCGGCACGTTATCTATCGGCAAGACTCCGAGACTACCAAGCTTACCGCTGACCTTGCCCTCTTCTAAGTGTTGATCCCAGAGGGCTTCGTAGTATTCAAGGGCTTGCTGGAACCGCTTTTGTTTGGTCAAGACTTGCCCTAACCGTAGATAAATCTGAGGATGAGCTGGTTGCAAGGCTAAACCCATGTGATAAGTCATTACTGCTGCATCCAGTCGCTGCTGCTCGGCTAAACAATCTCCTAACCGTATATACAACTCAACCTGGTCTGGCTGAATCTGTAACGCTTTCTGGTAATACTTTTCCGCCTGCTTTGCTGCACCATACTCAAACAAGGTATCCCCTAAATACAGATAAGTCTGCCACAGATAAAGGCAGACTTGAAAAGTATCCTCTTTGTTCCGTAGTGCCTCAAGAAATCCAGAACAATAAATTTGCGATCGCTCAAGTCTGTCCTGGCCTGGTAAACCTTGAGCACGTTGGCAATAAGCCTCCACAAAAGCTGGTTGCAATGCGATCGCTTTTCGTAAATAGTCAAAGGCTAGGGCTAGTTTCCCCTGAGCCATCAAGGCGCTGGCGCACTCACTGTAGGTCAATATCTGTTCTGGATCCAGACTAAGCAGCTTTTCAAAGTACTGCACTGCTACCGGATAATTCCCCTTCTGTTGCCATAACCGACCCAGATTTAAGTAAGCTGATTTTAGCTCTGGGTTTAACTCAATCGCGCTATTGTATGCCACCAGAGCTTGACCTGCCTGACCTTGTGCTTGCAGCACCTTACCCAGGTTATTATACAGAGTCCCCCACTTAGGATGATCGTCGATACCTTGTTGGTCGATACCTTGTTGATAGACCGCCTTTGCTGCCTCGAATTGTTTTAGCTCGAACAGAACACAGCCCAAATTATTATAAGCGCTGAGGTAATCTGGCTGATTGGTAATGGCTTGGCGATAACTGTTGCTGGCTTCCTCTAACTGACCCCGTTGACCATACAACACTCCTAGGTGATAGTGGGCTTTGGCATCCTTCGGGTTAAGAGCGATCGCGTCCTGATAGCTTTCAATGGCCGCATCCCACTCCCAGAGCTTGTGCCTCGTGATTCCTAGATTGTAATGGTACTCAGCCTGACCTGGCTGTAGCCAAACAGCCTGTTGATAATGCCATTCTGCTCTTGAGAGATCCTTGAGTTTACTATATAACTCACCTAAGCAGCCATGAGTTTGAGCTCGTTCCGGTTGGAGTTGCACCGCTTTACTATAGGCAGAAATTGCTTCCCTCTGCTTTCCCTGAGCAGCTAGGGCAAAGCCTAGTAAGAAATTAAATTCCCCAGAATCAGGCTGCCGTTTCAGGGCTTGACGACAACAAGCAACGGCTTGACCCCATTGCTTCTTGGCTAAATAAGCCTTGACTTGTTGGTAAGTTGATTCAACCTTGATCATTAGGCAGCTATGGGGTTAGAACTAGCTTGGGCAGATAGATAGTTGAACTCTCCCCCGCGTTCAGCCAGCATCGCGGTTTTCAACCGTTAAAGTTTTTATAATTAACGTTTAGTTAACACGAGCTCAGATAACCGTAACAAAGGACACAAAATTCCTAACTGGTTATTGGGAATTTGTTAGTTGTAATGCAATGACTGTAACGTAATGACTATTACTCATTACCTAGACTTTAAGATTACCTATATTAGTATATAGCAATAAACAAAAAAAGTTAATTTTCGCATTTTAACGACTATTTCGCTCTAGTTTTTTTTAAAACAAACTTCTTTTGCAAACTTTTTACATTGTGATCATTAAATCTTCATATTGGTTACATAAAAAAAGCTAATCACTTAAGGTATCAGCTATCAGCTAACAGCTATCAGCTATAGCGCGATTAGCGCTTAGGGCATATGCTTACCTAATTACGATCGGGATTTGTGTAGGAATTGTGAGAATTTTTGTTCCCTACTCCCAGATCCGCTGTTGCCAGATCCGCTGTTGCCTGTTCCCTTTGCTATATAAGGCTATAGCAGTGCTCAATCGGGTCATGGGAGGATCGTAAATGATACCACAAGTCAGTGTAATAATTCCCACTTATAATTGCGATCGCTATATTACCGAAGCAGTGGAAAGTGCCCTGAATCAAGAAGCCTGTTCCTATGAGGTAGTAGTAATTGATGATGGTTCAACAGACCAGACCCGCTCAGTGTTGCAACCCTATCGCGGACGCATTCGTTACATTTATCAAGAAAACCAAGGAGTCTCCCTTGCCCGCAACCATGGCATTAAACTAGCCTTGGGTGAATTTGTCGCATTCCTCGATGCCGATGACTTTTTTCTGCCAGGTAAGTTAGCTGCCCAGTTAGCAGTATTTGAAGCACAACCCCATCTGGGAATTGTCCATAGTGGTTGGTATCGTGTCGATTCCCAGGGTAAGCCACTGATGACAGTGCGTCCATGGGAGAAAGTACCAGAATTAAACTTAGAAAGTTGGCTACTGTGGAAGCCAGTCCTGCCTAGTGCAATGATGTTCCGTCGCCATTGGCTAGAGTCCGTTGGCGGGTTTGACCCCAGGTTTCCACCTGCTGAAGATACAGAAATCTTGCTACGGTTAGCCCTCAAGGGTTGTCCTGCCGCTTGGTTACGTCAGGTAACCGTAGGCTATCGGCAACATCACCAAAGTGCCATGCACAAAGGATTGCCTCAAGCTCGCTCCCTATCCGCAGCCATTGACAACTTCTTCCAACAGGCTGAATTACCACCAGGAATCCGTCTATTAGAAAATCAGGTGCGCTATGGAACCTTAGTCTGGATTAGTTGGTATTTATATACTACAGGACATCCCAGGGAAATGATCAAGTATTTACAACAGGCTTGGAGCTATAGTCCTTATTTACCCATGGAGACAGTAGTACATTGGACAGAGAATTTCGCCGAGTTTTCCAGGAATTGGGGCGGCGAGTTTGATGCTGATGGGTTGGGGAAGTCACCAGAGTGGCAACAGTTGATGCAATGGGTGATGGCTCAGGCTAGAGAAACGGTGTTGGTAGGTGGATCTGGCTTGTACTAACTGAAACTATTGCATCAGTTGGTAATCAAGATCAGTGATAATATTTTCTGCAGGAATACCAGCGGAAATCAGAGCCGAGGCCAACCCTTCCTCAAAGTTATCCTCTTCAATAACAACTTGGCCATTAACCAAGCGAGCGTGAAACAAAATCGAGTTAATCCAGCGTTGCTTATCCCAGCCAGTAGCCAGAACTAGGAAGTGACCGGTCTCGGTATCGCAGACTGGATAAAGCCGAATTGCTTGTATACTCGGTTGGGCGCGAGTTTCCTCTTGCAGGATTTGTTTCAGAATATCGGCATAGTTTAGTGCGTGATCCATTGAACAATAGCCTCTTGCTCGGGTTCATAAACTAATAAGTTAATTTTATTCCTCTCGACGGCTAGCTGAAAAATTGTTGTTTGGAAATGCCGAAGATAACTTGTTTGACTGATAGCTAAAAACAACTGTCGTTCTGGCTCTTGTCCCTCCAAAGCCCATTGGTAAAGCTGAAGCTGTCCCATTGTTTTTTACAGTTCATTAATAACTGAAGAAGACTCGAAGCCTTTAATTTCCACAGCAATTTTATGTCCTTCTTTCTCGGCAGCAAAAAACTTTTCTGCTCCTAAATCAGCTTTCAATAGGGTTTGCCCTAACACTAAGATGAACGGGTCATTCGTAATCGTCCACCCGTCTTTTTCGAGAGTGCGGCGCAGAGAGAAATGCAAATTATCACGTCTAGACATTGGTTATGAAAGCTTGGGTGTATCTCTGATTAGCCTGGGGCTGGACTGCTGCCAAACTTATCCCCTGATAGACTTTCAGTAATTGTCCCATAGTTGAGCGCAGTTGCAACCCCCTACTCCAGCATATCAGAGAATCAAGTGACTCCGAAAATTGGCGGGCTAGGAAAGCACAATCATACCCATAAATCTACCTTGCACGAAGCGTTGTTTTTGGAAAATCCCTCTTTGTATAAATCATAATCTAATTTACCAACGCCTAAAAATACTATTGTAATGACCCACTAAATTTAATCTTATCATCCCTCCATTTCACAATTTTGCCATCTTGCCATTATCTGTAAGTGAAATCACTGAAATGCTTATGGGGATTACTTTCAAGGGCAAACCGTTAACAAAAGTTATACATAAACATACAGAAATTAAACATGAACGAAAACCTGTTGGCAAACCGATAAGTGCTACGCTGATTTCAAATCAAAAAACCTCAACTATTATTTATGGTTTATAAAACTATTTATCAACTACCAGGTGATCGCATTTTTAAAACTAAAAATAAACCCAAAAAACTTTTAGTAATTAACCTTACTTCAAGTTTAGTATTGAGTCTTTCTTTTTTTAGTATTAAATCTTCCCTATTTGGATTATTACCATCATCCTTATTTATCAAAGATATAAGTCAGACAACAAAACTTAATAAAAATGATGACTTTATTGTTAAAAATAAAATTTTTGACGCCCACCCAACCAGTATTCCTTGGATTAATGACTCCTACAACTGTGAAGCAACGGGAAGAGCTTGGGAACACGGAGAGTGTTGGGACTATGAACATTATCGCAACTGGTGATAGCGGGATTAATTATTAAAAAACTATCGGTAAGCATATGCGCGCTCGCGCACGCTGCTTGAGGTGCCGAAGGCCTTTGGCCACGCTACTTGAGGTGCCGTGAGCTAAAAGCTCACGCGTGCGCGTTCAGCCGTCAGCTGAATGCTTACGTTCCCTACTCCCTACTCCCTACTCCCTACTCCCTGTTCCCAGATCCGCTGTTCCCTACTCCCTTAAAAACGCTATATCTTGATCATGATAGTTTCCCCATTTCTCTATTATTTCCTGGGCAAGATGACTAGGGAATGAATGGTAACCGGGTTCCAATTCCTTCGATAAAATTAAGTCAATCGCTATGTTATGGGCATAGAACACTGGGTCGAGAGTCTGAACTGGAGTAGGTTCAGCTAAGGAAAAATTAATCGGCGCTTTTCTGAAAAGCACGTCTGCCTCTGAGAAGTTATCACCAAATTCATCTTCTGCGCCAATGTTGGCAAGATACTTACCACTAAAATCTTCCTTGTCTAAGTCATACTCCTTAGAAAGTACTCCATTAACTCCCGTACAGGTTACAACACAAAAAGCCTCCTTGAGTGCTGGCCTAATGCCATCCAGGTCTTCAGCTTGTAACCCTTTGATTCCTCTAGCTTTCAGCTGTTCCAAAATCTTAGGATTTTTCTCGACGACCACCAGCTCCTTGCTTAAGCCTAATAATTCATTAACGAGTCCTTTTCCAACTTTTCCACAACCAAAGATTACCAAATTTTTATCCACTAATGATTCGTTAGTTAACTGGTGGAAGGCTTTGACAAATGCTTGACTAGTGCCATAGAAAGTTTCGATAGTTTTTAGGGAACTGTCATCCACAGAAATTAAGGGATAGGGAATATCTAAGGATTGATAGATATCGTTATCGAGTTTAGTTAGCTCTACCACTCCTTCGCGAGGGTTGAGTAGTGTGGGTAACTCTCCATAAAGATCTAAACAAATATCATAGTTATCCTCAAAATTACCTTCAAGATTAACCTCAACATTAGCACTGAGTAAAATTTCCACTGCTTCTGGGTTAGGCTGGATAAAATTAGGGCAAGAAACGGTAAGCTCAGCACCAGCCAACAGCAACGGTTCAACTTTAAATACAGTTTCTATGGTTAAGGGGATATGATGTAATAGTCTTAATCCTTGATAAGGCTGACGCGAACGCATCTGTTGTCTCAGCTCAGCCATAAATGGCATAGCTTCAGAGCGGGGATGTTTTTGGCGTGCTTGTTCAAATACCTGAAAATCGATCATCTTATCTCAACTTCGGTTAATCATTTATATAGTAGTTCTCAATGAGGTGATGGACAAAATCCAGGATTTTAAGGAATAGGGAAGATAGCAAAAATTTTGTGTACCTCATGAACCTGATAAACGTTATAGCAGTTTTTAAGTGAGAGGTCAAGTACCCTGCCCTGCCTGCTAATCCCCTCTCTCCCGCGCCTTAATCGTTACAGTAAATTTTTCAGATGAAAGCTTTATCCAGCTATTATTTCAGCCTTTGCATGGAACTTCGTTTTAGCTTGAGGACTACCTTTACCCGAATCAGACAGTTGCAATATTATCCCATCAAAGGTAAACTTCTTAGAGTTAACCAGCTGTAAGATTAAAACAGTATAAAATCTATGACTGACGATATGCAAACTGTTTCATCTTTTGCTAAAGATGAGTACGGAATTAGCGGAGCCTCACTCCAAGCTATAGTCAACTTTGGTTACGCTTTGTTAGCTATTGCCGGAGGTGATGGAGAGGTTTCTGACGCAGAAATGCAGTGGTTAATCAATCACCAAACTAAATTTGGTGCCCCTGAAGAGGTTCTAACACTCTACAAGTCTTTTGATTACAAAAATGCTAACCTAAAAGAGCTGTTGCCCGATATAAAAGTTGATGTTGACACTTGGTCAGCAGTAAACAGCTTGATATATCATGCCATTTACATGTCATCAGCTGATGGGGTTTATTCTGACGCAGAGAGAGCCAAAGTAAAAGAAGCAGCAAAAATCATCGGAGTTGCTGATGATATTGTTTTAACTCTAGAAAGTTTAGTAGAGATGGAACGATCCGTTTTTAAGATGCGTAAGGCATTGTTTCACGTAAACACATTTTGACACTCCCCGGTCTAAAGACGCGGGGATTCTTCACTCAACGACCCAGCTTGCTGATCCTGACCGGAATCAAGAACAGTAGAGGCCAAATCTCCTGAAGCGTTCGGATTAATAATCCAAGTTCCGACGTGCCCCGTCGTACTTATGGCTCTATTACGGATGTTGATGGCGGCATTGTGGTCTCTATCTAGCTGGCAACCACACTTACACGTGTGAGTCCTAGTCGATAGAGACTTTTTGACAACTTCGCCACAATCAGAGCAGTTTTGACTGGTATAGGCAGGATTTACTGCAACAGTTATCCTGCCAAACTTGGTTCCAAAATGCTCTAACCATTTCCTGAATTGGTACCAACCAGCGTCATTAATAGACTTAGCTAGGCAGTGATTTTTTGCTAAATTCTTAACTCTTAAATCTTCGTAAGCAACCAAATCGTTAGATTGGATTACGCAACGTGCCAGTCCTTTGGCATGTTCTTCACGTTGCCTACTTATTTTAAGGTGTTGTCTACCTAGTCTATTAACCGCTTTTCTGCGATTGGATGAGCCTTTCTTTTTTCGGGAAACCCGACGTTGATAAAACTTTAATCTCTTTTCCCCGATTCTATAGAATCGGGGGTTAGGTTCAGATCGACCGTTAGAATCTGTATAGAATTCCTTAAGTCCTACGTCTAGTCCTATTATTTCGCCAGTATGGGGTAGTTCTTCTTTTACGTTAACTGCAACGCAAAATTGAACATAGTACCCATCAGCACGTTTGACTATCCGAACCCGATTAATTTGCTTCTTGTCGAAACGCCATAAGTCCCAGGTGCCCTTGAGCTTAAGTTTTCCAATCCCTTTCTTGTCCGTGAACGTTATCGATTTTTTGTCAAGGGATAGCTTCCACCCTGACTTCTTGTATTCGACAGAACGAGCACGTTTCTGGAACTTTGGGAAACCCTTCTTGCCTGGAATTTTCTTCTTGCAATTATCGTAGAAGTGAACAATCGATGACCATGCCCTCTCGGACGCAGCCTGACGGGCGGTAGAGTTTAATTCATTAGCAAAGGAGAACTCTTTAGCCAGGATTTTAGAATACCTGCTAAGGTCACTTTTTCCTGTGCCTTTATTGTCTAACCACAAACGAATACAGCTATTTCGGATAAACTTAACCGTCCGAATGGCTTCGTCTATAGCTGAATATTGGTACTCTTTGCCTTTCGCTTTAAACTCTAATATAATCACCGAATATCGACCTAATTTTATATATATTTATACTAACATTAATGTATAAATATGTCAAGCACCATTCAATACTTTTCTCACGGCGACTAAAGTCGCTATGAGCTTTCATCCCGGAGACGAAACCTGATTAATAGGGCAGCCTTAATCATAAAGTTTTAAACCTTTTATGCATAGCCGACCAACCATAAAGGCTGCCCTATTCTTGCGGTAACTTCTAACCCGGTTTGAAAACACGGGGCTTTCAGCTTTGGGAGTGCCGTAAACGACGGTATCAAAATACTACGGTAGGTAAGCATATGCGCGCTCGCGCACGCTGCTTGAGGTGCCGTCAGCCTTCAGCCTTGGCCACACTACGCGAATGGCTGATAGCTGATAGCTGATAGCTGAATACTTACGGTGTAGCTATTTGATAACTGCTATAAGAGCAAGAAGAATTAAGCTCACGGGGTGACAACAAAGCTCAAACCTAGATAGGTGTTGGGTATTAGGTTAATGGTTTTAGGTATTGGGTAAAATGAGCGCGACTCATGTTGTTGTATTTACCAGCAGTTGAAGCAATTTTCACGCATACTTCGTCAATGATAGTTTTAATCAATCCATACCCGCACGGACATTGTTCACGCTTCACCTAACCCCTAAAACCTAACACCTGTATGACTTTCAATTGCCTTCTCACCCCGTGAAAGAATTAAGCGATCGCAAAACAAGACTCTATTCTAAAATCTGGTATAGCAGTCGCCAGGGCAGGCGCGGACATGACAAAAGTCTCAAATCTAAGTAAGCGCAAGAGTTTGACTTCTGACTTCTGACTTCTGACTTCTGAGTTCTGCTATAGCATCCCTTTACAAATCGAATCTATTCCTATCTCCCCATCTCCCCATCTCCCCATCTCTCCACACTTCTCACACTTCCCCTTCTTTTTGAAAAATATTTTAGAAATATCAGATACAACCGATTAGCGGTAGCGAAGTTGTTGACCCTTGATGACTAAACCCATTCTCATCGCGTTTCCAATTGGAGTGAATCGTTTTTGTTTCGTCATAGTTTGGGGATGATGACGCACGGTAGATAAACTAAGGCTAAGCAGAGTCACAACAATTAGTGTAGCGCTTAAATTACGAGTAAAGGTTAAGTCAAACATTATCTGTGGATTTCCAACTGTCTCTACTTTCACAGTAGAAATCTCTTTTGATTAGTTCCTCCAGTAATATGCAACTACCTTAATTGACTCTCTGGTGGAATGGTGAATCCCACCAATTCATTGGGTTTAGGAGTGTGCTTGACCTAGACAATCTGCCCACTGGCACCATGAAATAAAAATGAAATATCCTTTTGGAGGATCCCACATTCAGGACTTGAGCGTAAGTGCTAACATTTTTGAAGATTCGGTGAATCTATCCCGTAAGAATTGGTCTGATTGTTAGGCTATAGCAGTATTTTGACTAATTTTGGGAAGGTCTTATGCCCATAATTGATCTCAGTGATACCTTGCAAAATGACAAGGACTGGACTCCCTGGTGGGCAAGTAATTCGGTCACTTATCAAAATCATAAATATGGACGATTAGCCATCTGGATGCTGTTCAGGATTACACCGAAATACCTGCGGGGAGGACTTGGTTGGGCCAATGACGTGATTAAGCTTTCCACCCATGGCACAACTCATATGGATGCGCCGTGGCACTACGCACCAACTTGCGAAGGGAAGCCTGCCAAGACCATTGACCAGATCCCTTTGGACTGGTGTTACCGTGATGGCGTGGTTTTAGATATGCGCCACAAAAACCATGGTGAGGCGATTACTGTCGAGGATGTCAAATTGGCTCTCGACAAAATTAACTATAAACTCCAGCCGTTCGATATCGTGCTAATCCACACTGGTAACGATCGGCGGTTAGGAACACCAGATTATTTTACCCATGGATCTGGTGTCAGTGCTGACGCCACACACTGGCTGATTGATCAGGGAATCAAAGTGATGGGGATTGACTCTTGGGGGTGGGATGTACCTCTACCAGTTCAAGCTAAGCAAGCTAAAGCTAGTGGGCGGAACGATATTTTCTGGGCGGCTCATTTTGTTGGGATTGATAAGGAATACTGCCAACTGGAACGGCTGACGAATCTTGATCAACTACCATCTCATGGCTTCAAAGTTGCAGCTTTCCCCCTTAAAGTCAAAAATGGCTCCGCTGGACCGGCTCGGGTGGTCGGCATTATCGAAGATTAAATCTATCCACACCAGCAATGTCGCCAATCAACCGTATCTCCGATTTGGAGCCATCTGATCTAGGGATTTCACTTTAGTAGCTCTTGGCTTATCCAATTGACCGTGAGACTTACAGGACAAAGCACTGTGGGGTAGAACTCGTAAGATTTCGGTTAGGGTGGTTACCCCTTTGGTTACCTTTTCAATGGCAGCCTTCCGGAAGGAATAAAAACTGATTTTATCCAGGTAACGGTGCAACTGAGTCATGGTTCCCTCATAAATCAACTGCCTCACCGTATCATCTACATCCAGTAACTCCACAATGGCTTCCCGTCCTAAATAGCCGGAATTGTAGCACTTGGCACAACCCTTTCCTTTGCGCCAACCTGTGAGATTAGCTTCCTCTGGCGTCACATTCAGCTTCCGCAAATCTTCAGAAGTCGGGGTGTAAGGTTCTTGACAGTGGGGACATACTTTGCGCACCAAACGCTGTGCCACTATTCCCAATAGGGCATCACTGATTAAACCCGGTTCCGGACCAATATCTTTAATACGAGGAATAGCACTGACCGCATCATTGGTGTGGAGAGTGGTGAGTACTAAGTGACCGGTCAAAGCCGCTCGAATCCCTGTTTCAGCAGTTTCAGCATCCCGAATTTCCCCCACCATAATGATGTCCGGGTCTTGGCGTAAAATTGCCCTCATCCCTGCGGCAAAGGTCATCCCCGCTGCCTCATTTACTTGGGTCTGGGTAATCCGGGGTAAAACATACTCCACTGGGTCTTCCACCGTGACTACATTCACATGTTCTGTGGCTAACCCTTGCAAGGAATTATATAGCGTACTAGTTTTGCCAGAACCAGTCGGACCGGTGATAATAACCATTCCTTGGGGTTGCTGCAACCAACCTTTATAGATTTTAAGCTCTTCGTCAGAAAAGCCTAACTCTTCCAAGCCAGAAAAGGGGTTCTCTCTTGGTAATAAGCGAATCACTGCTTTCTCTCCCCCCACACAAGGGAGGGTACTCACCCGCAGATCTAACCCAAGTTCTGCCTCCTCCCCAGTCGCATAGTTTTCCCCAATCCGACCATCTTGAGGACGGCGGCTTTCAGCAATGTCCATATCAGACATGACTTTGAGAGCAACCACCACTGCTCGACCCAAGTCTGAGGGTAAGGTAGTTATATCCCTAAGAATCCCGTCAATCCGATAGCGGACTCTTAAGGCATCAGTCATCGGTTCCAGGTGAATATCACTGGCGCGGTTACGCAGAGCTCCAGAGATAATAGTTTTAATCCGCTCAATCTGGTCAGCCGCTTGGGACAGATACAATTCTGTGGTTTCGGTAATGTCTTCTTGTTCCACCTCACCCGTAAGGGGATTGACAAAGGCTACCGAACTGATAGATTTTGCATCATTGTTTTCCCTGTGGTACCATCGCTTGTAGCTTTTGGGTGCAATGGGAATAATTTTGATTTCAGTGAAAGTGCGATCGCTTAATTTTTTGATCTGCTCTCGGGATAACTGGACTGGGCTACCCAGGTAATAACAGTTGCGCCACAGTACCAACGGAATCACCGGGGGTAAATCTTGGCGATTGGGGAATGGCTTAAAGAAGCGGGAACTGACTTCCCCATCCAGTAGGTTAACGTTTAGTTCTCCTTGTGGGTTAACCAAGAGTTTAAGGGCTGCTTCACAGTTAATTTCACCTTTTCTCAACTTCCTCCAAGCCGATGACGTTTTAACGCCCGTTTGCATAATTTCTGCCCCACTATTTTCAACTAAATTAAACAGTTTTTGTTGATTAATTTCCAGTTTTACTTATCTCTTACACCTGGGTGCTTATTGACTATAGCAGTTTTTGATTAATTGGTATTACCCTTGGTTGATATTGGAGTGATAGATCAAGGTAATACTATAAATCTTTATCTAATCTTTATATTTAACCTTACCTTTTTCCTTTCACAAAACCTAGGTTTAGCTAAATAGACTTATAGCCTTTCTAGGACTCATGAGGTACACATTATTTTTTCCCTCTTCCCTATTTCCTTTTCCCTCTTACCTGCTCCGAAGTCCCTGCTCCCTAAAAACCCGAAATTTGTACCTCACAAGTCGTATAATTGCTATATATAGCGTTTCTAAACATTGACAAACAAGTAACGACAGTCTGGCGAGACCCTGGCTCCACCAAACTAATGGTTATTGAGGGTATTAGCACCGAACTTGTAGAGCTGATATTCCTGAGTAACTCCCAGGATGAATTGGGTCTGCTGAAGCATCTTCACCGAGGAATAGGTCGCCATTAGGACCGACGGTAAACACACAGTGTTGTCTAACGTTGTATGATAGCGCGCTAAATAGTATAGGAATAAATTATGAAACTAAGTCCAAAAATACGTTAATTTTACGTTAAAATTTGGTTAATAAATTACTAGTATCTCAATTTTTTGTGAAAGTCTACTGTGAGCTCTTAAACTAATCATAAATTTGTGGGAAATTAAACTAATATTCACCTCTTTATTTAAAGATAGACTAATAGAGTTTTAAAAGACTAGCGCTTGATTCAAGAAGCTCTACCAGGTTGAAATAAGGAGAATTTTATAATGGCTGATATCTTCCATAAATCAGGGGTTTTGGCAGCCGCTAGTGTGGCTTTGGGTCTAGCTGTAATGCCAACCCAACCTGTCTCTGCTGCAACTATCAAATATGATTTTACCGTAGATGTAGAGACAGAGGATTTGGCTGGCAACTCTTATCAGGGGTATTTTACCTATGATGACACCTTCCAATTTGACAGCGGATTTGAAAGATTTAACTCTCGGAACGATGACCTATCGGTAGTCTTCGACTTTAATGATGTCACCTACACTGAGAAAGATGATTTTTTATTTCCTGAGGGTCCCTACGTTGATTTTCAGGATGGAGAGCTTCTGGGATTGAATTTTGTTCCCAATTTCTTCGTTTTCGATTTTCCCTTTGAAATCCGTGACGAAGACAATGACACCCTAGGAGGCGACTTCTTTAGCTATGGTGATTTCTTTATCGGTTCTGGAGACGGTAGTGTCACCTACACTAAAGTGGGTAAAGTTCCCGAGCCTGGTACTATTTTAGGGTTAAGTGTGCTTGGTGCTAGCTTGCTGCTAGGTACAAAGAAGGGATCCTCTCAAAAGGCTTAGAATACTTTTGAGTGTTGATTGTTGAGCGTTGATTGTTGATTGTTAAGGATTGAGTGTTGATTGCTGAGCGTTAGCACTCAATCCTTAACAGCCAGAATAATGGCAAATGTCTAGGCATGTTTGTCATCAAAATTTATTCCATCTCCCCATCTCCCCATCTCCTCATCTCCCCATCTCCTCAAACTTCCCCAATCCCCGTTCCCTAACTTAGTTAAAAATACGGTTTTAGTATAGTAAACGATTAATTAGCTTAGTAACACAAGCTAAGAATCGTATCAATAATCATGACCTACCATAACAACAGACGGGATTCACTGATAGACAATCGGGAGCTAGTTGGTGATTTACCCCCAGAAATCGCTAGTCATATTGTTGATTTTGCCATTAACATTACCCCTGAACTCACCAAAGGGCAGTTTTCCGAAGATAAGATCTGCTGTTTAAAAGCATTGATTAACCAAACTAGCGAAATGATCACCAACTTCAATCCGGCAACGGCAGTCGTAACCACAACGGTAAATGATCACTTACCTCATGTTCAAACCGTCTAAAAAATGCCTTCTTCTCGGATAGAGATAACTCACTAACTCCTCGGTTGTACAACGCATCACTAAACAATTCAACAAAATTAAAAACACCATAATCCGGTCCTCGTGGGTTTTCACCCATAGAGGAATTTTCCTTATAAGTAGGAAGACGCTGATCCCAATTAAACAAACCAATTTGGTCAAAAGTTTCCGTAAATCTAGCATTCGTCCGCAAGACTTGGTTTATCGCTGGATGGGGATCTAAAAAGGGAAAATTAACATTTGCTTCTCCTCTAACCTCAGCATTAAACATTTTGATATGCTTTTCAATTCGGTCACGGTCTGTAGTAGGATTATCAAAATCTAAATTTAGATCACCTAATAAGATAAAATTGGGATAATAGGCTCGATCATGTTCGATAAACCGTCCTAATATCCATGCCATCAATGCATCAAATTCCTGACGGCGATCCGAGATATAGTCCCCAAAATACAGATGAGCATTAACCGCCATAAACTCATAGGGGTTAGTACCAGGATGACCAACAATTCTAAAGCTGACACAGAACGGTTGGCGAGCAAATGTTAGAAACACTGGCATCCTAACCTTCGGCTTATTAGGGGGTTTACCTAACTGATTTGAGTTCCACTGATTCAGTTCTTTTAGATAGTCAACATAGGGTAAAATAGCCTGATTTATCTGATTATAATTACGCGCAAAAGTTTCTAACACCTTAGTACGGTCAAAAGAAATATCTGAGACCACTTCACCCCGCTTAACCATCGACAAATTATATATAAATCCCAGTCTTTCCCCTAATCCTGGCTCATTAGGAAACACCCCAGTTCGATCAGACACAATCGTACCAAACTCTGAGCCCATCCGCCCCTTCAACTCCTGGAAACCACTCAGATCATCCATGATTTCTTGGACAGCTAGCAAATCAAAGTGCTTACAAACATGAGCCAAAAAATCCCAGGTTTGAGGACTGCGCTTAGTTCCCGCCCCCAGTTTTCGGATATTAAATGACCCCAACACCACCGAGCCATATTCCCGCTTAGGCAATCCATACTTAGTAGGATCCTCAGCCAAAGTTTCTCGGATTTTACCCCATTCTTCTCCAGTAAATTCAGACATAATATTATTTTAAATGTAAACCTAGGATTTATAAAATAAGGGAATCGGGAATCGGGAATTGTGAATTGGGAATCGGGAATCGGGAATCGGGAATCGGGAATTGGGAATCGGGAATCGGGAACAGAGAATCGGGAATCGGGAATCGGGAATCGGGAACAGAGAATCGGGAAGAGTTACCCAAAATACCTATAACTCTTGCCTATTGCCTATTGCCTATTGCCTATTCCCTTGTATTTAACGATTAAAAATTGTCAAACCATTATTATCATTCGAATCTTCAAAAATTGCTCCCCTTTCCTTCAATTTAAGCTTCATATCTTCAGAAATTCCTAAATTATTTACCAACCGGGCTTTCTCTAATTTAGCATCACTCAGATTGACCTTACTCAAGTTAGTCTCCCCCAGGAGAGCACATCTGAGGTTAGCAGCACTCAGTACTGTATAATCCATCGAGGCATAACTTAAGTTGCTGTAACTCAAATTAGCATGATTAAAAATGGCATAATTCAAAGTAGCACAACTTAAGGTAGCACCAAATAGATTCGCTTCGCTGAGGTTAGCACCAAATAAATTAGCATAACTCAGATTAGCATTACTCAAGATAGCATGGCTGAGGTTGGCATTACTCACGATAGCATAGCTAAAGTTAGCATTGCTGACTATAGTACCCCTAAGATTACTACTGCTGAGAATAGCACGACTGAGGATAGCCTCGCTGAGATTAGCATCACTAAGATTAGCCTCACTAAGATTAGCCTCATTCAGGTCAGTGCCAAACAAGTTAGCTCCCAATAAATTAGCACCAAATAAATTAGCACCGTTGAGTTTAGCCAGGCTAAGGTTAGCACCACTCAAATTGACACGGCTGAGGTTAACACTACTCAAATTAGCACCGCTGAGATCAGCACCTGCACAATCGGATGTTGTATTAAGACCAGCAATTCTTCCTATCTCCAAAAAGTCCTTAGTTTTCTCCTCTATAGAGCGATCGATTAACGGTTGCCCTTCTGGCCGAATTTCTTGATTAGACATAGGTTTACTTAACCAAAATTAATATATTCATCAAAATTTTACTCTATACAGCTTTGAGGAGAATGAGCTCATCCCTGATACAGTCAGTCGCCCATTGAACCTCCTTTCATTGTCTTGATGCAGTCGCTGAGGATGTTACAATTAAAAAGCTGCTGAGAATAGTAGGGAAAAACAGAGATTATAAGATGCTTACCCATTGGAAAAAATCCCTAGCCAAGAGTGCTGGATTCTTGGCTGTTTTGACTCTTGTACAGAGTTTTTACCTGAGTCAATCAGCTTCTGCGCAATGCGTGCCGAGTAATTTTTCCTCCGACTGGTTACAACGACAGGAGTACCTTGGTGGTCACACCATAGATCGCCATGTTGGTAAAAGTGATCAACAACTAGTAGACCGATTAATTAATGCTCCCAGAATCAGCGCAGCTAGCACCTATCCCGATTTGGGAACTGCTGCCACTAATATTAAAGCTGCTTTGAGAGCCAACCGGAATAGATTAAATAGTTGGGTTCTTGATGCTGCTATAGGTGAGAAGCGAGCTGTTAAGTATAGGGCTACGGAAGTAGTTGGTCGTGTGGCTAGACGTCCTCCTTCTCTGAGCAATATTTCTAATAGTACGAAGTTGCTTGTAGTTATGAAAAAAACAGCAAAGGGAGATTGCTTAATTCTTACGTCATATCCCGCTAGATAACTGATCAGGGGATTGTAGATTGTAGATATGTAAGCGAACAGCGATTAGCGCTACGCGCACGCTGCGCGAACAGCTATCAGCGAACAGCGATTAGCGCTACGCGCACGGGTGCGCGTTCAGCTTTTTAATAAAAGAGGTAAGCATTGGTTTAATATGAGTTAAGTCTCCTGACAGCTGGCGGCTGACGGCTGACGGCTGACGGCTGACGGCTGACGGCTGACGTATATATTATAGTTTATACTGACCCTTGCTTAAACTATAATATCTTGTATTTATTTAATCTTCAGTCTCTAATTATCCAATTTTAAGTCATTACTCAACATTAGCAATTAACTATACACCAAAAATCTACCCATGAACCAAAAACCTAACTACGAAAATCTCTACAGTTTTCTTGCTGGGGAGTTTGCTGAAGCTGATTTTGAAGGTAAAAGTGATGAAGAGGTAGTTCTTGGCTGCAACAATCCAGAACTTGCCAAGTGGCATCGTACCATAATTAGCGAAGGACGGGTTGCTTTGGCTTCTCGCTCCTTTCCCTGGAAAGATGTGGGTGACTATGCCAATCGCCATTTTGAAACGGAAGAAAGTGCTAGAAAATGGCTAACAGAAATGCTCGACCTGTTGGAAAGTGGTCTTGATTAAGTATCCGGAAGAGAGTAAAGTCTAGCGGTTTTTAATGTGGTGAAGTACAGAGTTGATGTTTTTAGGGAACAGGGAACAGGGAACAGGACAAAAATTATGTGTACCTCATTAGGATAAAGACCGCTATACTTTAGCTGAACGCGCACGCGTGCGCGTAGCGCTAATCGCTGATAGCTGATAGCTGATAGCTGATAGCTGATAGCACCATCTGTAGCGCATTAGCTAAATCCTGACACTTATAGAGATTGCTACTGCCTTTTTTTTCTAAAAATTTACAATAAAAGCTGCTTGGCTCGCTTCCGCCAAATTCCCATGATCACTATGAAAAAAAGGGTATTATTTCCCCGATTAAACTATACTCTAAACTTGAGAATTTGTCCTTACCCAAGTTGTAATAATTACCGGTTATAACTGGAGTAATGAATCCCAAAAAAAAATCCATACATGTACCTAGCCATTGTCAAGGTTTCTTTTCCATAACAGTGGCGTATAGGTCTGGGGAATCCTCTCAAGTAAACAGGACGAGTGAATCATGGGAAAAAAACGGTCTTATCAGGAAAAATTTAAAGAAGAGATAGCTGGGCTGATTGATGGGATTGATCTATCGGATTTGCAGAAGCGGTTTATCAAAGCTCGCTGGCTCGACCAAGTGTTGTGGTTAGACAAGCGAGCAAATCAGTGTCGCAAGCACCATTATGCCCTGCGAATGCTCACCATTATCGGAGGGATAATTGTTCCGGCTTTAGTCGGTATCAACAGCAGCGACGGTCAAATCAGAGTGGCTCTGGGTTGGACTGCCTTTGGACTGAGTCAGGTAGTGGCAATTAGCGCCGCTTTAGAAGAGCTATTTCAATATGGGAAACACTACACTCAGTATCGCAACACAGCAGAAGCCATGAAGATAGAAGGCTGGCATTTTCTTCAGTTAAGTGGACCTTACCGACGTCTAGAAAAGCACACCCAGGCATTTACCGATTTTTCCTCCCGTGTAGAGGAGCTGATTAGGAAAGATGTAGAAGGATACATCAGCGAGGTTCAGCACGACCAGGAAAAGGGCAGGGAGCAAACAGAGTTCCTATCTCAAAATCCAACTCAAAACCCAACTCAAAACCCAACTCAAAACCCAGGTATGGCTGAGTCACAACTCAACGAACAATTACAACAGGCAGCGATTCGATAAGCCAGCCAATTCCCAAATGATTACCCCATCTGAGGCAGGGCTGTTTCTTGCGTCGGACTCAAATGCGATTGGTGGGGAGATAAGGAGATAAGGAGATAAGGAGATAGGGGGAATTTTTAGTCATCTCAAGGTATTGTTAACCTTAAAAAAACCTTCTCTCCATCACCCCACCTGCCTTTCAACCGATTGAATTTACAATTTATTCATGAGCAATGTTACAGCCCTGCCATCTGAGGGGGTAATCCTGGTAATCCCTCAAAGATGTCCAGACTTATCTGCCAGACGTGCTGGGTGGTCTTGAGGAAAAGAAAATTTTAGATAAGCTAACCTTGATTGCTGCGATCGCTACTATCAGTTGACTGCTGAATGCTAAGCAGCTAATGGTAAAACTGTTACGTTAGTGAAATGTTAGGGAATTATATAACTATAGGTTCCGAGACTTGTGAGCCCAAGTTTCTCTCCAATAGTTATATTGAACCCTACTGCACTACCCAACTTCCATGAAGACTTTTTTCGATGCCTTCATCTCTTACGGACGAGCTGATAGCAAAGTATTTGCTACCAAACTACACCAACGATTAACCGAACTTGGTTTCAGAATCTGGTTTGACCAACAGGATATTCCTCTAGGTGTAGACTTCCAAAATCAAATTGATGATGGCATTGAAAAATCCCATAACTTCTTGTTTATTCTTGCTCCTCATTCAGTCAAATCTGCCTATTGTCTCAAAGAGATTCAACTCGCCGTTAAACTCAACAAACGCATCATCCCTCTACTCCATGTTGAACCTACGGATTGTTGGGATAAGATGCATCCAATTATCCAACAAATTAACTGGGTCTATTTTCGAGATAATACAGAGGATTTTGAAACATCCTTGGCTGGGTTACTCCAGGTAATCCACCATCAAAGTGATTACGTCAGACAACATACGGAAATTTTAGTCAAGGCATTGGAGTGGTCTAGACATCAAAAACAAACCAACTACTTGTTAATTGGAGAAGAGCGAAAACAGGCTCAATCTTGGCTAAAAGTTAGGTTTGATGATCAGCAACCTCCTTGTGTTCCTACAGACCTACAGTGTGAGTTGATTTGTGAAAGCACCAAGAATTCCAATAACCTTTTGACCCACGTGTTGATCTGCTACGCCGATCAAGATAAGTCGGTGATGGAGAAAATTGCTAAAACCTTAATGCGGAAAAGCTTCACGGTTTGGACGAATAAGACCGATATTGAAACCGGTACTCCATTCCAAGACGTAATCAATCAAGGCATTGAGGGAGCTGATAACCTAGTCTACTTAATCTCACCTGCTTCCGTGACATCAGACTATTGTCAGCAAGAAATCACCCACGCCTTGGACAACAACAAACGAATTATTCCCCTCTTAATTGAATCCACAGAACTAGAGGGCATCCCTCCCCAGATCAGAGGGCTACAATTTATTGATTTTACTACCTATAATGATGAAGATAAATACCGGATTGAGGCTGACAAACTGATTAAGGTATTGCATCAGGATGAGCGCTACTACGAAGACCATAAGACCTTATTAGTAAAGGCGATTAAATGGAAAAAACAAAATCGTAATCCCAGTATTTTACTGCGGGGATACAATTTGCGATATTATGAAACTTGGCTCACTATTAATCAGCAACGTAGCCTTCATCCTCCCCTACCCCTTCATCACGAATTTATTACTGAAAGTAGCGCTCAAATTACCTCATCCTCTATAGAGGTGTTTATCTCCTATTCCCGAGCAGATTCCGATTTTGCCCGTCAGTTAAACGAGGCACTCCAGATGCAGGGAAAAACGACTTGGTTTGACCAAGAAAGCATTCCTCCAGGAAGTGATTTTAAGCAGGAAATATATCGGGGTATTGAAAATTGTGACAACTTTTTATTTATTATTTCCCCTCGCTCAGTGAATTCACCCTATTGTGCAGATGAGGTGGAATACGCCCAGAGTTTAAATAAACGGTTTGTGACCATATTACATCACGAAGTAGCAGCAAACCTGTTACATCCGGCATTAGCTAAAATACAGTGGATAGACTTTAGAAATTATGGGGGAGATTTTAATACCAATTTCAGTGAATTGATCAGAACCCTAGATACTGACCGAGACCATGTCCATAAGCATACCAAGTTGTCTCAGCGCTCATTAGAATGGGAAAAAAACCACAAAACTCTTGACTTGCTGTTGCGGGGAATTGAGTTTTCCATTGCCGAAAAGTGGTTCTTGGAAGCTAAGCAAGATCATAAATATCCTCCCCCAAATCCTTTACAGAAGGAATTTTTTGAAGCCAGTAAAAACGCTATTGAAGCGGCAAAAGAAGCCGAAAAACAGCGACAAGCAGAAATCCTAGGGTTGCAGGAGGAACGTACAAAGGAAGCAAAAGCACGATTAGCAGAATACAAGAAAAGAGTTAGACAACAAAAATTATTGATTGTCGGAGTCATTCTAGCATTTGTAGCGGCTGTTGGCACTATTATCTATCAAATTAAACAAAAGAAGGTGGCTAACCATAACTTTCAACTTTTTATAATAAACAATCTTCTCTCAGAAGCAAAGGAGTCTTTACCAGAAAACCATAAAAACCCTACTATGGCTTTACGCCTTGCCGAGGCTGCTTATAAGATTAACAAGAAAGAGCCTCAGGCTTTAGAAGTACTTAGTAGAGTCTACCATTCAGCAATTCATAACCGCTCCTTTTTTTACTATGCCAATATGGGACATAAAAGGGCTGTGACTAGTGCAGTATTCTCGCCGGATGGTAGTATAATTCTCACCGCTTCAAAGGATAAAACAGCAAAATTGTGGAATCTCAAGGGCAAGAAAATCAAGAGCTTAGACAAACATTCTGCTAGGGTTAATTCTGCTGTATTTTCCCCAGATGGCAACACAATAGTGACTACCTCAGAGGATAAAACAGCTAAGTTGTGGGATAAGGAAGGCAATTTGCTCAATACCTTACAAAGGCATGATTGCAATCCCAACAGTCAGTGCAGCGTTTCATCTGCCGTCTTTTCCCCAGATGGTCAGACAATTATCACCGCTTCTGATGATAAGACGGCTACATTATGGAATAAACAGGGAAAACTAATTAATACCTTGAGGGGGCACAAAGATATCGTCGTCTCTGCGGTCTTTTCTCCTGATGGTCAGACAATTCTCACCGCTTCTGAGGACAAAACTGCGAAATTATGGGATAACGATGGTAATTTGATCACAACTCTAAATCAGGATAGGGGTCTTACCTCTGCGATATTTTCTCCCGACGGAACTAAAATTATCACTACCAGTAAAGATAAGACAGCTAAGTTGTGGAAACAAAATGGCAAGCTGATCAAACTATTGAAGGGACATACCAGTTGGGTTAATTCAGCTTTCTTTTCCAAAGACGGTAAAATTATTACCGCTTCTGAAGATGGCACTGCTAACTTATGGGATAAGGATGGAAAATTAATTAAAACCTTGAAGGGACATTCAGAGCCAGTAAAAAAAGCCTTGTTTTCCCCAGACGGTAAAAAGATTATTACCGTTAGTGATGATGATACTGCCAAAATTTGGGATTTGGATGGAAATCTTTTCGCTAATTTAATCGCTCATAAATTATCGGTTACCACTGCAGCGTTTTCTCCCAATGGAAAAACAATTATTACCGCCTCTGATGACACGACAGTAAAGTTATGGGATATCCAACAACCCGTTAATTCTAGTTTGATTAGAAATTCTAGTTTTCAACATTCAGCACCTGTGAATTCTGCTGTGTTTTATCCTAACGGCACAAAAATATTGATAGCCACTACCGATAAAAAGCCTTATTCATGGAATCTGAGCGTAAAATTGCTCAAGCAACTTCCTTATGACTGTGATATCCCGAAGAACTGTGCTGTAACAGCAGCTTTCTCCCCTAATGGTAACTATGGCGATCGCCTGATCATGGATATTAATTTACATGATAACTATAATAACTTAACGATATTCGGTAGCAGTGGTGCTAAATTTGCCAGCTTTTCCGAAGATGACCAGCAAATTTTCACTACCTCTGACGATCACACTGCCAAGTTATGGGATTTTAGTGGCAGTAAACTTATAGAAATATCAGCAGAAAAAGGACACAAGGGGGTAGTTAATTCCGCTGTCCTATCTCCTAACCGCCAGCAAATCCTTACGGCTTCTAACGATGGACTGGCGAAGTTGTGGAACTTGAACGGAGAAATCATTACTAATTTTAAAGGACATACCGATGCTGTTAATTCCGCCGTCTTTTCCCCTGATGGTAAAACAATTCTGACCGCTTCAGCAGATGACACGATAAAGCTGTGGGATTTGAATGGAAAATTGATCCGAACTTTTCCAGAAGACCCCAGTCAAGGACATATGTTCGATGTTAATTCAGCGGTGTTTTCTCCCGATGGTAAAACAATTCTCTCTGCTTCTGACGATAAAACTGCCAAGTTGTGGGATTTAAAGGGTAAATTAATCCTGGAGATGAAAGACCTTACTCCTGCTGCTGTGAACTCTGCCGTGTTTTCTCCCGATGGCACCAAAATCCTCACTGCTTCACGCAATGGCACTGTCAGCGTGTGGCTCAAGCCGAAGGATATTGTTGAGTGGTTGAAAACAGCTAACATTTATCAGCTCTCATCAGAAGATCGCAAGGAATTTGGTATAAAGGACAGCGATCCTAGATAAAATCCTACTGATGTGAAATACCCTTATTTATCGTTATCAAAAAAAGGGAGTATTTCCCAGATTAAACTATACTCGAAACTTGAGCATTTGTCCTTATCCACTTTGCAATAATTCCCGGTTATAACTGGGGTGATGAGTCCCCAAACACAATCCATACATGTACCTAACCCTTGTCAAGGTGTTTCTTTCATCCATAACAGTGGGGTATAGGTCTGGGGAATCCTCTCAAGTAAACAGGACGAGTGAATCATGGGAAAAAAACGGTCTTATCAGGAAAAATTTAAAGAAGAGATAGCTGGGCTGATTGATGGGATTGATCTATCGGATTTGCAGAAGCGGTTTATCAAAGCTCGCTGGCTCGACCAAGTGTTGTGGTTAGACAAGCGAGCAAATCAGTGTCGCAACCACTATTATGCCCTGCGAATGATGACCATTATCGGAGGCGTAATTGTTCCGGCTTTAGTCGGTATCAACAGCAGCGACGGTAAAATCAGAGTAGCCTTGGGTTGGACTGCCTTTGGACTGAGTCAGGTAGTGGCAATTAGCGCCGCTGTAGAGGAGCTATTTCAATATGGGAAACACTACACTCAGTATCGCAACACCGCAGAAGCCATGAAGATAGAAGGCTGGCAATTTCTTCAGTTAAGCGGACCTTACCGACGTGTAGAAAACCACACCCAGGCATTTACCCAGTTTTCCTCCCGTGTAGAGGTGCTGATCAGGAAAGATGTAGAAGGATACATCAGCGAGCTTGAGCACGACCAGGAACAGGCCAGGGAGCAAACAGAGTTAATCCTATCTCAAAACATAACTCAAAACCCAGGTCCAAACCTAACTCCAAACCTAGGTATGGCTCCGTCAGAACCCAACGAACAATTACAACAGCAACCGATTCCAGAAGCCAGCCAATTCCCAAATGATTTCCCCCTCAGAGGGGGTAACCCTGGTAATCCCTTTCCTCAGGAATTTGACCCAAGCAATACCTTTAATGCTCCAGCCAATCCCTCTGCTAACGATATCCCCAGAATCTGGCAGGAAGAAGACGGGGATGAGTTTGTTCATCCTAGCCAAATCAAAGGCAATGGTTTCAAAACCAGCAGTAATGGCGGAACTCCTTCCATGGTCTTATTGGATGATTTAGCAACCTCAGCCTCAAACAACACTCCCATGGTTTGGCAAGAAGAGGATGAGGATGAGTTGACTGAAGCTAACCAACTCGAACAACTCGAAAGCACTCCCTTAACCGAAAACAACAACCATGACCTGACTCCTCCAACTCAGGACTCTCAGGATTCCGTCCCCTGTCGAGCCGAATCCGATTTTGTAACCCCGTCAGTAGTTGCGGATATTCTCAAGTGTCCCCTCAAAGATGTCCAGACTTATCTACCAGAGGTGCTGGCTGGTCTTGAGGAAAAGAAGATTTTAGATAAGCTAACCTTGATTGCTGCGATCGCTACTATCGGTGTCGAAACCGGTGGTTTCCGTACTATCAATGAATACGGTAATGCCAAATACTTCACCAAAATGTACGAAGGTCGCAAAGACTTGGGCAATACCCAACCAGGAGATGGAGCCCGCTATCATGGGCGCGGCTTTATTCAAATTACCGGTCGGGCTAACTACAGGGACTACGGCCAAAAAATTGGTCTAGGCAGCACCTTAGAAAAAAATCCGGAACTTGCCCTCAAGCCCAAAATTGCTGCTCAAATTTTAGCCTGCTATTTCTTAGACCGCAAGGTGTATCAAGCAGCCAGAGATGGAGACTGGCGCAAAGTCCGCAGGCTAGTCAATGGAGGCTACAACGGTTGGGAACAGTTCTATACCTTTGTCCAACGAGCTGAGCAGATGCTTTAATTTTATAGACCAAAATACTCAGGGGATGCAGCCTAGTGTAAACAGTAAGCTGACTGCTGACTGCTCACTGCTGACTGCTGACTGCTTAGCAGCTAATGGTAAAACTGTTACCTTAGTATAACCTTAGGGAATTCTATAACTGTAGGTTCTGAAACTTGTGAGCCCAAGTTCCCCTCAAATAGCTACTACCTAGAATCCCTACTTAACTACCAAACATGAAGACTTTTTTCGATGCCTTCATCTCCTACGGACGAGCTGATAGCAAAGTATTTGCTACCAAACTACACCAACGATTAACCGAACTTGGTTTCAGAATCTGGTTTGACCAACAGGATATTCCTCTAGGTGTAGACTTCCAAAATCAAATTGATGATGGCATTGAAAAATCCCATAACTTCTTGTTTATTCTTGCTCCTCATTCAGTCAAATCTGCCTATTGTCTCAAAGAGATTCAACTCGCCGTTAAACTCAACAAACGCATCATCCCTCTACTCCATGTTGAACCTACGGATTGTTGGGATAAGATGCATCCAATTATCCAACAAATTAACTGGGTCTATTTTCGAGATAATACAGAGGATTTTGAAACATCCTTGGCTGGGTTACTCCAGGTAATCCACCATCAAAGTGATTACGTCAGACAACATACGGAAATTTTAGTCAAGGCATTGGAGTGGTCTAGACATCAAAAACAAACCAACTACTTGTTAATTGGAGAAGAGCGAAAACAGGCTCAATCTTGGCTAAAAGTTAGGTTTGATGATCAGCAACCTCCTTGTGTTCCTACAGACCTACAGTGTGAGTTGATTTGTGAAAGCACCAAGAATTCCAATAACCTTTTGACCCACGTGTTGATCTGCTACGCCGATCAAGATAAGTCGGTGATGGAGAAAATTGCTAAAACCTTAATGCGGAAAAGCTTCACGGTTTGGACGAATAAGACCGATATTGAAACCGGTACTCCATTCCAAGACGTAATCAATCAAGGCATTGAGGGAGCTGATAACCTAGTCTACTTAATCTCACCTGCTTCCGTGACATCAGACTATTGTCAGCAAGAAATCACCCACGCCTTGGTTAACAACAAACGGATTATTCCCCTCTTGATTGAATCCACAGAACTAGAGGGCATCCCTCCCCAGATCAGAGCGTTACAATTTATTGACTTTACTACCTATAATAATGAAGTAAAATACCGCATTGATGCTGACAAACTGATTAAGGTATTGCATCAGGATGAGCCCTACTATGAAGACCATAAGAGGTTATTAGTAAAGGCGATTAAATGGAAAAATCAAAATCGTAATTCCAGCATTTTACTGCGGGGATACAATTTGCGATATTATCAAAATTGGCTCACTCTTAATCAGCAACGCAACTCTTATCCTCCCCTACCCCTTCATCACGAATTTATTACTGAAAGTAGCCATCAAATCCCCTCATCCTCTTTAGAAGTATTTATCTCCTATTCCCGAGCAGATTCCGATTTTGCCCGTAAGTTAAACGAGGCACTCGAGATGCAGGGAAAAAGCACTTGGTTTGACCAAGAAAGTATTCCTCCAGGGAGTGATTTTAAGCAGGAAATATATCGGGGTATTGAAAATTCTGACAACTTTATATTTATCATTTCCCCTCGCTCAGTCAATTCACCCTATTGTGCAGATGAGGTGGAATACGCCCAGAGTTTAAATAAACGGTTTGTGACTATATTACATCACGAAGTAGCAGCAAAAGTGTTACATCCCGCATTAGCGAGGATACAGTGGATAGACTTTAGAAATTATCGGGGAGATTTTTATGCCAATTTCAGTGAATTGATCAGAACCCTAGATACTGACCGAGACCATGTGCATAACCACACCAAGTTGTCTCAGCGATCCTTGGAATGGGAAAAAAACTACAAAAGTCCTGACTTGCTGTTGCGGGGAATTGAGTTTTCCATTGCCCAAAAGTGGTTATTGGAAGCTACGCAAGATCATAAATATCCTCCCCCAACTCCTTTACAGAAGGAATTTATTGAAGCTAGTAACAACACTATTGAAGCGGCAAAAAAAGCCGAAAAACAGCGACAAGCAGAAATCTTACGGTTGCAGGAGGAACGTACAAAGGAAGCGAAAGCACGACTAGCAGAACAGAAGAAAAGAATTAGACAACAAAAATTATTGATTGTCGGAGTCATTATAGCATTGGTAGCGGCTGTTAGCACTCTTATCCTTGAAATTCAAGAAAAGAAGTTGGCTGAAAATAACCTCAAAATTGCTAAAGCCAAGCATCTTCTCTCAGAAGCAAAGACGTTTTTAAAACGACACCCGACGAAAGCTTTACGCATTGCCGAGGCTGCTTATAAGATTGACAATACCCATCAAGTGCCTGAGGTTTCACAATTGCTGAGTATAGCCTACCATTCAGCAATTCATCGCCGCTTCTTTTTTTACTCTGCCAATATGCGACATAAAAGGGCTGTGACTAGTGCAGTATTCTCACCGGATGGTAGTAGAATTCTCACGGCTTCAGAGGATACCACAGCAAAATTGTGGAATATCAAGGGGGAGCGAATCAGTACCTTAGCCGGACATTCTGCTAGGGTTAATTCTGCTGTATTTTCCCCAGATGGTAATACAATAGTGACTACCTCACAGGATAAAACGGCTAAGTTGTGGGATAAGGAAGGCAATTTGCTCAATACCTTACGAGGGCACGATTGCGTCCGCAACGGTCAGTGCCAGGTTAATTCTGCCGTCTTTTCGCCAGATGGTCAGACAATTCTCACCGCTTCTGATGATAATACGGCTAAATTATGGGATAAACAGGGACAACTAATTAAGACCTTGACCGGGCATAAAGATATCGTCGTCTCTGCGATCTTTTCTCCTGATGGTAATAAAATTCTCACCACTTCACGGGACAAAACTGCGAAATTATGGGATAACGATGGGAATTTGATCACAACTCTAGATCAGGATAGCTGTTGGCATGTACATATAAAGGATTATCATTGCGGTCTTACCTCTGCGGTATTTTCTCCAGACGGAACTAAAATTATTACTACCAGTAAAGATAAGACAGCTAAATTGTGGGACCACAATGGCGAGCTGATCAACATATTGAAGGGACATACCGGTTGGGTTAATTCAGGGTTCTTTTCCCAAGACGGTGATCAAATCCTTACTGCTTCTGAAGATGGCACTGCCAAATTATGGGATAAGGATGGAAACTTAATTAAAACCTTAGCAGGACATTCCGAGGCAGTCAAAAAAGCCTTATTTTCCCCAGACGGTAATCACATTATTACCGTTAGTTATGATAATACTGCCAAAATTTGGGATTTGGATGGAAACGCGATCGCTAATTTAATCGATCATCAATTATCGGTTACTACTGCAGCGTTTGCTCCCCATGGAGACAAACTAATCACCGCCTCTGATGACTCTACAGTCAAGTTATGGGATATCACCCAACAACCCGTTAATTCTACTTTTAGACATTCAGCAGCTGTGAATTCTGCTGTGTTTTCTCCTGACGGCACAAAAATCTTGACAGCCACTACCGATAAAAACGCTTATTTATGGGATCTGAGCGGAAAATTGCTCAAGCAACTTCCTCATGGCTGTGATGTCTGGAATCACTGTTCTGTAAAAACAGCAGCTTTTTCCCCTAATGGAAATTATATTATCACGACTTCCGATGATGGCAAAACCCGGTTATGGAATGGAAAAGGCGATCGCCTGATCATGGCTATTAATTTACATGATCACTATAATAACGTAACGATATTCGGTAGGAATGGTGCTAAATTTTCCAGCTTTTCCCAAGATGACCAGCAAATTCTGACTACCTCTTACGATCAAACTGCCAAGTTATGGAATTTTAGTGGCAGTGAACTGATAGAAATATCAGAATACAAAGGACACAAGGGGGTAGTTAATTCCGCTGCGCTATCTCCTAACCGCCAGCAAATCCTTACGGCTTCTAACGATAAACTGGCGAAGTTGTGGAACGTAAACGGAGAAATAATTACTGATTTTAAAGGACATACCGATGTTGTGAATTCCGCTGTCTTTTCCCCTGATGGTAAAACAATTCTCACTGCTTCAGAAGATCACACCATAAAGCTGTGGGATTTGAATGGAAACGAGATCCGAACCTTTGGAGGAGGTCGTGAGAAAGGACATAAGTTTGATGTTAATTCAGCGGTGTTTTCTGCCGATGGTAAAACAATTCTCTCTGCTTCTTCTGATAAAACTGCCAGGTTGTGGGATTTAAACGGTAGGTTAATCCTGGTGATGAGAGACAAGAATGCTGCTGTGAACTCCGCCGTCTTTTCTCCCGATGGCACCAAAATCCTCACTGCTTCCAGCAATGGCACTGCCAGGGTGTGGCTCAAGCCCGAGGCTATATATGAGTGGTTGCAAACAGCTAAAATTTATGAGCTGTCACCAGGAGATCGGAAGGTATTTGGTTTAGAGGACAGGTATTCTAGATAAAATCCTAATTGATGTCAGATACCCTACTTGATTGACTTTTCTGGCTTCGTAGATTGGGTTGAAGATAGTGAAACCAAACCCTGGCAAGGGTTTTAGGTACAATCAAGGGTTTTAGGGATTTTTTCAGTCACTCAGGGCATCGGGGACGCGCCCGGGAAACCCGAACGCGCCCCGCGTCGGCTGTGGCCTACGGCCACGCTACGCGAACGCATTCGAGAGCGTTGCAGGTTGGGGTACTTCACAGCTGATGCTGTTATAGAGCAATCCTAAATCAATTGAGAGAATCTTTGTTCCCTGTTCCCTGCTCCCTGCTCCCTGTTCCCAGATCCGCTGTTCCCTTTATATATTTAATAAATCCCAGACAATTGTCGCAAGATTGGTAAAACTAAGGTAATGGGGGTTTGCTCTTCAATGGTGACTTGTACTGTTACAGTGGTTCCTGAAGTCACTGTCAACGATGGTCCTTGAGAACAAGACCAAGCATAACCACTAGGAGTCGAGGAGTCAGCCTGTAACTTCCCATGGATTTCAATAACAGGTCTGACTTTAGATGCCAAATTTTCAGCTATTGTAGAGTTTCCTATCAGTTTAGTTGCTCCTTGTTGAGTAATAGGAAAAGGAGATACTTCCGAGACAGTAGCAATAATACTACCAAATTTTTCTCGGCGAACTGTATCAGGTGTAACATATATTTTCATACCAGGTTTGATCTTTTTACCCTGCCCAACAGGAAAGTAAGCAACGGTTGAGAGACTGTCTGATGAACTCTGTCTTTGAATCACTCCTAAAGAAAATCCTTTGTCAATAACAGACCCTTTACTAGCCGTTATGTTCAGAAAACACCCCGAATAAGGACTTTTGATAGCTTGATTATCATTATACTGTTTAGAAAGTTGGGCTATATCGTACTTAACCTGTTGAATTTCATTTTCTCTTTTGCTAGAATCTTCTAAGTTTTGCTGTTCAATTTTTTTTCTTTCTGTAGCCAAGGTTTTTAGAGCCGTTTTTTGTTGAGCAACTTGATTCATATTTTTTAAGTATTTCTCTCTATTTTCAGTTCCATTAACTGTCAATTCTCTCAATTCAGCTTGATGCTTGGTAATGGTACTTAAGTTATCTAAATATTGCTGTTCGACTTCAGCTTCTTTAAGATCTAGCTGTTTGAGTTCAGCCTCTAGTTTAGATATATTTTGCAGATTTTGTTTATAAGATTGTTCCGCTTCTAATATTTGATCTAAAGAGATTGCTCCTGCTTGAACTAGTTGACGACGTTTTTCTACCCTATCTTTTAAGCTAGAACTGAGTTCCTTAAAATCGTTAAGTTGCTTAAAGATACTAACTCTTTGTTCTTTGATGGAATTAAGTCCTTTTTCTCTAAGTGTTGGGGTAATAGTTTTAAGATCGGTTATTTTTTGCTGAATGCTTTGTTTTTGCTGGTTTATAGCCTCTATTGCTTGATTATTGAGAACCAAATTTAAGCTTTCACTATTTTGTAGAGACTGTTCTAATGCCTCTTGTTTTTGCTGAAGGGACAACACTTCTAAATTAGTTCGCTGTACCTGAAGAGTATTCGCTAATTGACTTTGTGATTGTAGTTGTGTTAATCTTTCTTTCTGTTGCTGAAGTTTCTGCTGAATATCAGACGGTTCAATTGTTGCTAACACGAAACCTCGGTCAACGCAGTCGCCTTCCTTGATATTGATCTGTTCTAACTGACCACTAACAGGAGACTGAACTTCAACGACTTTGTGTGGATGAATTAGCACCCCTTTACTTTTAATAGTTAAGGGAAGTTTACCGACAACACTCCAAATAATGGTCAAGAACACTATTCCTGCCAAAGTACATAAAGGAAGCCAGTCTTGACGGGAGACAACTTCCATAGCTTGGTCTAATTTTTCTGGGGAAGTTAAGTGTTCTACAGATTCTTCTCGGAATAGATTAGATTTTTTTTTAGGTTTCATAACAGTAATATAGTGTTGGTGTGCTATCTTGTATATAGCAGTTCTCATACTCATGAGCGACATTGCTTATCCCTTTAAGGCAAAAGGCAAAAGGCAAAAGGCAATAGTAAAGAGGGTTTTAAGCGATGCAGCAAGGGAATAGGGGAGGCAGTGTCAAATAATACTGTACCTCATAACTGCGATAAACGCTATAATAGAGAAATAAACTGACAATTATAAAAATGCTTGATTACTACTTTATTCTCCAAGTCTCATCAATGCTTAAACAGAATATTCGCTATGCTATTGGTTTAACTATTATCTGTTTTATCGTACTAATTTTGTTATGGCTGCCAGACTTTTTAAAGAAAGAAGAGTAATAGAGAATTTTAGTCTAGTTGTCGAGCAACCAGTCGTGCAAACAACCCCTGTTCTTGACTGAGCTGTGCAAATGTTCCTGTCTGGACAATTCGTCCAGCTTCCAGTACATAAATTCGGTCTGCATTACGAATTGTACTAAGACGGTGGGCAATAACAATACGTGTTGCATGGAGTTGATCCAAGCTGTCAGTCACTATCTCTTGGGTGCGGTTATCAAGGGCACTGGTGGCTTCATCCATCAGAATGATTTTTGGTTTATTGACCAAAGCACGAGCGATTAATAAACGCTGTCTTTGTCCTCCCGATAAGTTACTTCCTCCTTCACTAATAACGGTGTGCATTCCCATGGGCATTTTCTCAATATCTACGGCTAATCCAGCCATTCGTGCTGCTTCCCAGGCTACATCATGGGATACTAACGCACCACTAGTAATATTGTGAAAAATCGACCCTTGTTGAACGTGACCATTTTGTAGAACAACACCTAATTGGCGACGCAAAGCAGTAACATCCAACCCCGCTAAGTCTTGACCATCATAATAAATCGTTCCTGTGATGGGACTAGCAAATCCTAATAACAAACGAAAAAGGGTTGATTTTCCACTTCCACTAGGGCCAACAAGTGCAATAAACTCACCGGGATTAGCATGAATACTAATATCATCGATAATTAAAGGGCCATCTTCTCGATAACGAAAGCTGAGATGATCTAAAACAATATGTCCGCTTAAACGACCCGGATCTTGCTGATTAATATCAGATTCTGGTTTTTCCTGTAAAATAGATTTTGCCCTTTCCCACATGGGTACAATTCCTAAAATATCTGTTAAGGTATTGCTCAAGCTTGTGACTCCCCCAATATAAGTTCCAAAGGCAACCTGAAACGCTAAAAAAGTACCCGCAGTCAGAGTGTTAGGGAGATTCTTTTCTTGGTTGATTTGGATAAACAATAAGGTGAAACAGAACAGGATTACTGAGCTAATTAATGGTAAGGCTTCATTAAAGGTAGATAGACTATCATTAATTCGTTGAATTCCTGCGGTTAACTTAGTTTTTTGACTGTATTTTTCCGCCCAAGCCCAAAAAGCACGTTCTTCAGCAGCAGCGACCCGAAGTTTAGCCACTCCATTAATCAGTTGTACTGTTAAACCATCAATTTCTCCATCAAGAGCCTCTTGTTTTCGCTCTTTGCGAACTAAAACAACACCAGAAACAACTGTGACAATGACCGCAATTACAGATAGTCCTAAAGCAACTAGAGCAAGTTTAATACTATAAATAAACATTAATCCTAGATTCAAAAGAGCAAAAACACCACTGAGTAATGTGCGCTGAGTTGCCCCACTTAACAGATGATGAATTTCCCGTATTGCTAGGAGACGATTCACTAGATCTCCAGAGGTATATTGCTGAAAAAATGACGGACTTAACTTAAGCAGTCGATCCCAAACCGCTAATTGTAAATTTCCATCAGCGACTGTTTCTAAACGCAAGGTCATAATTCCTTGGGAAAGTTGAAAAGCGGCTTGAGCAAACGCAGTAGCAAATAAGACTAACCCAATGTGCTTTAATAAGAGTAAATTACTGCCAGGAATGGCTTGATCCATTAACATGCCCGTGGCTTGGGGCACAACCATTCCTAAAAGAGTTGCTATAATACCGATCAGGGAAATTAATCCTAATTCTTTTTCATAGCCTGCTATACTAAATCTAAATAGTGCCCCGATGCCTTGAACAACAAGGGGCAAAGGACGGTAAAACATATAAGCTTGGGAGCTAATATGTTGAGCGACGTCCTGATTAACAGGGGTAGGAGTTTTTTTGATAGGATCAAATAATAGATAGATACTGTTTTTTTGGGGATTTGGTAATAAAGCAACAGGACAATTGTCTTGATTATAGCCAAGTAAGGGACCATGTTCTGAGAGCCACCAATCCCCCACTAATCTTACAGAACGAATACGGCATTGAGAGGCATAAGCGATAGCTTCTAAGGGATTAGCCAGCTTACTCATATCTTCTGATGCAGATGGCGGTTTAATGACAATTTGCATAGCACGGCCTACGGCACCCGCTGCAATTAATAGAGGTGTTCCTGATCCAAAAAAAACATCATAACCCGGTTTGAGAATTGAGGTTAATTTTCCTAATGCTGATTGAGTAACTTGGCTATTTAGTTGTTGTCTGGCTTGAAACCGTCTAAATTCGGCTTCTTTATCTTCAATAAATTTTTGGTTTAAATAGTAATAAAAATAGTTATGGAATAGGTCTAAGCTATGGGTAATTTGTTCTGCTTGTTCTATAGTATCAGTAGTAGTTATTTTGAGTTGACTGGCATTTTCGGATTTTAACCACATCCTATTAGCCAGAGGAAATAGAGGAGAATTGATCTCTAAGGTTAACTCTGGCTTTCCTAAATAGTCAACTTCTCCTTCTCTAATCTCTACCCAAATAATTTGTTCACTAAAGGATTGAATTATTTGTTTATCTTCTAGGGAAAAGTATGAAGAAAAATCAGGATTGATAATTTTGATTACATTATTTAAAGGCATCTGGTTAATACTTTTTCCTAAATGCCGGATCCAGCTTTCTAGGATTGCAATTGCTTTAGGCTCTTTTTGAGAGATTTGTTTAACCAAATCTTGTATGGCTACAGATTCTAATTCAGCGCCTTCTATGGCGACCGCTAAAAGGGCTTGACCAGAAGAATCTAAACAATGACCAAATAAGCCCTGTCCTTTTTCTACAGTAAATAGATAATGACGATTTCCGTCTGGTTCATTATTCTTCATTTCTGTGGCAAATACAGAGACTTGTCCAGAAACCACCATCCAAACAATTTCAGGGTTATTAAGTATTAGTGGTTGATTACCTTGGATTTTGCGGGATTGTTGACTATACATAACAGGGGTTTGCAATTGGGTGAGGTACAAATTATTGGGTTTTAGGGAGCAGGGAACAGGGAGCAGGGAACAGGGAACAGGGAACAGGGAACAGGGAGCAGGGAGCAGGGAGCAGGGAACAGGGAACAGGGAACAGGGAACAGGGAACAGGGAACAGGGAACAGGGA
>WTKN01000305.1 GCA_011524395.1 Moorena sp. SS36440bin_2
AGGGACTGACCGTTTCTACTTCGCCTGGTGTGAGGATAACGGTGACCGTCTGGGATGCGTAGTTATTGGTTGAAAAGATAATATTAAATGTTCCTTGAGGCAAATTAGCAAGATTATAAGTTCCATCACTGGAAGTTACTGTGGAAGCGATAGTAATACCTGTTTGAGCGACTACCAACTGGACAGAAACACCACTAATCGGATTTGCTGTTGCATTATCTGTAACAGTACCAACTATGGTTGATGGAAAAGGCGAAAGAGCACTATTTAACACTTTAGTTTGGTTGGGCGTTAAAAATGTACTAGTAACAGAAGATGCATAGTTTTGGAACGTAGTTGTTACTACGATATTTCCTTCAGGTAAACCTTCTGCTAAATAAATACCATTACCGTCTGTAAGTGTGCTTTCTATTAAAGTATTAGTACCCTGTTCTAAGATATTTACAACTGCCCCCACCAAGGGAATAGCTGTTGTGCTATCTACAACGGTTCCAGTTAAAGTAGCAGGAAAACTTACTAAAGTAAAATCTACTTGCGAAGTTTGATTTGAATTAATTTGAACGCCTTGGGTGTTAGATTGATAATTAGCATTAGTAGCTAAAATTGTATATTGACCGGGAGATATCCCGTTTATTTGATAAAATCCGTTTGAGTCTGACACAACAGTACTAGCAACAGTGCCTGAAGAATTAATGACTTGAACAGATGCATTAATAATAGGCAATCCTGTAAAGGAGTCAGTTATAGTTCCTTGGACAGCTCCTGGATTTGGTCTTAATAGAAAGTTTAAATTTGTAACCTGACTACTTTGAACTTCAGCAGATAGATTAGCAGCTCCAAAATTATCTTTACTTACGGTGACCGCATAGACTCGTGGTGAAAGGGTTGTAGTTTGGTAAAAACCTTGTGCATTTGTAACAGTAGAAAAGACTATAGGTCCTGTAGTGGAAAGCTCCCTCACTACTACTTGTGCATTAGCAATAAGATCCCCTGCGTTCGAAGTAGTTACAATTCCTTGAATAACTCCTGGATTTGGAGAAAGGGCAAAACTAACAGTAG
Organism: Moorena sp. SS36440bin_2; assembly: GCA_011524395.1. Classification (GTDB taxonomy): domain Bacteria; phylum Cyanobacteriota; class Cyanobacteriia; order Cyanobacteriales; family Coleofasciculaceae; genus Moorena. The sequence continues at coordinate 1,060 of WTKN01000305.1, forward strand.
CTGTCTGATTAGAAACAATAATAGCTCCAGCAGTTTCTGGCCCAAAATCACTAGCATTTGACACCGCTGTGTACGTGCCAGGTGCAATACCTGAAAATGAATATTGGCCAGATTGGTTAGTAACTGTACTATCCACCAGAACGTTTGCAGAATTATACAATTGAATTACAGCATTTGGAATAACATTGCCTGTGGCAAGGTTTGAAACAAAACCATTAAGGTTTCCGGGATTCGGAGTTAGAGAAAGGGTCTCAGAAACGGATTGCCCAGGAGTCACAAAAATGGAACGGGTATCAGTGCCAAAGTTATTTGCATTTGCAGAAATCAATAGGTTACCAGGAGGTAAATTTGTGATAACAACTGTTCCGTTAACATCTGTTACTCCAGATCCGACTGTCAGGTTAATAGAATTTTTCACTGTTACCGTTGCCCCAGGAAGTACAGATTGAGAATCTATATTAACAACTTGTGCTGAAAGAGTGACCGGATTCGGAGTTAAAATACTGGTAATACTCGTTGTTTGATCTGATTGGACAATTGCTGCTGTTGTAGTAGTACTGAAATTAGGGGAACTTACTATAACAAGGTAATTTCCTGGAATTAATTGATCAATTGCGTATGTTCCATCTGAATTAGCAAGAATACTTTTAACTAAAACATTATTGTCATTAAAGATATTTATTTGAATTCCGTTACCTGCGATAGGATTTCCGTTAGAATCAATCACTATTCCCCTGACGCTTCCAAAATCAGGAGAAAGCGCAAGTGAAGCTGCTACAGTCTGATCACTAACCACTAACACACCAATTTGATTTGTTCCAAAGTTATTCTGTGAAGCAGTGACGATATAAGAGTTAGGGGAGAGGTTATTTATAAAGTAGGTACCAAGTTCACTTGTTGTAGTAATTGCTACAACACTATTACTCACGGAGTCCCGAATAGTAATATTAGCTCCCTGAATTACTTCCCCTGTTTGGTTATTAGTTACTTGCCCACTAATAGATCCAGAGTTTGGAGTAAGCGTAAAATTAATGTCTGTTAACACATCCCCAGGTCCGACAGAAATTCCTCTTATAACATTTCCAAATCCAGGAGCAGTAGCTGTTAGAGTTAAAGAACCTATTGATAAATTTGATATACTATAAGCTCCTTGAGTATCAGTAAAAGCGGTCCCTATGGCGGTCCCATTACTATCCTTTACTTGTATAACGGCTTTAGGAATGGAAATTCCAGAGGTATCTGCGATAAGCCCGGATACCGTTGCAGAATTTGGTGATAAAGTTAATGAAATGTTACTTGTTGTATTAGCTAGTACGCTTACTCCTGCACTTTCTGTAGTAAAGTTAGGCGCTGTTGCTGTAACTATATAGGTGTTGGGAGCTAAGTTAAGGAAACTAAATATCCCGTTCGTATTTGCTACAACAGAATCAATAAACGATCCATCGCTATTTAATAGACGTATAAGAGTATTAGCTAAAGCAGGTACGACAACCCCTTGGATATTACCAGGATTTGGTTTTAGTTGTATTGAAGTTATTGCTGTCTGATTCGATTGAACAGTAACTCCAGTAGAATTGTTTTGGAAATTGTTAAAAAATGTGTTTAGTGTATAGTTCCCTGGTGTAAGTCCTTCTACTTGAAACGCTCCCGTACTATTAGTGAGAACCGTTGTTATCAATGCCCCATTCTGATCTACTATATTAATAGTAGCCCCTACAATGGGAGTGCCAGGCTGTGTATTAGTTACCTGACCTTGAATGCGCCCTGGGTTTGGTGCTAAAGAGATATTAACTACGGTATTTTGTCCCGCAGCAATAATAGCTGTTCCACCATCGGTTTGAAAATTATTAGCGCTCGCTAAAATGTTATAGGTTCCAGGTGCTAAGTGTGGAATCACATAATTACCATCTCGATCCGTGAATACTGAAGAAACAAGAGCGCCACTCGAATCAAGAATTCGAATTTGTACATTGGCATTAGAGATAGGTGTTCCAGTTTGAGAATTAGTGACACTTCCACTAAGTGTTCCAGGGTTAGGAGATAATTGGAAATTAGTAGTAGATGTTTGATTAGATATTACATTAACTCCTTGAGTGGCTGTTTGGAAATTAGATGCTGTGGCTACCAAAGTATAATTTCCGGGAGCTATATTATTAAATACATAACTGCCATCCGAATTTGTCAATGTAGTATCTACTACAACTCCTGATCCTGTACTTAATTGGAGAGTTATATTAGCTCCTATAATAGCTGTGTTGTTTATATCTCTAACAGTTCCTGTAATACTTCCTGGATCTGGTTGTAAAGTAAAAGAAGCATTGGTCACTTCCCCATTCAAAATAAACACAGATTGGTTTTGAGAGGAGAAGTTGTTTGCTGTGACTACAGTAACATAATTTCCAGGAGCTAAATTGCTGATGAGATAATTTCCGCTTGCGTCACTAGTTGTTGTAGCAACTGGTACATTCCCTGAAAAAACAGTAACTAATGCTCCAGATATAGGGCTATTAGAGACGTCTCGTATGGTACCCGTAAGATTTCCTGCTAAACGGTTAAGTACCGAATTTGCAGTAGTAACTTTATTTGATTGCACAATTGCTCCTAATGTGGAGTTAGCATAACCATTACTAGTAAAGATGAGTGTATAAGATCCGGGAAGTAAGCCAGAAAATGTATAATTACCACTGCTATCTGTGATAGTGGCACTGACTATTGATCCAGATGAGTTTACTGCCTGCACATTAACCCCTTGTACTGGCTGAGAAGTTTGATTATCTGTAACAGTTCCTTGAATTGTGCCTGGATTTGGTTGAAGAGCTATGCCTACATTTGTTGTTACATTTGCTTGAACTATAGCACTTACTGTATTGGTACTAAAATTCGTACCTATTGCTCTTATCTGATATTGACCAGGTGCTAGGCCCGTAAAACTATAATTTCCAGAAGTATTCGTTGTAGTTGAAGCCATAAGGGCACCATTAATACTTAATAATTGAACAGTAGCATTAGGAATAACAGTTCCAGTTTGAGCGTTGGTAATAGTTCCAGATATAGCTCCTGGACTAGGCTGTAAAGTGAAATTCACGTTGGCTGTTTGATTAGATTGTGTAATGAAAGATTGAGATTGGGATTGGAAATTTGTAACCATCACAGAAATTGTATAAGAACCTGGAGCAATCCCTGTAAAAGAGTAGTTACCACTTGCATTCGTTGTTGTTTGAGCAACAGGAGTCCCTGAATTATTAGTTAATGTAATTTGAGCATTAGGCACAGCAGTTCCTGAACTTGTGGTCACTGCTCCAGAAACTGTACTTGGTAAGGGGGTCAGGGAAAGATTTTGAGTAGTTGACTGACCACTTACAACAGTCACATTTGCTGAATTTGGACTATAATTTGTTTGATTGACTGTAACGGTGTATTGTCCTGGCACTAACCCTGTAAAGGAATAGAAACCATTTGAATTAGAAATAGCAGTGGAGACTGGGCTACCATTTTGAGATAAGGTAACATTAGCCCCCGAGATAGGAAGACCGGAAGCATTATCAGTAATTGTACCATTAACACTGCCTACTTGTTGAACGTTAATAGTAATAGCTGAACTATTTGATTGAATTGAGCTTCCAGAAGAGCTATCAAATCCTGTGGCACTTACTATATCTAAATTATTAGGGCTTCTTATAATGGTAAATGCACCGGATAATGTGAATATTAGAGTGGCTGTTACGCCAGCACCAAGATTACCAATGCTCCAACTTAATGTTTTAGAAGATGCATTATAGGCGGTATTTCCTTGAGTAGTTGAATTGACAATAAAAGATGTTATGTTATCAAGTCCTAAAATATCTTGTAATGAAATCGATGTAGCTGTGGATTTTCCGGTATTAGAAACTGTAATAGATCCAGTCCATGTAGCCTGTTGACCCAATGTAACAGTTATAGGGCCTGAGGATAAGCTTTTTGTAGTAGCTAACTTTGCCCGGATATCAGCTACACTTGTAGTAGTAGGGGTACTCAATGCGTCTGCAAACGAAAAGCCTTCACTTGTTTGCAAAGAGTCCTTATTGTAGTTATTAGCATTTGTGGAAGTGAAAACTAAAGCCCGAATGGAAGAGTTTTCATTAATCCCTAATACACTGAAAAAAGTAGAAGCCGGTAAGAACCAATCTAGAAAATAATCTGGGTTTCCTCCAAAGGTTGAATCAGCAACGGTTACCCTAGCGAAGTCAAAATTAGTAATAGCTTGAGTAAAATTTGGTGTTCCCCCCCCTAATCCTTCAGCAGGATCATTCCAAGAGTTCACTAACTTAGTGGTATTTTGTATTAGATTTATATTATTCCGCAACCCATTGACATTAAATAGCCAATCATAAGTGCCTGGGGTACCGCTAGTATTGATAAGTACCCCCCATGCAAAATTGTCAAAGGCTGTTAGTTTACTGTTTCTTGGATCCGAATTTAGCCTTAATCTAAAATATATATTAGTACCATCATACGCAAAAAAACCAGCAGGAAAAGTTGAATTACCTACGAGGTCGGTATCTGTAGGTGATTCATCACCTAATACATCAAACACAGGAGAACCATTTATAATAAAAGGTGTGAATTGATTATTGCTAGGAAAAGCCATGCTTGTTTAAACCTCCATTTATCAAATAATTGATATTGTATGTTTAAAACAAAACTTAGGCACTATTTCTTATAGATAAAGTTGTATTTTTACCCTAAAGAAAGTCCATATTTAGTTTTATAATCTTTTAAATTTAAGTTATTTTCATGTTTTCTCAATATTAAAGTGCGTATTATTTACGTGATTTACAATATAGAAGAATATTTAACCTTTATGTAGCGTCATTATTTAGTGAGAACGGTAGGGACAGAAAGCTAGCCATAAAATGGTGGTGTTTAAGGAAGGGTGAATTAGAAATTTAATTTGTATACTGCAATTCTTTTGTTAAGGCTGAAAATATTTGTATTCTTATAGTTCAAGATTAAACTGAAAAATAAGCACTTCTCTTGATTCAATTTTTGAGTGTTCACCTTTTCTTAAATATTATTAGTGAATTATATTTGAGAAAATTAAAGTAACCCTTCCTTGGTAACTCCTCTCTATTTTCCAAAAAGTTCATTTTAGAACTCTTTTGATTTTTTTCTAGATTTTCTTGAGTGGCTGCGTTAAGTTTCAGGGTACCACTAATTTCTCGAATAGCCATAGTTAACTTCCCGTCTCGCTTTTCTAGTTTATTTTCAATATACTTATCTCAGGAGAATAACTTTTCAGTGAGTTGTTTTATAAGTTGGTTTTATTCATTTAAACATTGAATAAGTCCAAATTGAAACTGCTCATCTTTTTTAGAACGATTAAGTAATTGCTGAATTTTATTTTCAAGCGATTCAATTTGTTTTAGATATTTAATTAAACTTCAAAAGGTTCTGTTAGGATTTCTCCCTAAAGTCATTAGTTAATCATCTTATAGCTCCAGTTTCGCTCATGTATTCTCTCGTTCAATTAGTAAATCGATATTTCCGCTTGCTATATCTTCGAGGATCCCCTTCTGTACGTTGAATCTGGAAACTAAATTCTTTTTCATATAACCTAACTAAGTCCTTAACCCAGGTTAATTTAACAGTATCTTTTAAGGTTTAAATGATTTATTTATCTCGGTTTTCAGATATTTTGCAGACTTCTCCTTCTATATAAAAAATCTAGATGATATATAACATTGTTTTAAAAGGATTATTAATGATTCTAGAACCAAGATGTTCAAGATTTTATTCAAGATTTTATTTCTAGTTTAATTGCAGATAAGAATATGGATTTTCTGGATAT
>WTKN01000033.1 GCA_011524395.1 Moorena sp. SS36440bin_2
TCCAGTTTTCAAGTAACTGGGGTGGCTTTGTCAACCCCATCACCTGAATGCTTACGGTCTTTCCTCAGAGGTCTGCTCATTACACCAGAGGATTTAGAGGAAAACATCGTGGTTGAACTCAGATCGATGGGGTGAGAGATACCTGGACCGCATTTGTCAATAATCCACGTATTTTCTTGGATTTTAGAGGAGTCGTCTTGGTTAATAAAACATAGATAATGCTCAAGTTGAGATGCATCTGCTAGAGGAGTAAATCGTCTTGTGGAATCAAGGAGTTGATCAAGACTTCCGTTACCGTTATATCGAGAAAGAATTCCTTTCCAGGTGAACCCATGATCCTCAATAAAGCGATACCATTGTCGGAATAATTTTTCCTCTGACTGGTCAGTTGATTGCTTCTCCTGAATCTGATTACTATCATTCATATTTCTGTACTCCCTCTAGTCTGAGTTAACCTCTTCTAAGTTAACAAAGAAAGCGATTGACCTACGGCCAATCGTTTTGTGAAGGGGTGACAAAGAGCGCTAATTTATTCTCCCCATCTCCCCATTTTCCCATCTCCCCATTTTCTCCATCCCCCAAAATCCAAGACTTGATTAGTTTTCCGCAATTTTCAGCTCATCAATGTTCCATAACGGTCCCCCTAAGCTAGAAAATTTGATATTCTCGATGCGATCGCGTACTGCCTGAAAGTCTAGTGAATTGACCAGGAAAAACACGGGCAACTCCTCGGCAACGATTTCCTGGAATTGATCATAAATGACTTTGCGTTTGCTCTGATCAACTTCTGTGATTCCAGCATTGAACAGACGGTCAATCTCTTGCTCCCAGTCAGACACTTCCCACCCTTCTAGTGGTGGTTGTCCGGGTTGAGGACCTTGATTAAATTGATGAAACGAGCCCCCACTGTACCAGAACAGAAATACACTGTGAGGCTCACTCACTCCTGCTTCAAAGGCACCTACATAACACTCCCAATCTCGAGTCGATAGGAGCTTTCTGAGCACAAGGTTGAAGCTGAGTACCTGCAAATCTGCTTCTATCCCAATTTGGCTCAAGTCTTGTTTAATCTGAACTGCTGCGTCTACTCGGGATTTATCGTCTGATTTCACCAGCAGAGTAAATTTTACCCGGTTGCCATTCCAATCCACCAGCTGATTTTGGGAGTTATACTTGAAACCAGCGTCTAATAGTAGTTGTTTGGCCTTCTGAGGTTGATAGTTGTAGACTTTTAACCCGTCTTCTGGGGATAGGTAATAGGGACTTTGGACAGCAATGGGGGAATGTTGTACTTGACCGAGTCCGCGATAAATATTAGTTTTCATCTTTTCCCGGTCAATAGCATAGGCTACCGCTTGTCGAAAGGCCAAGGTATTGAACCAACGGGACTTGATTGGGTCTACGAACGGTTTTCCCTTAGCATTGCGAGCTTTGTTGAGATTGAAACCGACAAACCTAATCCCAGGAATCGGTCCGCCATTGTAAATGGTGTATTTCCCACGCTTTTCCTCTCGTTTAAGTAACCCAAAGGCCTCGGGATTGACTCTGAGGCTATCCAACTCCCCAGAGCGAAATCTGAGTAACTGGTTATCAGAGGATTGGATAACTTGCAAGACAATTCGTTGAATGTAGGGCTGGGGATTTCCCTGAGCATCCCCACGCCAGTAATAAGGGTTGCGTTGTAGGATGACTCGTTCAGCAGGGGTATACTTTTGTAGTCGATAGGGACCATTGCTAACAATGTCTTGGGGATTGGTGTCAGTGCCCCAAATTGAAAGAAACTGGGGATTGCCATTACTATCAGTAGCTTGCACAGACTCTTGTAAGGCATGAGCCGGTAGAATGGCTAGGGTTCCGGCGTATCTCAAAAATGGCGTAAAGGCTTGTGGTAAGGTAAACTCAACTCGCCGCTGATCTAGTTTGCGCAGGGATGGGTACTTACCAGTACTACCAATCTGGAGGAAATCTCGGGAAACTGTGGGAATCTTGGGATTCAGGTAAAGGTCCTGATAAGTAAAGATCACATCATCCACCGTTAGGGGCTCCCCATCAGACCACTTGAGCCCATCCCGCAGGGTGAAGGTGATCTGCTGTCGGTCTGAAGAAATGTCCCAAGATTCAGCTAGTCCTGGCTCCAACTCCCCTGTCATGCCATTCTGAGTCAGTAATCCTTCGTAGATATAACCAAACACACCGTAGATAGAGTTATTAACAATATAGTTAAAGCTAGTTGGGTCACTAGGAGTAGCTAACACTAGTTGAGAGACCTGAGCTGCCTGAGTCTTAAACTGGTTAGGATAGCAACCGGTCAGGGTTAATAGACAAGATAGCACCAGCGCAACGGCTAGACCCAGGGGTCGTAAGACCTGTTGAAGAGGGGGGAGTGTTGGGATAGGGGGGAGTTTACTGAATTGAAAAATGCTATAAATCACAGTGAAACTATTAATGTAGTAGATCACAGGTGAGCATTCAGCTATCAGCTATCAGCTAATGCGCTACGCCCACGCGTGCGCCTTGTCTTGATGCAGCGCCTTCACGCGTGGGGGAGACCCCCGCGTGAAGGCGCTGCATCGCTCAGCTAGTAGGCGCTTTAACTCGACGGGTTGGGATGAGTAAAACGAGCAGGGATTTTCAACCAGCCTTACCAGCCCCTAAGCTTATTTACTACCTCCCGTTGACTGACTGCTGCTGATAGCTGATAGCTGAATGCTTACGATCAGAGTAACTATGAGTAACTATAAAGGTTGATGCAGGTGCTCAAACCCTATCCCGATAATGACCAACAAACCTTATTACAGACGGCAGAGTCTTATCTAAGGGAATCCGTTGCTCCCTTGGCTTCAGACATTGATAGTGCTCCTGATGTCTTACGAGAGGCTCTCAAGGGGATGAGCGTTCGCACGTTGCTAGGGCTACGGATTCCCAAATCCTGGGGAGGTCTCGAAGTTAGTAGCACAACCTTTGGCTACTTCCAGCAACTGGTAGCAAGGTATTCTGGTGCTTTGGCATTCTTGCAAATGCAACACCAGAGTGCTGGAGCAATGATCGCCTACTCTGAGAATGAATCGTTAAAGCACCAGTATCTTCCTAAATTAGCCCAGGGTCAAGTGCTAGTTGGTATCGGCTTTTCCCAACTGCGACGAACAGGTAACCCACCGGTGAAAGCTATTCCGGTAGATGGTGGATATCAGATCAGTGGAAAAGTGCCTTGGGTGACTGGGTTTAGCTTCTTTCAAGAGTTTATCATCGGTGCAGTATTGCCTGATGGTGGAGAACTTTACGGTATGGTGCCATTGACTCCAACTTGCCAAGATGCAGGTGGTACTATTACCTTTAGCAAACCCATGGCACTGGGGGCGATGCAATCCACCAATACCGTTAGTGCTACCCTTACGGATTGGTTCTTACCCGAAGAAGGTGTGGTCTCGATTGCTAAAGCAGGTGCAATTCACGGAAATGACCAGAAGAAAGTTTTGTCTGCTGGTTTTTTAGCTCTAGGATGTGCCCAAGCTGGACTGGACATTGTAGAAGCAGCAGCCAAAACCAAGCAACTGGATTTCCTATACAATGCTTTTGAATCCCTCAATGGGGAATTGACTCGCTGCCAGACAGCTATGATCGAAGCACTACAAGCAGATTCCCAGACCTTTGAACAACGGTTACAACTGAGGACTTGGGCAATTAACTTAGCAGGACGATGTGCTCAAGCAGCGGTGACTGTGTCTAGTGGTGCTGCTAACTACAAACACCATCCTGCTCAGCGAGTCTATCGGGAAGCTTTGGTATTCACGGTTTCTGGTCAAACCACCGCTGTCATGGAGGGAAGTCTGGCTTGGTTGATCAATGTTTCTTGTGGGTGAATCCTCCCTAAGCATAAGCGCTACTTGAGGTGCGTGCGCGTTCAGCATAAGCGCTACTTGAGGTGCGTGCGCGTTCAGCTATCAGCTAATGCATCCGATCCAAATAGACCAAGCCATCAGTATCAACAGTCCTTGCTCGACATCGCTGCACGGTTGCTAAATATTTTGGAAAATATGTCTAGTTTGATCTTCAAACTCCTTGGTAAAGGTTTCAGTATCAGGTAACTTCCCAGTTCTTAATTCTCTGAATAGCAAAGAACCAGCAATTTGTAGCAGGGCCGGATGTCCACCAGCCCTGTTTTTAATGACATCCCGTAATGCTGGTGTGATGGGAATACTTGCCATTAATTGCTCCACTTCAGTTTCCGTTAATGGCTTAAGGGATTGAAACAAATAATGGTTATACCAGGGAGAACTATTGGGAGTAAAAGGAGGACCAAGTTCATTGAGAGGGCGAAGTGAGGTGACAATCATTGATAAATATCTCCTCTCCCGAGAGTGATAGGCAATACTGCTACACTCAGTGACAAATATTTCCATGTCAGCTTGAGTATAGTGCGGGTTTTCTCGCAAAGCGGCATCATAGTCATCTACTAGCAACACCAAGAACTTGTTTCGTTTTCCAAGCTTTCCCAATACTTGGCGCATAACCCTGGCAGTTACTTTTCCGTGGTCGAGCAATGTCTCAATTTCAGTCTGAAGGTCTGGCTCACTTTCCAATTTATCGATCAGCTCAGTTAAAACTTCTTGCCAAAACCCGGAAGCTGTAAACGGTTGGATACTTTCGCAACTGAGTAGCACCATCAAAGCCTGGGATGGGTCTTGTCCATACTCTTTCCAAACGTCCGGAGAAGCCAGGAGTTCCAGGAAAGAGGTCTTACCCATCCCTGGACCACCCCAAATGGCTAAGTTACTGCGGTTCGAGATTTGATTAAAACTAGCCAGAATTTCTGATTGTCGTCCCACAAAACGGTCTGGGGGAACTGGTGCGCCTACAACGAAAGGATTGTTTAATTGGTTATAGAATTGATAAGCTTGTTTATTATCTGGCTCTATCCTTAGCACTTGGTCAAATTGCCGCCTGGCTAGGATAACTTCCCCTACTTCCATCAGGTGTTGTGCATAACCTAAACGCGATCGCACTAATCCATCCTGATTCCGGACTGGATTAACTTGGTATGCTCGCTGATAGCATTCCACTGCTTTATCAAATACGTCACCTTCCAAATATATCCTTGCTATCTTGAATAAAGCACTAAAGTGATTGGGATTGGCTTTCAAAATCTGTTCATAGGGTGAAACCCTATGGGATACATCCCCCTGATCACTCCGTTCCATTGCTTTTTTATAATTAGCCTTAGCCTCTGGATCGAGGTCTTCCAATTCAAATATCTCTCGCCGCAATGGGTAACGTTTGACTAACCAACGGCGGACTAATTCTATTTCTACCTTGTCGGATTTTCCGTTGTAGGATGAACCTTTATCAGTTATTTCTACAACCCTTAAGAAACCTGATTCAACTAGTTTTTCCCTAGCTTCCCTCAAAGACTTGGTGATGGTAACGCCATACTCTTCCAGTAAAATCAACGGGTCTTGCACAACCTGATTAGGATTTCTTTCAGCTTTTTTTTGAGCCTCTGCTACTGCGGAAAATATCACTCGTTCAGGAATCGCTAATCCATCCCGAAACCAGGTTAATCCTCCTTCACCAATTTCAATGGCATCATCAACAATTCTGGTGACATCATCACGAGTTACCTGCCACTTTTGTTCAGTTCTAGCTTGAGCAAACAATGCATGACATAGGACTTGAGTGAAATAGGGATGACCTGATGTTAATGCTAATATGGCATCGATTGCCTCCGATTTATAGGTCAAAGACCCCTTAGCTGGTTCAGTAATTAACTCTGTGGCACTTCGTTCACTGAGCAAGCCAACTTTTTGGCTAGGAGCACCTTTAAATAATCCCAGCAACTTGGGCATATCATCCAGTTGCCGTCCTATAAACGGAATAATAAATAATCGTTTTTCCTGTTTAATCAGAGATTTTAAATAAGGGAAAAACGTTTCAGATGATGACTCTTTTGATGGCTCTGAGGTAGAATATTCACTACTCAACACATCAAATTCATCTAGCAACAATACCAGATTTTTATCCCCTAATTCTTGATATACTTTTGGTAAAAAGCTATCAGCAAAACGTTTCGGATTGGTTTCTAATTCCGTAATAGTTGGTAACTTAGTATGATCAGACTTTAGCTGGAGTTGATTAATAATAGCTTGTCCTAAACTGTAGAGAACACGACTAAGGGGTAACTGACTTTTGTCCTGTAGGTCAAACTGAACAAACACAAAGTCATTTTGCCCAACAAAATTGGGAATTTGTTTAAGTACAGTGGATTTACCAATACGTCGTTGACCATGGAACAAAATTACCTGTACGCCCTGGCGGAGGTTATCCTCAATCAAGTCAAACTTTTTGCGTCTACCGAAAAACAATTCCGGTTCAGAGATGGGACGACCAACAATATAAGGATTTCTTCTAATATAAGGATTTTTCCGAACAGTTGCACTAGTCATGTTGGTTTTAGCCTCAGTTACATTGTAAGCTATCAGCTATTAGCATTCAGCTATCAGCCAAGAGCTGTAGCTGTTTGAGCCGGTGGTGCGTTACGGGACGGATGCTGTTGGCGAAATATTTCGTGAACATTCCTTGAAGCCCCATCAGCCCTCACCCCCAGCCCCTCTCCCAACCTTGGGAGAGGGGAGCGGATTACGGTAGAATAAGGGTTTCACGAATTCGCCACCAGCATCCGGGACGGGCTGTCCCAACCAGGGACTAAGAGGCGGAAAACCAGAGCGAGCCCGTCCCTAACGCACCCTACTGGGATGGCACAGCTAATTTGGTGCAATAGCTTTTTCAGCTAAACCCTTGTTAAAAGTAGATTATGGTATTTTTCTAAAGCAACATTTAAGGT
>WTKN01000422.1 GCA_011524395.1 Moorena sp. SS36440bin_2
CACTCTCGCCGTGCTAAGCGCCCCACCATTAGTTGTGCCAGTTGCGTAAGTCCTGTGGTTGAGAAACCACAGTTGTTCTTGCGCAAAAGATAAAGAAATAGTTTGCTCTCGTGAAATCGGTTGTAGGGGTGGTACAACAGTTAATCCCTCTTGCTGAAGAAGCTCCTTGGCTAACTCAGCAACTGTGGGACACTCAAACAAGCAATTCAGGGGTAATTCTACCTGGAAGCGATCGCGCACTAGCCCGATAATTTTGGTAGCTAATAGGGAATGACCACCATTATCAATAAAGTTGTCATGGATTCCGATGGGAGAAACACCGAGAATCTCTGACCAAATTTGAGCTAGTTGCAGTTCTACCGAATCCCGGGGGGCAACAAAACTGGTTTCACGAATCAAACTTGAAGCATCGGGAATGGGTAGAGCCTTGCGATCGACTTTGCCACTGGGTGTTAAGGGTAAAGCTTCTAAGGTCACAAAAGTCCCAGGAACCATGTAGTCTGGTAACTTTTCGGAAAGAAAGCGGCGCAGTTGACCCGAAGTCGGGATTTGTCCCTCATGTGGACAAACATAAGCGACTAAGCGCTTATTCCCTGGTGGGTCTTCTCGGACAATCACCGCAGTCTGCCGCAGGTCGGGGTGTTGAGCGAGTGTTACTTCAATTTCTCCAAGTTCGATCCGGAAACCCCGCACCTTGACCTGATTATCGATCCGACCGAGATATTCGATATTTCCATCCGGTAAATAACGGGCTAAATCCCCAGTTTTGTAAAGGCGGGACCCCTCTTCTTGACTAAAGGGGTTGGGAATAAATCGTTTTGCGGTCAAGTCAGGACGGTTGAGATAGCCTAAGGCTAGGCAAACTCCGCCGATGTACAACTCGCCAGGAATTCCCACAGGTACAGGTTGTGCGAATTGATCTAATATGTAAATCTGAATGTTAGGAATGGGACGACCAATAGGTGGTAGTGCTGGCCAAGTGTCAGTAGAACCGGTTAAGGTAAATGCTGTAACTACAACATGAGTTTCTGATGGTCCATATTGATTATCAAGGGAACAATCTTTTAGCTGGGAGAAAAAGCTTGCGATCGCTGGAGTAATTTGCAACTGTTCCCCTGCTGTTATTACTTCCCGCAGACTGGTGGGAATCAATCCCAAAGTTTGAGCGGTCTCTGCTAACTGCTGTAAAGCAACAAAAGGAAGAAACAGTCTTTCTATTTGTTTTGCTCTTAATAAATGTAGTAAAGCAACAGGGTCTCGTCGCACTTCTTCTGGGATTAAGACCAAGGTTCCACCCGCACACCAGGTTGAAAATATTTCCTGAAAGGAGACATCAAAGCTAATTGGTGCAAATTGCAGTGTTTTTGCCCCGGTTGAAACTGTTGTGTTTGACCGTTGCCACAAAATCAGATTCTTCAAGGCCAGGTGCTTCATTGCTACACCTTTAGGCTTACCTGTAGAACCAGAAGTGTAGATTACATAAGCCAAGTTTTCCTCAGAAGTAGTACAGTTAGGATTTAAGTCAGTTTCTTGACTAACTAGATTCCAGTCAGCATCTAAACAAATGATTTGCGCTCTTATTTCCGGTAATCCAGCTACCAAGTTTTTTTGAGTTAATAGCACTGAAGCTTGAGAGTTTTCCAGCATATAGGAAATCCGCTCGCTGGGATAAGTCGGGTCAATGGGAACATAAGCACCACCAGCTTTGAGAATCCCCAATACTCCCACCACCATCTCAATAGAACGCTGTACAAATATGCCCACCAAAACTTCTGATCCGACTCCCTCCGATTGTAAATAATGTGCTAATTGATTCGCCCGACAATTCAACTCCCGATAGGTTAATTGTCGGTCTTCAAATACTACGGCTACTGCATCCGGTGTTTTTTCCACCTGTTCGGAGAACAACTGATGAATGCACTTATCCTTGGGATAATCAACAGTCGTATTATTCCACTCAATTAATAACTGATTACGGTCGGATTCAGTCAACAACGGTAATTTAAAAATGGGCGTTTCTGGATTGGCGAAAATCCCCTCTAACAAGGTCAGGTAATGCCTCGCCATCCGGTCTATAGTTTCAGGATAAAATAAATCACTATTATAATTCCATCGAACATTCAAATCATCACCCACTTCAATCATTTCTACCGAGAGGTCATAGGGAGCGCCACGTTTTTCTGCCAACAGATAAGGCTCAATTTGAAGTATTCCCTCTTGAAACTCTGTATCAGAGTATCCTAGTTTTCGCCAATTAAACATCACAGAAGAAACCAGAGTATGACGGAAATGACTTTTCAGTTTCAACTGCTTGAGCAATTGACTCAAGGGATAATTATAAGCTTCATGTTTCAGGGCTTGGTCAACAGTCTGATCGACTTGCATCAGCAATTCTTTAAAAGTAGTATTTCCGTCCAGATTCCCTGGCCTTGGCCAAAAGGCCACGCTACGCGAATGGGCCACGCTACGCGAACGCACAACAACTAAACTTGCCAAATAGCCCGCTACATTTTTAAAGTCTTGTTTACCCCGTCGATTTTCCGTGGGAATATTGACAAGAATATCGTTCTGATTTGTGTAGCGATATAACAGCACATAAAAGGCACTCAACGCAATTTGAAACAGACTAATACTATCGGATTGTAGTTGTTTCAGACGCGATAGCAATTCTTCATTGAGCTTGACTTCATGGGAGTCACTGCGATAAGTAACTAGACTGGGGCGCGGTAGATCGGTTGGTAAATCTAAAATTGGCAACTCACGCGCTAATTGCTTTTCCCAATATTGCCAAAGCGTTTCTCCCCAAGGTGACTTCAGCATTTCTGATTCCCAATTGACAAAATCCCTATAAGCTAAAGGTTCTTTAACTGGAATCCCCCCATATAATTGTTGGAATTCTTGTAAAAATAAATCTTTGGTAAAACTATCACTAGCCATCTGGTGAATCGTAAACAGTTGAACCCATTCCGTTGCGGAACGCTGAAACAAATATAATCGGATAATGGGGTCTTTTTCTAAATCATAGATAACATCTGCACAGGCTAAAATTTCTTGCTTTAACCGTTCTTCACTCCAATCCCTAGCATCAATCACCTGCATCGGTACATTCATCATGGGATGAACAATTTGCACAGGTTCGCCCTCTTTATCCGTTCCATATGTGGTTCGTAAAATGCCATGGCGTTCTACGATTTTTTGCCATGTCGCTTTCCAGGCTTCTATGTCTAAAGGTGAATTTATTTTGACCGTATTATACTCGTTGTAAGCAGTATTATCAGGGGCTATTTTGTGGAGCAACCATAAGCATTTCTGCACCTCTGACATAGAATAAACAGAACTAATTTGTGGATTATAGATTAAATTATTAGTTTTTTGGTGAACATATTTCATTAGTTTAATTCCCAATTTGATTAATATTTTTCTGTAGTAATATAAGCCTTAAAATGGTTATAAAATAGTGATATTTTAGACCATTGCCGTCAAAAACGGCGAGATTTTTGCCGTTGGCTCGCTGGACAAGAGGAAGCAGCTTCCAAGGTTCAAAACTAAGGGGGTCCTGATTATCCTGGAGTGCTGTATCCTCAAAGCCACTGCCCTTAACTGTGTAGTAAATCTTCCCATCAGCTGTGGTTCCAAAAACTAGGATTTTGCCCTCGTGGGCAATGCTATTAACGTGAGCAAATTTTTGACCTTGTAGATGCACTTACCTTTTCTCCTTTAGGAGTTTGAGCTGAGTTGATTGGCTAAAGCAATCACCAGAATTACTTATACCATATGGAGATAATTTTGCTATATTTGTGTTACAAAAAAAAATTTTTTATTTACAGAAATTTATAGTTACCAAAAAAATTGAGTCCAGAAAATTTGAATTTGTTTGCAATACTTTAAAAAAAATTCAACCTAATTCCAAACTAGTAACAGCAAAAACCTTGTGCCAATCAATATTAGGTGGTTCAGCTGTGTACATTGCTATACATTCAAATATAGGGTTCATTTGATAATTTTTAAATAAGATAATAGCCGATTTATTAAGATGAGGAAAGTCTACATATATAGGACTTCCTTCAGCATAAGTAGCTAAGGCTAAGAATAGCTTTTCTGCTATGTCTTCATTTTCTGCAAAAATAGGACCAATTTTAAAGCCATCTGTAGCTTTTCTAATTACTCCATAACCTACCAAATCACCATCGTTAAGGATAGCGTACCCTTGGCCATGAGGTTGGTTAATCCATGTGGAAAGAAAATGAGGACGATCACTAGGAAAATATCGACGCTCATAACGACAAAGTTGCTCAAAATCAATAGACTTTAAATCCCTGACATCTGGCGAGATTGTGCCGGTAATGAGCCCTTGATAACGGAAATTAGAATGAGCAGGTTTGAACCCAAATTTTTGATAATTATTAACTTGTTCTAAGACAGCATTTAGAGCAACAGGCTGCCCAGAAATTAACTTCAATGCTTCTTGCCATGTTTTTAAACCAAATCCCTTTTTTCGTTCTTCCGGTTTAACAATATAATGACCAATAAAATTAAATTGAGGTTCATATCGCACTACAAAAATACAACTAATAGGTTTAGCATTTAATTCTCCAATTAAAAATCCCCCAGTATCGGCAACATAAAAATTATCAGCATCATCAATTCCAGGATTCCAACCCTCAGATACTGCCCAGCTTAAGGCAATTTTAAGATCATCTTTGGTCATGGGACGAACTTTAAAATTATCTTCTGTTGTAATAGTCATTTTTTTGCTCCTGTTCAAAATCTTGTAAGCGCCACTGTAAATGGCATAGTCAATACTCAATTTTGGTATTTATAGCGTTTATATAATTTATGAGGTACGCTTTTCAACCTCAAAATCCCCCTTGATAAGGGGGATTTAGGGGGATCCCTTTGTACCTCATGGCATAGAGAATGGATATAGACAAATAGTGTCAATATTGAATTGAACTATAACGCTAATTTAATTGGAGTAGGTTCAAAACATGGATGGATAAAACTATCAAACTCAAGGTGCAAGTACTCAAGCACATCTTCAATTCTATCTGCAACAATATGTGCCACCCCAAAAAAGGGACTAATTGTCGGATCGATTGGTAAATAGTTCAGTAGTCGATTCCCAAAGATATTGCGGAATGATTCCTGATCAATAAGATATTTTTCGGGAGTATAGTGGGGTGGTAAACCAGCAATAATAGAGGCATAAATCTTAGAAGTGTCTAGATTGGCTAGTAGGGAATTCCAATCTGGCGATTTATCGGTGAAAAAAAGCTCATAGGGATTGAAACCAAAAGCATACTCTATAGTGTCAGGTAGAGCATCTCCTCCAAAGCGCAAGGGATTTAACTCAATAGGGAAGAGAGTTCCATTACTAGATAGTCTAAATTCAAAATGAAAGGGAAAACGGCATATACCAAGCTTAGCTCCAATATAGTTCATCACTTCCATCGTCGGTTCAATTGTTTTAGCTACTACTTGCTTCGATGTATAGTAGACTGTGTCACTTACATCAGATTTTGATAGGAAAGGATGCTGATAAATACCAGTGATTATGGTTTTGCCATTTTTGTCCCAGAAACCATCGCAGGCAAACTCTTCCCCATCTACGAATTCCTCTACAAGAAAAAAAGAGTCGCTTAAAACAGTATAATTCATTTGTTTTGTGGCTCTATCAATATCTTCAAGAACCAAATCTACTGCCTGATCCCATTCCTGTTGTCCATGGACAACACGAACGCCTATAGAGGCAATTCCTATGCTGGGCTTAAGTACTACCTTATCAATTTCTCGTGGAAACTTAAAATCCTCTAGAGCATTCCTTGTCAGTTCCCGATAAAATAAGTCCGGATACAAGTCTTTGAATAGCCTACGAAAAATTGCTTTATTTTTAAATGTATTAACTTGATTTAAACGTTGTTTTGGTAGATTATGAAGGATAAAAGAGAGACTTTCTTCCCAGTTAATCATGACTGCGGTATCTTGATCTTGCATTAAAGATATCGCTTGGGCATCTTTAAGAACACTGATTGTTTTTGGTAGGGGAGCCATGGGTGGTTGCCCATAGACAGAAATTCCTAGGCGTTTGATTGCACGTAGCAAGGAAGGGGAGTGGAGAGGTGCGGCAATAAAACAGCAAATAGTATTTGGTGTTGTGATGTTCTTATTCATTCACCATCTAAGGTAAACTTTCGGGCTGGAGTCTAGGTTAAGATTGGCTTTAGAGCACTACCCACAGGGCAATCACATCTAAGTAACTATGGTTTCATATTTCAGTCAAGTTATCAATGCCTAAGTCCTAAAGATAATCTAAAGATAATTTTTAGTAGTCCTAAATCAAAGTGTTATTTTTTAAGGTTATTGGTTATTGTTTGTGAAATTTGTTTTAGTTTTATGACTGCTATAGAGTTGGCACTATCTTTAACGGAACATCAGTCTTATGTTCGAGATGCATATAAAGCGTAATTTATCAAGCCAAATTAGATAGTTTTGCTCTCAATCAAAAGACGTAATCATTAAGTAATAGATTGTGAAGTGGGCAAGGTGTGCTAAAATTAGCGGCGAAGTTTACTCTAGAAACAAAAATAATGACCACTGAAACAAGTTTTGAAATGACGGGATATGCCAAGAGGAAATACAATGTCACTGCACCTATCAATGTTGATGTTGCGAGGAACTATCTCAGAGCAGTAGTCGCGATCGCTAGTGCTGATGGGGAGTTAGCACAGGAAGAAATCGATTGGTTTATGGAAGAACAGCAGCAGATGGGAACACCATCTGACCTCCTAGAAGAAAATGTCATAAACTTCGATGGAAAAAATGCCGACAT
>WTKN01000365.1 GCA_011524395.1 Moorena sp. SS36440bin_2
AAGTGCTTGACAATTTTGGGGAAGAATATGTAATTAATTTTGTTTAGGTGCTTATTACTAGGGAGCATGTTACTTTTGTAATTAGGTAAATTGATCCCCTCCGATCACAGGATAGACGATCCTGAAGCAGCATAGATAGGACTTACGAAGTTAGTTTGTTTTGCCCCCCTGCCCCCCAATTTTGGGGGGTAATGATGTCAAAGTCCCCCATAATTGGGGGATTTAGGGGGCTTTGGGTAAGTCGTGATAGACATATCCAACGGTAGGTCAGTACTCACGAAAAACAGAGCTAGCCTTGATAACCTGATTGAGCTGTAATGGCTGTATGGCAGACTTGGGAACAGTGAGCGGAGATTAATCTAGGGGTGGTGGCGGCGGAGTTAAAGCAAGTGGATCGCAATTTGGTAGAAATTGATGCCACGATCGAGGGGGTTTTGTGATTAGTTAGGGATGGATGCTCCTTACATGTTTGTTTAGGTAAATCATAGACTATGAAAATCCTTACCATAAAAATAAAAAACTATCGTGTCTTTGAAAACATTGAAATTAAAAATATTCCCGCCTTTTTTGTTGTAGTTGGTGCAAACGGTACCGGTAAATCAACCCTGTTTGATATATTTGGCTTTATCCACGATGCCCTCAAAAATAATATTCGTCAAGCTCTCCATGTTCGTGGCGGTTTCAATGAAGTTATCACCCGAGGTAAAGAGCAAGAAGATATCGAAATAGAACTTCAGTTCCGTATGGAAATTCTTGGAACTCAGCGCCTGGTTACCTATATTCTTAAAATTGGACAAGACAAGAGACGACCCTTAATAAAACGAGAAATTCTGCGTTATAAACGTGGCAAACATGGTAAACCTTTTCATTTTATAGACTTTCGAAAAGGAAAAGGATATGCCATCATTAACGAAGAAAACTTTGAACAATCTGACACAGAAATAGAAAGGGAAGAACAACTTGAATCCAGCGATATTTTAGCAATAAAAGGCTTAGGACAATTCCAACGCTTCAAAGCCGCCAGTGCCTTTCGTTCTCTGATCGAAAACTGGCATGTTTCCGACTTTCATATCAGTGAAGCTAGAGGTAGCAAAGACGCATTCTATGCCGAACACCTCTCCCCCAAAGGAGATAATATGGCATTAGTAGCCCAATACATCTATCAAGAACATCCCGAAATATTCAAGGAAATTCTCCAGCGAATGCAAGAGCGAGTCCCCGGCATTTCCAAAGTAGAAGCCAAAAATACTGAAGACGGCAGACTAATCCTAAAATTTCAAGATCAAGCTTTTAAAGACCCCTTTATCGATCGCTATGTTTCCGATGGCACCATGAAAATGTTTGCCTATTTAATATTGCTATTCGATCCTAAGCCTCACCCCCTGCTCTGTGTCGAAGAACCCGAAAACCAACTTTACCCCAGCCTTTTACATGAACTCGCCGAAGAATTTGCCAGTTATGCCCATCGTGGTGGCCAGGTCTTTGTCTCTACCCACTCCCCTGACTTTTTAAATGCTGTTCCCTTAGAGAGCATCTTTTGGCTGACCAAAGAAGATGGGATCACCAAATGCTCAAGGGCTAAAGATGATCCAACCCTTGTCAATCTAGTCGAAGCTGGAGACTTACCTGGCTATCTCTGGACTCAAGGCTGGTTTCAAGGAGTTGCCCCCTAATGAGTTATGACCTGATTTTTCTGCTAGAAGAACCCTCCATGAAAAACGTTTTAGATCAACTCCTACCGAAAATTTTCCTCGATAAAATTACCTATCTTTGTATTACCCACCAAGGCAAACAGGACTTATGGAAATCTATTCCCAAGAAAATTGAAGCCTTTCAATATAGTCCTGACACTAAATTCATTATCGTCCATGACCAAGACTCCAATGATTGCAAAGAACTCAAATCAGAACTATTAGAAATTTGTCAAACTCCCGGAAAAGACAATAATGTGATGATTCGGATCGTCTGCCATGAATTAGAATCCTGGTTCTTAGGAGACTTAGCCGCAGTCGAAAAAGCCTATAACATGAAACCTGATAGCCTCAGTAAACAACAAAGTAAACAGAAATACCGTAACCCCGATAAGCTTAACTCTGCCAAACAAGAGCTTAAACGTTTGGTTAAGGAATACTATCCAGGAATCCATTCAAAAAAAATTGCACCCCATTTATCTGTAACTGATAATACATCCCACAGTTTTCAAGTCTTTATTAAAGGTATTAAACATCTCTTAGAGGTATCACCATGACCAAATCCGGTTGGGTGCATTTCCTAAAAGCTGTTTGACACTCCCTGCTCCCTGCTCCCTGCTCCCTGCTCCCTGCTCCCTGCTCCCTAAAACCCAAGACCTTAATAGCAGGGTTAGCATCTACAAGCGTCTGCGAATCGCTTCAACAATGTTTCGGGTTCGGTGAAGATTCATTAACAAGGCTAGAATCAATTTAACCGGTAAAAATGCCCAGCTTAATGCTAACATCAAGGGGTTGGGCTTCATCGAAGCATAGGAGTAACCATGGTTGAGCATGTTAGTATAGGTTACTTGCTGGCAAATATGAATCTCTGTCACAGAAAGTCCCCCACGTCGCCATTTTCCAGTGGTATTGGGGTCAATCCCCCGACGTTTTGGTGTGATTTGCTTATGGGATGAGACACCGCCCTCATTTTGAGGAACGTCCAACATTTGTGATTGGAACTCCAGACCTAGAAACTGGCAAATTTGTTCCACGGTCTGCTCTGGATTTGTTACCAAATCTTCAAATCTCACCGTACGACATCGGGGATGATTGGCAAATTTTTCAGCAGCGTTAATCGAGGCATTCCAAAGTTTTGAGATCGTAAAGGGATGATAATTGCACCAAGACCGGAAGGCTTCTCGATAGGGAATATTCTTGGCACCCAGGAATTTGATTCGCCACTTATATTTTTGTGACAGCAGTACGTCTCGGGGGTCACGAACCATATTAATAATCCGGCTTTCGGGATAAAGTTCCAGGATTTCAGCTATGTATAAAACATTGCGCGGAGTTTGCTCACAAGGAATCTTCTTACCGTTTTTGGCAGCTTTGTATCCCAGAAATACCTTAAAGACATCCCCAGAGGTTAGCCTTTGCTCCGGAAACTGGGCAATAATTGCTTTGGCTTCTTCACTAAAGTCACTTGGATCTCCTGGACGCAGAACATCACTATGCTGAATTGATAAGAGGCGAGCGGCTAGCTGTTCTGCTTCTGCCTGAGTTAGGTAAGAGTCCCGATGCTCCTCGGACCATAACTGCCCAAAAAAATGGAGTTCTTCAAAGGTGAAAACCTCTGAATTTAATCCCAAGATTAGACCCATCAGAGTAGTGCCACTGCGGGAGTTTCCCACTACAAATATCTGTTCCACTCTTGGTTGATGCTCAATCATGATGGGCTGATGGGGTGATAGGTTGATAGGGTGATGGGGGAATTGGTAACAGTTATCATATAGCAATTCTACGACTTGTGAGGTACACAATTTCTAGATTTTAGGGAACAGGGAACAGCGGATCTGGGAAGAGATAAGAGGGAATAGGGATGCGCTGCATTAAAACAGGGAATCAACGTCAAAGAATACTGTACATCATGAGTCCTATAAACGCTATAAGTAGTATATCAGCACTAAGGATTCACCATAGCAAAAAAATCCTTGTCTTTCTTTTATATTGATCCGAAGTTCCCGATTCCCCATTCCCTACTCCCTACTCCCTACTCCCTACTCCCTACTCCCTACTCCCTATTCTCTTGTTGAACAGACCAGGAATTAACTACTAGTCCAGCCAGTAACCAAAAATAAAAACTAAAGGGTCGCAGTTTAAATGTCCTTTCCACAAAAGTGTAAAAGAAAGAAACAATAATTATAGTACAAAGCATCACCCCAAGGGATTTATATTCTAGGGATGAAGAAGATTTAATCAAAGATTGAGAAGTTTGGTAAAGCCGTAGCAAGATTAGCAAAAAAATCCCCAAACCAACAATTCCAAAATATCCGAGGAAGGCAAACCAGTAGGCATCTTCCAAGAGTTCCACATGCCAGGATAAATGCCGTTGTTCATCTGGGGAGAGAATCACCGAATTTTCTATTCCTCTTTGTAAGGCACCAGGTTCTGGACCAAAGCCAAACCAGCCTCCTGAATGCATTAAACCATTAACAATAGTCTTGGCTGCCCAACCCCGCTGAGCTTCTAAGTTGTGTTGCCAGTAATCTGGAGAAAAAATCGAGAAAAAATAGGAAGTCAGATCAGGTATTTCACCATCTTCAGACACTGAAGCAGCTGATGTTTGAAGATTCAATAATGGAGAAATTAATACTACAGTTATCAAAATTGCTGTAGAAAACCAGAGGATGAGGGCAGTATCTCTTTTTCTGTTGAGATGCACTAAAACTAGAATAGGAATGAGTAACGATATCATCAGTCCAGCTCGCTTTTTGGAAGCAAAGTTTGCGAAATAGAGCACTAAAATACTACCGGAGTCTTTGAAGGTGGGAATAAGATGACTAGAGTTGGTGTAGACATGGCTAATAAATACTGAAATTGCTAACATCAGGAATCCTGACAGGATGGCACTATCGCCAAAGGTGCCAATGCTAGCATTTTTTGCAGCCATTGTGCCGGAGTGGATGACTTGCCTGGTGAAGAGTTTCTGACTGATGCTGGCGGGTAAAAAGTATTGGATTGAGGCTATACCTGCCTGGATTAAACTGGCTATTCTAATACTTTTTAATAATAGGGAAAGCTGTTCGATAGAAATATCAATATTAACAACAGTATAGTAAACTGAGATATACCTAAAATTAGTGCGTAAGTTTTTAATACTACCTGCAATTCCAGCATGATTAACAACAATGGAAATCATGCTACCAATAAAAAAGGCAATAATTAGAATATCTAGGGGTGTTTTTCGTATACCTTTACCAGAAGATAAGCGCAGATAAATTACCCTTATCATTAAGAAGTAAAGGGTAATTTCTGGAACAAAACGTATTAATGAAATTAACGGTGATGGTAAGGGTAGCCAGTTGAGAAAAAAGTCTTCAAATGGTTGGTAGATTGTCAGAGTTAAAATTATCGCAAATGGTAGCTGCCCTGTTTGCATCGCCCATCGATACCAGGCAATTATTTTGTTCATTGTTGGGAGTTGAAAATTGGGAGTTGAAAGTTGAAAGTTTTATAAATGCTTGCTACTTTATGGGTTTATTCAGTGGTATTCTAGCTAGGTTGGGAATTCCGCTAACATCTATAGGGTAACTAAATGAATTAATTGTGAACATTTTTGTTCCCTACTCCCAGATCCGCTGTTCCCTGTTCCCAGATCCGCTGTTTACGGTGCTATAAGCTATGTCTGTTGCTTTAATTGCCCACTATCTCGGTCCTCGCTTAGGAATTGGGCAGTATCTCAATCGATTACTACCACCTCTAGTTGAGGAACTGATCAGCCGAGGTACTAAGGTGAAAATCTTGGCTTCTCCGAATGCGTTTGAGAATACCCCTACCCTACAAGAGTTGGCAGATAGTGTTAATATCCTACCACCGCTGGATTACTCCCCAGCAAAGCGGTATGGTTGGGTGGCTACTCGCTTTAATGGGTATTGTGCTCAAGCAGGAGTAGAGGCTCTAGTCTGGCTATCTAACCCGATCGTACTGCCGTGGCATCCACCTACTATTGCAGTGCTTCATGATGTGAATGAATGGAAAGCAGCTAATAAGTATGGCGATCGCATAAAAACGGCTTTGCGATCGCTAATTTACCTGGATGCCTCGATTCGTTTTGCCCAGCAGATTATCGTGGTCAGCAAAGCTACGGAGAATGACCTGCTACACTTTCGCCCTAACCCAAGGCTTCAACAGAAGCTGAAAACTATTCCCAATGGAGTAGACTCAGCCCTAGCTAAGTTACCAACCGTCTCGATTCCTGCTCCCACTGGACCATTCTTGTTATCGGTAGGTCGCATCGATCCAGCGGCTAAGCGTTTACCGGAAGCTGTGGCATTAACCACTCAACTCAGAGAGCTTAGTGGTGAACCTTGGGAATTGCATTTAGTGGGAGGGATGAATACTTCGACCCAAGCTAGCGGTGAAGTGTTCCTGAAGTCAATTGAGAGCTTGCCTTGGGTTCAGTATCATGGCCACATAAGCGATCGCATTCTAGCTCAATGGTATCGAGAGGCAACAGCGGTAGTGTTTCTGTCTGACCGGGAGGGATTTGGACTACCGATTGCCGAAGCCGCATCATTTGGTCGTTTCGTAGTGGTATCTCAAGGAAATCAAGCCGGTCTGGAAGCTGGGGGTTCTGCCATTATTACCGTTGATCCTGATCAGCCCAGGGAGGCAGCCGAGAAGGTAATGGGTGGTTTGAAAGAAAAACAATTAGCTGAGATTAGTAGTAATTTGCCGAAGTGGGAAACAGCAGCGATCGCTTATGCTGATGCGATTAATGAACTATAGGGCTGCGCGCTGCTGACATCCCTTACCCTGCTCCCGGTTGTACCGTTTTGTCAAAGGATAACTTCAGTCTGAGGACACAGGATTGTGTTTCTTCGGACTGATGCTTCACTTTTAATGATAAAACCTATAATCACTCAATTAAGCGCGTCTCAATTTTGTGCGATACATCAGATAATAAAATGAAGTAAATAATTTTAATAGTTTCATTGCCCAAGCTGTTGTGCCTTTCAAATGGATAGCAATGAATATGGATTGCCGGAAATACTTACGTGGAAATAAATTTTATTGTGTTCTTTATTCCCATGGTACTTAATATCAAATCCGGGTGTAGACTTATTGTATAGAGTGAGTCGGGAAAGATCTAT
>WTKN01000353.1 GCA_011524395.1 Moorena sp. SS36440bin_2
GTTTAACTTAGCCGATTTTGGCGAGCCTGTCTTACGGTAACTTCTAACCATGAGCAACTGCCGTGGTTTCCCCCATGAGCGACTGCATCAAGACAGGGTAATTATCCCGAGATGATATTAGAGAGTATGGAAAAAATAGAGCTGTCAAATAATGTATATCATGTCCGGCTGACGGCTGACGGCTCAATGCTGACTATCAGTTTCTTAGCTGAATCAGTAGTTTAGCAATAAGACGTTGAAGGTTGTCCCAATCTTCGGGAAAATCTTCACGGGTAAAGATTGCTGAGGCATTTTCATAGCATGCGATCGCATTTTCCAGATTCTCTTTAGTCTCTCCTACTATTCTGTTGCTGAAAGCATTACCCAGGTTATATAGGGTCCTTGCCCACTCTTCGGGAAAGTCTCGTTTGGTATAAACCTCCAAAGCTAGTTGATATTGGGCAATGGCTTTTTCGAGATTATTAGCTTTATCTCCACGGATTCTGTCACTATAGGCTATGCCCAGGTTGTTGTGAGTACTTGCCCAATCAATGGGGAAATCTGGTTTGGTGCGAACTTCTAATGCTAGTTGGTATACTTCTATGGCTTCTTCAATATTATCAGCCCGGTCTCCACGGATTCTTTCACAGTAGGCATTGCCCAGGTTATAGTGAGTGATTGCCCAATCAATGGGGAAGTCTGGTTTGGTGCGAACTTCTAATGCTAGTTGGAATGCTTCAATAGCAATTTCGAGATTATCAGCCCGGTCTCCACGGATTCTTTCACAGTAAGCTATGCCCAGGTTGTTTTGAGTACTTGCCCAATCTTCGGGGAAGTCTGATTTTGTATAAACCTCCAAGGCTATTTGGTATGCATCTATGGCTTTTTCGAGATTATTAGCCCGATTGCCACGGATTCTATCACAGTAGGCATTGCCCAGGTTGTTTTGAATAGCTGCCCAAATTTCTTGGTTACTCTGATTAGTAAAAACCTTTAGCATCGTTTGGTAACCAGCAATAGCGATTTCCCTGTTATTGGCTTGATTACCCAGGGGAAAATCGCTGATCAGGGTGCTGAATTCCCAGATAGTATTAGCGATTTCTGTTGCTATTTCTGGTTCCTCTGCTGAAAGCTCAGCAGTTGCCCAGGTTTGCAGGATATTGATAAAATTATGATCCAGTTTATCTAGGTTTGCTACCAGGAGTTGGTACACAGCTTCGCGGTCGCCTTTGCTGTTGTTAGTTGCTAGCAATATCTCTATCAAGAATTTATGATACTCTTCCGATGAAACCTTAGGTGAAGTAAGGGTTTCTGAAATTGCCAGACCCTTTAAAAGCTTACTCCTGATCCGCCGTAAAAAGTTAGCCGCATTTTGCTGACCCTTTGCTGTTAGATAATCGGCTGATTGTGCCATTACCTGTAATAATTCTGCATCCACTAACTCAAGGTTACTATTAATAATTTTCATTTCTTTACCCTTGGGACAAGTTAGGAGTTGGTGGAGCAAGTTGAGGTATGCTTGTTTTCTTTCTTGGTTCATTTACTACTCCCTTCTCGGCTGCATCTCATAAAAGCTGTTTGACTCAGCAGTGGTGCGTTACGGGCAGCAACCTAACCCTGGCTACGAGGCGAAACATGAATGCCCCCCTGAAGCACCACTAGCACTACTTAATTCTAAATTCTAAATTCTAAATTCTTCATTCTAAATTCTAAATTCTTCATTCTTCATTCTTCATTCTTCTTCATCTGACTGCTCTGACGGAGGCAAAAGTAGAGGATTCCCTTGATATTCCGCTGCTTTATCCGTAGGTAAACGACGCACTAAATCAAATTGGATTAATTTATCTAAAATCGGTAAAACTTGAGTAAACTGTTGAGCTTTAAGACGCTTGAGGTCATCCATGGTTACGTTTTCATCGGATAGCACCCCTTTTTCTAAAACTAAGTCAAGCACATAATAATCTTCAGGAGTTAATTCTGGCTGACCGCGCAGTTTCTGACTGACATACTCTAAACCTTGCTGAAAGACGTCTGGTGTAATCTTTTCTACTTGTAAATCTGCTGCTTTGAGTAATACATAATTAGCAATGCGATTAAACCAACGAGGTATCCCCTGGGAATGTGCGCACAGATTTCTAGCGGTTTCTAGAGTGAAGGGATGAACCGCATCAGGATTAGTTTCGTCTTTGCTAGTTTCTCTAATCCGGGCGCTAGCGAGATAGTTAATTAACATTTGATACGTGGTGGGTTGGTCTAAGGCTTTAATCTCTAATGCTAAATCAAATAACCCTCGTTCAGAGATCAACAAATCTCGAGTCAAGCCGGAAGGATGCCCAGTCAAAATAAACCAAGCATCACCTTTGAGCATGCCTTGAGCATTGTGCAATAGTTGACGTACCTTAGCTGGGTCTTGTTTATCTAAATCATCGATAGCAATCACCACACGACTATACTTTTTCAGTGCCCTTTTCAATAAGTCTTCAAAAGCGAGAGTGGGAAACTTAGGGGTATTCACCGATTTCGATTCCGTTTCAATACTTCCCCCAATTCCAGCGATTTTTCCCTCGAACTTGGTCTTGGTTTTGCCAGTCGATTCACTAAGCAATCCCATATTATTTAACAGTTGTTGCGCCCACTCATCCTCTGGCATACGTCGGGCTAGGCCAATCAAAGCAGCGGTTGCTAAATCAGTTTCAAAGGGGAGAGGAATATAGGTAACGAGAGTATCTTTACTTTTTCGTTGCAAGACGCTCAATACTTCTAAAATAAATGCTGTTTTCCCAATACCAACAGAACCGTAGACTAATATTCGCTTCCGTTCGCGACCCCGCAACAAATGAAATATCGTCCTTAACTCCTGGGTGCGACCTGTGAAAACTTGATCTAGGTTTGACCCCAAGCTGGAAGCACTTTCAGAAAAAGGAATGTCTTCAAGATTCCAGCTAGTAAAAATTTCGTTGGTTTCATCCCAAAGTTTATCGGCTTCACTCATGGCTATGGCTTGGTTTTTATTTTGTTAATAACTTGGAGCAGTTGTTGAATATTATCAATTCCTTGGTTATCCTTAATTGTATGACAAATTTCATAAGCTTGGGTTAGTTCTTGTCGGGCATCGTCGATAAATCCAATAGAAATCATGAGCATGCCTAATCCCGTTTTGCAGATAGCGATTCCTGGTTGATTATTAAGATGATTGTAGATGCGGAGAGCGTCCCGGTAATTCATCCGGGCTTTGTCTAGGTTCATGATTAAATGATGGGTGCGGGCAATGTGGTATATTGAATCCGCAAGGGCTTCTAGGTTTTCGGTTTGACTATAGATCGGGAGACTTTGCTCTAAGTGGGATAGCCCATCATACCAGCTTCCTTGTTGAACCAGCAGTTTACCAATAATACGTTGGATGTTTGCCCAATCTTCCGGAAAGTCGTCACGGGTTAAGAATTCTGAAGCATTTTGATAGGATGCGATCGCTTTTTCCAGATTTTCCGCACTATTTCCTAGTATTCTATTACTGTAGGCATCGCCCAGATTATTTTGAGTAATTGCCCATTCTATGGGGAAGGCTTCTCTGGTAGAAACCGACAAAGCTTGTTGGTATGCAGCAATAGCAACTTCGAGATTATCAGCTTTATCTCCACGGATTCTGTCACTGTAGGCAATGCCCAGGTTATTTTGAGTGCTTGCCCAATCTTGGGGGAAGTCTTGTTTGGTGCGAACGGACAATGCTAGTTGGTATTGGGCAATCGCTAGTTCTAGATTATGAGCTTTATCTCCACAGATTCTATTTCTGTAGGCAATGCCCAGGTTATTTTGAGTGCTTGCCCAAATTTCCGGGTTACTCTCATTGGTAAAAACTGTTAGCATCGTTTCGTAACTAGCAATGGCGATTTCCATGTTATTGGCTTTATTACCGAGTGGAAAATCGCCGATCAGGATGCTGAAGTTACCAATAACTCTAGCAATGCCTTCTGCTGTTTCTGGTTCCGCTTCTGAGAGTTTAGCACTTGCCCATGTTTTTAAGATATCGATAAAGTTATGATCGAGTTTGTCTAGGTTTGCTTGCAGGAGTGGGTAGACTACTGTGGGGTTGCCTTTGCTGTTGTTAGTTGCTAGCAATACCTCCATCAATAATTCCAGATACTCTTGGAATGAAGGATTAGCTAAGGTAGGGGATTCTGAGATGATCTCTAAAAGCTCACTCCTGAGACTGCCTAAAAAGTCAGCAGCATTTTGGTTGCCATCGGCTGCTAGTTCTTCTACTACTACTTCCATTACCTGCAATAACCATGCATCCACTAACTCGCGGTTGCTATCAATAATTTGAACTTCTTCACCGCTGGTACAAGTTAGCAGTTGCAGGATCAAGTTGAGGTATGCTTGTCTTCTTTCTTCGTCCATTTTTACTTACCCCTACTCCCTACTCTTTTCCCCCCTTTTTTTAGCCGTTGCTGAATTAAGGAATAAATGCGCGATTATCTGGTTTTATTAAAGCCCCCTAAATCCCCCAACTTTGGGGGACTTTAAGAGTTTTGTTCCCCCCAGAATTGGGGGGCTAGGGGGGCGGAAACATACCCATAATCAGCAAAGCCGCGTTAGGGGGCATCACAACTCCCATTAATAACTTCTATAAGTATAGCAATCAATAAAAAAAATCGGTCAAGCTCAGAGAACCCCCAATACTTGACCGAATGATAGACTGTAAACCTCAATCAGTACAGCTAAGCTGCACTTAAACCAAATAAATTTTGACTGATTAATTGTACATTATTCCCGAGTTAGTCAGCGATTAGCGCTACTTGAGGTGCGTGCGCGTTCAGCTATCAGCTATCAGCGATTAGCGCAATCAGTGCTTTTGAATAAAATAAGCTGACGGCTGAATGCTGACGGCTGAATACTGATTTATACCCCTCCCCAAAACGTTCATTCTTAATTCTACATTCTTAATTCTACATTCTTAATTCTACATTCTTAATTCTACATTATTCATTCCTAGTCGCCAGGGCGATGCCCTGGTAAATTACTATCCTAATCTACGTAAAAGTATCGAATCAAAGTCGCCATAACCTCACCAGGCTTTCCGGTAGGCTCGGGAGTGCGACCCTCGTCGGGATAAGCGTATTTAAGAGAATAGATGGCAAGAATTGTTTTCCGAACTTGTTCAGGAGAACCGACCAAGATGTGCTTGGCTTTCTTAGCTTTGCGACCTTGGTTTTCAGGGTTTTGATTGTCATCAGGGTTTGACGGAAAGTTTGTACTCATGAATCGTTATTGGTTTAAAGTGCCTACATTATTAATATATTAATTTATTAATCTTTTGTCAAGGGGTTTAGGATTTTTTTTTATTACCAAATTGGGAAGATATAGAAGAGATTAATCCTAGGGTGGGCAGTGCTTTATTTCGATAAAATTAATTAGTAATTGCTTAGCTAGCACTGCCCACCAACAGGGAATTAATTAATAATAAAAATAATAAAAATAATCTTAGGGTGGGCAGTGATCCATCGGATTTTTAAGTATTACTATCCCTTGAAAAACCACTGCCCACCCTACATCTGCTCTACATCAGATCTCAATTTGTAACGTTTTGCAACTATGGCCAAAATGGCGGGACAGATTGAGGCTACTGTCTCATTTTTTAGATAGGTCTGGGATTAGCAAGATCTAGGTGAGGTAGACAGGTTGTCGATTTTAGGGAATCGGTAATCGGGAATCGGGAATTGGGAATCGGGAATCGGGAATCGGTAACAGGGATAAAATCCTGTGTACCTTATTGCTATCCAAAACCCTATATTGTTTCTTTTGCCTTTTGCCTTTTGTATGCAAGCCTGTTCCGGTGATCCGCTGTTCCCTACTCCCTATACACATACATTTCATTAATAGGAAAGTAACCATGATAGTAATCAACGATAGTGACAATTCCAATTCACAACCAGTAATACCAGAACCAAATCCCAATGAGCCTACTGGTTCTATTGGCAATTATGTTTGGTTAGACAGCAACAGAGATGGTCTCCAAAATGAGCCTCCTGAAAATGGTGTGAATGGGGTTACTGTTAATCTTTTCGACATCAACGGTAACCTAATTCAAACCACTACTACCAATGACGATAATAATGAGAATCCTGGTTTCTATCTATTTGAGAATATCCCGGATGACCTTTCTAGTCGTTATACTCTGGAATTCGTTGCGCCGGAAGGGTTTACCTTTACTACCCAAGATAACGACCCAAGACAGTTTATTGATACGGATAGTCCCATAGATAGTGATGTTGATCCCAATACCGGTCGTGTCACTATCGGTCCGATCACCCGATTTTTACCGGAAGGGATTGACCAATTGGTATGGGATGCTGGTCTGGTGCCAGTTAAATCAGGGACAACTGGTACCCCAGGAAATGACAAACTGATTGGTACTCGTGGTAATGACCACATTAGTGGTGGAAAAGGTAACGATACTATTGCCGGTGGTCGTGGTAATGATAAGCTATTCGGGGATGGAGGCAAGGATGTAATTAAAGGGGGTGCTGGTAATGATGTGCTTGATGGTGGCACTGGTCGTGACATTATTACCGGTGGTCGTGGTAATGACACGATTAACGGTGGTCGTGGTAAGGATCGGTTAGTGGGTGGTCGTGGTAATGATCACATCACCGGTGGTGGTGGTGATGACAGGATTAATGGTGGTCGTGGTAGTGATACGTTAGTTGGTGGTGCTGGTCATGATGACTTTATTTTCACTAAGGGCAGTAGCTTCCGCCATGGTGATGTGGATGTGATCGAAGACTTTGAAATTGGTGCAGATCTGATTAAATTGAAGGGCTTTGGTG
>WTKN01000162.1 GCA_011524395.1 Moorena sp. SS36440bin_2
GATTACTTGATTTTCAGTCTATCAAGTTTTCGGATAATAGTGGGATAGGTTCATGAAAACACTAATCTGGAATTAACCATGGTTCAATCAACTGGAAAATCTAACATCCCCCTTTATGTTGGTTTTGTGAATTGTAACAAGGTTCTCAATACCTATGATGAAGCTAGCAGTTTACAACTGCGCCTGACTAATACCAACCTTCCCACTTCAGCAGCTCCTGATATTACCTTCCACTATGATTCCAATATTAATCTTTGCTCTCAGTTGGTAGTAACTTTAGAAGTGGGAACAGTAGAAGATGTACCCTGGGCATTGGGAACAGAAGACCAAGTTAATAACATTACTATCTCCATTCAAGGAGACCAATGGCAACAAAATGGCGATATCGAAACCATTGAAGTAGACAAAGTTGTTCAAGCTTTACAGTGGACTTTTATCCCCCAAGGTGCTGATGTGGTGTTGGCAACCAGAAAAACCATGTTAATCAACTTGGATAATATTATTACCTCCCATCCCACAGGAGAGGCTAATCTCTATTTAAGTTATCAGTATGTTCCAGGATATAAGGATGGACAATTTGTATGTCAAATTGAAAAAGCACCCCTAACTTTTGATGAGAAAGTGCGTGTGGGCACGAGAAAAGAATTAGATGGTTTGCTCAATGTCAAAGATGGTATCACTCTCGATGGCGGTGAAATTCAAAATACAGGTAGTCTAGAATTCCGTTCTGATCTAGGTAAAACCGGCGAAAATTATTCTGTCGTGTTTTACAACCAAGATAATAATAATAGAAACATGCGTTTGGATAGTAACTTTAAACTAGAAATCGCCGGTTTACCAGCAACAGAATTTATTGAAACTGAAGAAATGTTTAGGATGTACCGAACTGGAGTTACGGGGGTTAAGGACCATAACACAGTAGCTTTCAGAGTAGGGGCTTTTGAAGAGGGAGTAGATGGAAGGACTCAACTAGATATTGCCCTTTCTGGGGATCCGGAAGAGAGCAACTCTTGGGGTTACGATGCCGATAAGACGGTGATGAGTTTGCGCGCTGACGGCGATGTAACAGTTGCTGGACGAATTAAAGATAAAACTGGATATGTAATTCCTGTGGGAACAGTTGTCCCTTATGCTGGAAGTTCAGCCCCAGAAGGATGGTTGATGTGTGATGGTGAACCATTTGACACCAGTAAATATCCAGACTTATATAATGTCCTTGGCAGTGATACACCTCCAAATCTTATTGATCGATTTATCACTGGTGCTGGCGACGATTACGATCTGAATGATACAGGCGGACTGGATAAAGTTCCCTTAACAGTCGATGAAATGCCAAGCCATAATCACAACCCTGATAGTGATTTCAAATATGTTTTAAAGCAGGATCATACATATACCGTAATAAAAACGGATGGGGAGGGTGATGAACCAAATTTAGTAAAAGCTAAAGCTCTCGAAAGTAGAGGTGGTGGTCAACCTCATGAAAATCTACCACCTTATTACGCCCTTAACTACATCATCAAGGCGTAATAGGAGACAGAATTAAGGAGTAAGGAGACAGGAGGTAAGGAGACAGGAGGTAAGGAGTAAGGAGTAAGGAGTAAGGAGTAAGGAGGTAAGGAGATAGAATAAAACTGAATCTTTACTAACTAAATGTAGTAGCCTAAGGTAGGCAATTTAGTAAATCCTAACTCCTAATCTCCTCAACTCCTAACTCCTCAACTCCTAATCTCCTGACTCCTAATCTCCTCAACTCCTAACTCCTCAACTCCTAATCTCCTAATCTCCTCAACTCCTAACTCCTCCCAACCCCCACAAACACTAAAGGAAAAATATCATGACTACAACCACCGCAGGACAACAAGTAAAATTCATTCAGTACCATCAACCAGCCCTTGAAAGTGGGGAATACCACATCAAAGTGGAGCAAACTATTTCTGACACCAAAGGCAGGATTCCTGAGGGTATAAAATATGAGAAGGAATTAATCTTTTCTGTAATTGGGGAACGGTTTGAACCCCTGACACCTCAAAACATTTATGCGGTGTTTCCCCCACCGGAAAGCTTAGGTGACCATTCCAACGTACTACCCCATATCACTGTTAACCGGAGTACTCTTCCTTGGGAGCGTTATCCTGGTCAAAGTGATGAAAATTTAACTTGGCTGGTGTTACTGTTATTCCGCAACTCCGATTTTGAGGATGATGATGATAAACCCAAACTGAAAACGATTACCCTGGGAGACTTAGTAGAAGGGGATTCTGGGGTGAAGTTCCCTTCTTACACCCTTGATGGCGTAGGACAGACAGCAGACGAGAACACAACCGTATTCGATATCAAAAAGAAATATGTAGCAGATATTTTGCCTACTAAAGCTGATCTTGCTTATGTTTCCCATGTTCGTAAAGCAGAAGACTTAGATGTTTCTGAAGACGCCACCGAGGAAGAAGCAGAAGAAGCCAAGGAATTTGCTACTGTTGTCTGTAGCCGTTTACCCCAACCTAATGGCACAAGTTATGTCCATTTAATTTCCGTTGAGGGACGCTATGGCGATGACGGTACCTTTGACTTCCAAGGGGCAGGGGATGAAGACCTGATCCGTTTTGTGAGTTTAGCAAATTGGAGTTTTTCTTGTGTAGATCCTAAACAAACCTTTACCGAAATACTCAAGAATCTGAATCGTAGCCCCAGCACTCCCAGACTCCCGGTTAATGAGAATTCCACTGCGGAAAAATCCTTAGCCATGGGCTATGTTCCTTTATCCCATTCCCTACGCCAAGGAAGTCAAACGGTTTCCTGGTATCGCAGTCCTTTAGCTACGGGTTTTCACTCCGATACCTATGAATTTCCTGCTAAAGCTGCGGATGAATTATTACGTTATGATCCTGAGTTAGGACTGTTTGATACTTCCTATGCAGCAGCTTGGCAATTAGGACGGATGTTGACTCTGCAAAATTCCACCATAGCCACCAGCTTGTATAACTGGAAAAGGGCATTTAGCCAAAGACTGAAACAGCTAGAAAACATTTTAATTCACTTGCCCTTAACTCCCAAGCAGAGTGCAGCACCGATAGACCTTCCCCTCTATGTCTTCAAGTGGTTCAGAGATTTGGAATTGTTGAAAGGTATACCTTTTAACTATTTAGTTCCTGATGAAAAACTACTCCCCTCAGAATCAATCCGGTTCTTCTGTGTAGATTCTTTATGGGTAGACTGTTTACAAGATGGTGCCTTTAGTATTGGGCGGGTAACAGAGGCAGATGTCACCGAAGATAGTGTAACCCGTTCTAGCAACAGTGGTTTAACCCGCAGTGATGATCAAAAGCTTACCGGAATTATTATGCGATCGCAAGTGGTGGCTGGATGGCCTGGATTACTGGTGGATGGCTACGATACGGCTGTGGCGGATGCGGATTCCATTGAGGAGAAGGAAGGCAATCTTTTACCCCTATTACGGATGGATAAATTAGCCAAAGATGTCTTAATTTGTATATTCCAAGGGGAAGTTAAAACCGTCGATATTCACCAAAAACCGGAAGCTATGCATTCTGGGGTAGATCCTTTTGGGGTAGATGAAATAGATGTTACCAAAGGTTTAAGAAATGCCAAGGGTGAGCTGATTGTTGCTTCACCAATACCTGTACCCTGGAATAATTCAGCTAAAAGGGTGATAAACTTAGTACAATTTGCTGAGAATATGAAAACTTGGTTCAATAGCAATGGTGGGGGTTCTGTAACTAACTTTACCTCGGCTCAATTTGGTTTACAGATGATGGAAGGGGTGCAAAAAGTTAGGTTTGTGAAGGAGGAATAGGAGTAAGGAGTTAGGAGTTAGGAGGTAAGGAGACAGGAGGTAGTAGTTATAAAGGTAGATAATTCACTGCATCTCCATAAGGAAAGAATAAAATTGATCTCAGGGGGTGACAAGCGCTCTTTAAAATCTTACAGGGGTTAGGTTTTAGGGGTTAGGTATTAGGTAAAATTGCCCTTGCGGGTGGATGGATTAAAACTATCATTGAGGAAGTATTGTGAAAATTGCTTCAATTGC
Organism: Moorena sp. SS36440bin_2; assembly: GCA_011524395.1. Taxonomy (GTDB): domain Bacteria; phylum Cyanobacteriota; class Cyanobacteriia; order Cyanobacteriales; family Coleofasciculaceae; genus Moorena. The sequence goes on from WTKN01000162.1 coordinate 4,049, forward strand.
TGGGAAATACAAATGACACCGATGGGCTCATTTAACCCAACACCTAAAACCTAAAACCTAACACCTATCTAGGTTTGAGCTTTGTTGTCACCCCGTGAGAAAATTGATTTTTTATTCTGTCTCCTGTCTCCTGTCTCCTGTCTCCTGTTTGAGTTAGGCTCCCTAAAAACCAGAAATTACCTCACAAGTCGTAGAATTGCTATATTTTTATCTACAGTTGTTTTTTTTATTTGGTATTAGATGGCAAAAGAGGCTGAGGTTGAGTTACTCAGAAGTTGACCAAGAAAAGAAGTGGATTTTAGTTTTGGTTTTAAAGACAAATTCAAGGAGGTTCCAATCGCTGTAAAGCGAATATTGCTCTATAGCATCTTTGAAGTCAAAATTTAAACAATCCACTTCGCTTAAACCTCTACGTCCATTGTGAAGCTCCTCAAGGGTTATTTTTTTGATATTGGAGTTTTCGATGTGTTTATTTCTCTCGTATTTTGAGTGATAGTCCCGGTACAGTGTGTGGATTGCTGCATTGTAAAAAACTTCAACGGAAGTATATTTGCTGGAGTCCTCTTCGAGATATTTGATTTCCTGGCTACCTAGTTGAATGTAGATTTCGACTGTATTCATAATATCGTTATAGGTTTGCTGTAAGTTTGTCGGCTTTCTCAGTACAGGAAAAAAGGCTTGAAACGTTGACTTGGGTGGGGTTTCATCGTTAAGAAAGCTCTCCAACCCCATCCACTTTTGACAAAGGTGGACCTGTGTGGAATACTAGGGATTGCCAAAGTGATTTTGATACAAGCATTTACCAGTAGCTTTTTGGTAGACATTCAGAGTAAAGTTCATCTCAGGAAAATCTAGCCATTCGATATGGTACATATTCTTGTCGTCCTGCCAGGAAAAATGCTCAGTGAAAGTGATGAAACCGTCTTGGCTGTTGTCGATAGTGTCTTGATGGTTTGGTCGTCCCAGGACAATGTCCCCGATAACTCCCCAAGTTTGAGTGGCTCGTGACTCCCGAATGATCAGGTAGTCGAAGGTACTTTTGCCATCGGCCTCGTCTACTAGGGCGTACTCAATGGTCAAATCACTGGAAGATTGCGTTATAGGCTTTATAAAAGCGAGGTGAGGGGTTGGAACTTGGCTGTTTTGGTTCAAGTACTCTTGCTCGTAATCCCAGGTGCTCTGAGCCTCAGCAGCGCCAGCAGAGAGCACAGTCAAACCAATCAGGGGAGCGGTGAGTTTGTTGGAGAAAATCATAATGTATGTCTGATTGAGTTTCCTCCTACTACTTACTGCTGTGATTTACTGTGGTCAGAAAAAATAATCACAGGGCTAAAAGTTTTTCAGGGCAAGGGCTCACCGGGTGACAACAAAGCTCAAACCTTATAGCGTTTATCATAACTATGAGATACACATTGTTTTGACCTATTCACTATTATCTGCTCCCTGTTCCCTGCTCCCTGTTCCCTATTCCCTGCTCCCTGCTCCCTGCTCCCTGCTCCCTATTCCCTAAAACCTAAAACCTAAAACCTAAAACCTAAAACCTAAAACCTAAAAATTTGTACCTCATGAGTTTTAGAATTGCTATAATACCCACAAGACTTTTGAGGGATTTGAGATGGCATTGAACTCTTCTGCTTCCAGTTCGCCCAATACAGATAATTGGCAAACATCCTTACATAAAGAAGAATTCTACACTTGGCATAATTACCGTTGTGCCTATGAAGTCTATACCCCAACAGATGACAGTGCTAAGACGAAAACTCCTCTACTATTAGTCCATCCTATTGGTGTTGGACTATCACGCTTTTTTTGGCATCGCTTTTGCCAGGAGTGGTTGAACACTGGCGATGGTCATCTAATTTATAATCCCGACTTGCTAGGATGTGGCGAAAGCGAAATGCCCCCTGTTGCTTACTACCCTATTGATTGGGCTGACCAGTTACACTATTTTTTAACAACTGTAGTCAAAAAACCGGTGATTCTGCTAGTGCAAGGGGCTTTATTACCTGTGGCACTTACCTTGATCCAAAAGCAAACTGAACCAAATTATATTAAAGGGTTAGTACTCTCAGGTCCTCCGTCTTGGTCTCTGATGACAGCAGAAACTCAATACTGGCAGCAGCGAGTTGCTTGGAATCTCTTGGAATCTCCTTTAGGTAGTGCCTTCTTTCGTTATGCTCGTCGGCGTCAATTCCTGCAAAAGTTTTCGGAAAATCAACTGTTTGCTGAGAGTTCAACAGTAGATAACGAATGGTTAGATAACCTCCAAAAGGGAGCAATTAATCCAGCTAGCCGCTACGCAGTTTTTTCTTTTTTGGCTGGCTTTTGGCGACAAAACTATCAACAAGCGATCGCTAATACGTCTCAACCTACCCTAGTAGTAGTAGGAGAGCAAGCTTCAAGTATTAGTAAGGTGGGTAAATCTGAAACACCAGAAGACCGACTAGCTCAGTATATCAAGCATCTTCCTCAAGGTGAAGGTCGTAAAATTCCTGGTCGTAATGTTTTGCCTTATGAGTCAACCCATGAGTTTGTAAAAGTTGTCCGAGATGCTATTTCTTGGTTTGAGTAGCAATCTATCCTATAGTAAAGTCTGTCTCGCTATAGAGTTAATTAGCTTGACCTACCGTCAATCCAGGTTCCGAGATGCCCTGCCCTACCCCAGGCTCTTTCTAGAATGTTT
>WTKN01000015.1 GCA_011524395.1 Moorena sp. SS36440bin_2
ATTCCCGATTCCCGATTCCCGATTCCCGATTCCCGATTCCCTACTCCCGATTCCCTACTCCCAGAAAATTTGATACTACCCATAAATCCTCTGGGCGGTCAACATCAGTAAGCTCGGAAAGCATCCCCATAGTTAAGTTAAGACTCTTAGCAATATCCATCGTTTGCTGCAAAACCTCAGATGTTCCCCAACTCACTCCCACAAACAACTCTGGAATCAATCGACCTAGACCAACCAGATAGTAGCCACCATCCTTGGCTGGTCCAAGTACTAAATCATGATTGTCTAGAGCCTCAAATGCCTGATTCATCACCGAACTATTCAAATCGGGGCAATCAATACCAATGATCACAACTTTCGTGATACTTTCCGCAAACGATAACTGAAATGCCGTTGTGATTCGCTTGCCCAAATCCCCATCACTCTGAGGTTTATAGACCAGATTCGACCCTAACCAATTCTCCATTAGCTGTTGATTACCACCAGCAAAATGGATTTCTACAGACACAGGGCGACCAGTTGTAAATTCCTTGGCCTGGGCAACAGTGTGTTCAGTCATGCGGCGTTGAAGGTTGGCTGCACCATCCGCTCCTAGAGCTGGTATCATCCTGGTTTTAGTCTTTCCGGGCTCTGGATAGCGGCTGAAAATAATTAGGCGTTCTGTCACTATCATTATATAAAGGGAACAGGGAACAGGGAACAGGGAACAGGGAATAGGGAGTAGGGAGTAGGGAGTAGGGCGTGGGGAAGTCGGGAACAAGAATTATAACAATTACTACACGGATTGTTATCTAGCATACAGCGTTTTTCATAACTATAAGGTAGACAGTATTTTTTTCCTGTTACCTCTTTTCTATTCCCTCTTCTCTGTTCCCTGTTCCCTATTCCCTGTTCCCTAAAACCCAAGAATTTGTAACTGACCCAATTGAAAACTGCTGTATATAAATATATCATGAAAAATAATCTTGATTGATAATAACAGTAAAAACTACTTTTATCTCTTGACTACTGTTCCCTGTTCCTTGTTATCTGTTCCCTGTTCCCTGTTCCCTGTTCCCTAAAACCAATAAATTTTTACCTCATGAGTTTAAGAATTGGTATATAGTTTACATGCCTATTTTTTCCAAAACTTCTTGTGCAAGAGACCTAAATTCTTCTGAAGCCAGAGAATAGGGCTTATAATCCAACACAGACAGAGGAGACGGTATATCCTGATTGTCTAATTTTTCAACTTGTTCAGCACACTTTGCCAAATCATCTCGATCGAAAATAACACTCTTCATCACATCAAACCCATATCGCTCGGAAATGGCTTTTATCCGTTTTGGCAAGGTATGTTGTATGAACATATTATTGGTTGCTATTTTAGAAGGCAGCACTCCCAAGACTTTAAGGGGCGGTTTAATGTTAATTTGTTTTCGATAGCCATTAATCGCTCTGATGAAATCTTTAACATTCAGTAAGCCTTGATTAGAAAAAGGCTTGAGATCTGAAGGAATAATTAAAAAATCAGCAGTGATTAAAGCAATTCTAGCATATAAATTCCAAGAGGGAGGGGTATCAATAATGACCACATCATAGTAAGTTTTAACATCCTCTAGTTTATCAATCAGCATTAGCAAGCTAAAATCAAGCTGATTCATATCAAGCTCATATTTCATGAGATCGATGTGAGCAGGAATTACATCAATTTCTGGATTGCTGAATTCAGATTTTCTAGCTACTTCCGAGATTGAGAAGAATTCTTCAGATTGCAAAACATGGAGAATATTACACTCTTTGATATCATCAAATGCTTCGTCATGAAATTTAACCAGTCCGGTAGCAAAAGTAGCATTAGCTTGGCTATCAAGATCGATGATCAGCACTTTTTTGCGGTTTTTTCGGATAGCTGCCCCTAGGTTAACCACCGTTGTGGTTTTCCCGACCCCGCCTTTGTTATGGTATACTGCAATGACCTTCACGTTATGTTACCTCTTTATTTTTGTCAAAACTGGGATACACCATTTCCATAGTCAATATGAAAGGCGGTGTTGGCAAGACTACCACCACCGTCAACCTTGCTACCTGTCTTGCCAAAGATTATGGCATGCGAGTATTAATCGTTGATCTCGATACCCAGATTAATGCTACCCTAAGCCTGATGCCTCCAGTGCAATTTGCTAAACTCAAGAAGGAAGACCGAACCTTAAAAAAAATAATTAATCAAGTCATTCAGTCACCCACTCAGGCATATATTCCGATTGAACAAGCGATTCAGCGCAATATTTGTCGAGTCGATGGACTAGATTTATTGCCAGGGGATATCGAAACCTACAATGATTTTCTATTGGCTGCATTGTTGTTTTCTCAGTCAAAGGATAATCCTCAAGAGTTTGAAAACAACTGGAATCAGCTAGAAAATTATTTAATTAAGCGTGCCCTGGAGCCAGTTCAACAAACCTACGATTTTATTCTATTGGATTTCCCTCCAAGTGAGAATATTATCACTCGTAGTGGAATTATTGCTAGTGATTTTTATCTGATTCCTGCCAAAGCAGAACCTTTATCAGTGGTTGGGATTGGCATCCTCCAAGAAGGTCAGATCAAAAAGCTGATAGAAAGCGATCGCTCTGGGATAACCCTGATTGGGATTCTGTTTTTCTCCCTTGGTCACGCCACCAATATGGCTACACAAGTCAAGAACCGATTGACTGATAATTTTGGAAAAGACAAAATTTTTAGTATAGAAATTCCCAGGAATGTTGCAGTTGCCAAAGCCGTGGATGAGTTTCGACCGGTGGTGATCAATGAACCCCAAGCAACTGGAGCCAAAGCCTTTACTGAATTCACTCAAGAATTTATTCAAAAATTATCGAGTATTATAACAAATAAAGCTAAAAACTAGTTGATCAGAAGGGTGGAATCGGAACCCACCCCTAACCCGTCCCAGGAGGGGAACGGGAATCGGGAATCGAGAATCGGGAATCGGGAGTCGCGAGTAGGACATCGGGGAAAGAGAGGTAAGAGGTATTTTTCGATTAATTTGGTTTATTTTACTACATTTTTGCTCATTTTTGAGGAAATTGGGAATTTAGGAGCAAGACCAAAATCATGATTAAATCTTGGATGGTAATTGCAGCGGTAACCCTGCTAGTAGCATTCGCTGGTAACTTAATCACCAGACCCGAAGGAGTCAGATGGTTCTATCGCCTACGTCGTCCGGAATGGCTAACCTTCGAGGGAGCAATTCCCCTAATCTGGATAACTATCTTTATTTGCGGTGGTTGGTCAGCCTATATAGTTTGGGAAAATGACCCAGGTAGCCGAAGCACCTGGTTACTGATGGGTTTATATATACTACTAGAAATCATCACCATGGCTTATACACCAGTGATGTTCCTGTTTCGTAGCCTCACCGTTGGCACCATTATTGGTGGCACAGGTGCCTTATTAAGTATTATCCTGGCTTTACTGATTTATCCTGTATCTCTCGTAGCGTTCTTGCTGCTACTTCCCTACATACTTTGGAGTCCGATTGGTACTTACACCACCTGGGAAATGAGGCGACTTAATCCAGGAGCAGCCTAATTTAATTGTCAGCATATGGGCTACTTGAGGTGCGTGCGCGTTCAGCTGTCAGCTGTCAGCTTTTCAATAAAAGAGGTAAGCATTCGAGGAACGGTTTGAGCGTCGTTCGCACAGCGTGGCCAAACGCGCCCCGCGTGGCCAAAGGCCTTAGCCTGTGCCACAAACATTAAGCCTATGCCAAAAAGCTGTTGGGTGTAGCGTGGCTATTCTGATTAATCTCAAACTATTAAATTCTCCCGTTGGAGGTTTATTTTAACCTGAGTGCTGATAGCTGAGTGCTGATAGCTGAATACTTACGATCGCTTTTAGCGGAAGCAAAGCTTCATCGCTTAGCGTTACCTGCATGTCAATCAGTAATCATCCGTTCCATAAACAGTTTTCCCATCAGGCATCACAGCAAATTGTAAATCAGCGCCTTTTAGATTAGTGCCCTTTAATACTGCATCTTGCAAATTGGCGTAACGCAAATTCGCTTTATAAAGGTTAGCACCAGTGAGATTAGTCTCCCTCAAAATTGCACCATAAATACTAGCATGACTCAAGTCAGCATGCTCCATATTAGCACCAGTCAAGTCAGCTTCTCGAAGCTCAGTACGATTAAGAATAGCAGCACTTAAATCAGCATTAGCTAATCGGATATTGAGGAGATTAGCATCACTAAGATCAGCACCTTTTAAGTTAGTATCTTTAAAGTCAGCGCCATCTAAGTCAGCAGACGTTAACTTGGCGTTTTCTAAACGAGCACCAATTAGTTTAGCATCTTTTAGTTTAGCATTCTCTAGGTTACTATCGGATAAGTTAGCTTGGCTAAAGTCAGCTCTGCTAAAGTCAACTCCACTTAAGTCAAGTCCACTCAAATCAATACCGATGAGATCACACTCTATACAGGTCTTATCTTTTAAGATAAACTCAAACACTTTTGTCTTGGTTTGTTGATGTTGAATGGTCTTACTGGAGTTATCATTAGTTTTTGTAGGTTTGCTGACCTGTTGTGCAGATGATAGATGAAGAGCAATTGGTATAGTTGCCCCTAAGACGACAGCAATGATTAAAGGTAGTTTAATGTTCATCACCAAAAGCTTGCCCAGATAGACCTGAGAGTAGCCCTCTACTTAGATAGATACAATAGATTATTCGCCCCTACCGGAATAAAAGTTTAAACTTTTGTATATAGCTGCTTCAGCTATTGGCTGTAGTAAGAGGAGAGGCTTTGCCAGAAGGGAGCGATAATAGAGCTAGATTCCCGTTTGCTTGCCCTCACCCTCTGCTCCCTGGTTAAACTATAGGGTGTAGCCTATAAAAAAAATAGTTTAAATTTCTTTGATTATAGCATGACATAGCACGAGAGCGTAAAAATTAGAATCAGGCTATGCTGCTAAAAGCTGCCATCATAGATGACAGCGTGGCCAACTAGATGGCAGTTAGATTAAATCTTAAAAGTTACCCACCAAAGCGCGGAATTTAAGGATTAAGGAAGTTCCATTATGTTAGTTTGTCCCCAGTGTCAGTTCGAGAACCCAAATACCAACAAGTTTTGTCAACGATGTGGAACTTCCCTAACCGATAAAAGTTGTCATAAATGCGCTACCCAAGTGCCCCTAAATGCTGAAACTTGTCACAACTGCGGTGCCTTCACAGGAACGGTTTGGAGGGCTATTATTTCTAAGCAGCAAAATTGGCCAACCTCCCCCCAGAATTATCCTCAAAGCTCGGTTGAGGTGTCAGACTCCTCAGCTGATCAGGCTACCCCAGTAGCGGTGTCACAACTAAACTCTGATCAGACCGAGAGTGAACTAACCCAGCCAGAATCATTCCTAGAAACAACACAAGAGTGGCTAACGAAATCGGATACTATACTAACAGAGCCAGGGGATGATGCCACCTTGTCCCAAGCGTCAACACTGTTGGCTGATGAAGCATCGATAAACAACAGAAGTGGCTCAGATCAAGTGGAACTAGAATCTGGGGAGAAGCCATTACTAGAGATTACGCCCATACAGGAGAAACCTCAATCTACTGAAGCTTCGACCTGGTCAATTCCTAATCTCGAAAACCCAAGTTCTCAGACAGCAACAATTGTCTATCTAGACCAGGGTAAGCGTTACAGAGTACTAGAACCTGAGAAACTCACAGATCAGGTAGAGGAAAGTAAGACAACAGATAATAGTATCTTTGTAACAGTTTTGGACTGCCAACCGTTACAAAAGTCTCCCCTAGACGCTCTGATTAATCAAACAATATTGTCTCCAGAGAAATTTGATCTATCGACAAACCTAGAGCAGCTAAAATCTTCCTCGAAAGAAAACTTAGACGTTTGGAAAGTCCTAGATATCCCAAAGAGTGCTAAACCCTATTTGGCTCTTAAGGACTTATGTTACCCTAGCGTGCCAGAAATTCATGATGTTTGGCAGCAAAATGGTAAGGCGATAATCTTGCTAGAAAACCGTTCAGAATGGCAGTTACTGAGTAATTTGTGGGGTTCTGAAGAGTTTTCTAAACTGCAAATTTTATACTGGCTCGATGAAATGGCAAAGCTTTGGCAAGCTCTAGAGCCTTGGCATTGTCGTCAGAGTTTGTTGGAACTGACGAATCTCCGGGTGGATGAAGACCAAGCACTAGGTTTGGAGCGTCTCTATCTCGAAAGGGAGGAAAATCCCCTAACCCTAGAGGATTTGGGACAACTGTGGCAACGATTATTTAACCAGTCCCAGCGAACCCAATTTACGTCCTTGTCAACGGTTGTCCGGCAGTTGTGTACTAAAGAAATTGAAACTATTGAGGAATTGCGATCGCATCTGCAAGCCATTGCCCACGAACAAGAATCTGACCTATACGACGGTATGGAATTAACTGACGCTGTACTCTCAGAAATGGCAAGGGCAGACACTGAACCTCCTGATAGCGAAGAATTATTGTCTGATCTATCTGCAAAAGAGCAACAAGGGGATGAAATGCCAACGGTACTGTTGCCAATGAGGTTGCAGAGTCTTGATGATCTCGGTATGACAGACATTGGTCATCAAAGAGATCATAATGAGGATTGTTTTGGCATCCAGACTCAACTCAAAAAGCAGGAAAATCCTATTGGTCGAAGTATACAAGCTCGTGGTTTATATATTCTCTGCGATGGTATGGGAGGGCATGCGGCTGGGGAAGTAGCCAGTTCTATGGCAGTAGAGGTACTCCAGAATTACTTTAAACAAAATTGGCAAGACCAGTTTCCTACAGAAGATAGTCTCAGGAAATCCGTGTATGTAACAAATCAAGCGATTTTTGATATCAACCAACAAAATGCTCGCTCTGGCAGTGGTCGAATGGGTACGACTCTAGTCATGATGTTGATTGAAAATACGAAGGTAGGGATTGTCCATGTCGGAGATAGTCGGGTCTATCGGCTAACTCGGAAACGAGGCTTAGAGCAAATCACTATAGACCACGAGGTCGGTCAACGAGAAATCCAGCAGGGAGTAGATCCAGAGCTCGCTTACTCTCGCCCTGATGCCTATCAACTAACTCAAGCCCTTGGACCGCGTAGTGAGCAATTCCTAAATCCCGATGTGCAATTCATAGATATCGCAGAAGATAGTATATTCTTACTTTGTTCTGATGGTTTGTCAGATAATGACCTGTTGGAAAATCACTGGCAAACTCACTTAGCGCCTTTACTCAGTTCCCGATCTAGCCTCGATCAGGGTCTGGCTAACTTGATTGAGCTGGCAAATGAGCATAATGGTCACGACAACATTACACTAATCCTAGTTCGTGTGAAGGTGCGACCAAACTTGGCTCAACCAAGATTAAATTAGGTCATTAGTTAGTCATTAGTTAGTCATTAGTCATTAGTTGTTTGTTATTAGTCATTAGGTTATTAGTTGTTTGTCATTAGTCATTAATCATTACTTGTATTTCATTAGTAGCTGCCAGTATATTCTGGTTAGTCACTTTGGAGAAAGGACAAAACTGACAAAGGACAAAACTGACAAAGGACAAAACCGACAAAAGACAAAACCGACAAAGGACAAAACCGACAAAGGATAAAACCGACAAAGGACTTTGGACAAAGGACAACTGACTATGGTCACACTGACCCTCTTAGATCCGTTAAGCCCCACTCCAGTGCAGCAGTGGAGCTTTCAGAGCAAATCTACCATTCGCATTGGTCGTGCTCCTGATAATGATGTGATTGTCGATGACCCGATCGTGTCACGACATCACCTGGAACTCAGGGCTAGTGCTTCCCCATCGGGTCCGATGTGGCAGTTGGTCAATCAGGGTGCCAATGGCACCTTTCTCAATGGTGTCTTGGTTTCCCAGGGGGTGGTGCCGGAAAAGGCTCTGATTCAGCTAGCCCAGAAAGGTCCACTGCTGCAATTCCAAGTTCAAACCCAGCAACTACCTGCCCTAGCACCCAAGCCCTTGGCTGAGACTACTAAGCCATGCCAACACCAAGGCAATGCACCAGGTAATTTGTTCTGTATTCACTGTGGTCAACCCTTGGTGCCAGTCGAGCGAGTCATTCGCAACTACCATGTTTTGCGAACGTTGGGACAGGGGGGAATGGGAACCACTTATCTTGCCTGGGACAAAGTCAACAGCAAAGATGGATACCCACTCCTACTAGTACTAAAGGAAATGAATGCTGACATGGCTCAAATTTCCAAGGCTCAAGAACTGTTTGAACGAGAGGCTCGCACCCTGAAAACCCTGAATCATCCCGGAATTCCCCAGTATTACGACTTTTTTGTGGAAGGGGGTAAAAAATACTTAGCAATGGCTATAATTCACGGTGAGGATTTAGAAAAACGTGTCTTAAGCACTGGACCAGTCATCTTGCCTCAGGCCGTAGAGTGGATGATTCAGACTTGCGATATCTTAGACTACATCCACGATCGGCAGCCGCCTCTAATCCACCGAGACATTAAGCCTGCGAATTTGATGGTGCGCCATCGAGATAACCGAATTGTCATGTTGGATTTCGGTGCTGTTAAAGAAATTGGCACCATACCAGGTACACGGATTGGAGCGGAAGGATATAGTGCTCCTGAACAAGACCGAGGTCAGCCTTGCACTCAATCGGATCTTTACGCCATTGGCCCAACTTTAATATTTCTGCTCACCGGGGAAGCACCTCTAAAGTATTATCAAAGGCGTAGTTCAGGATATCGGTTTGATGTATCAGGCGTTCCCACTGTTACTCCCCAATTAAGGAAAGTGATTGAGCGGGTTTGTCAACCAAGGGCTTGCGATCGCTACCAAACGGCAAAAGAACTGATGCAGGCTTTGGTTACTTGTATTTAGGAGTCGGCGTTAATCAATATGAGCAGAAATTTAACGGGGATAATTTGGCGGTCACTAGTGATTAGGATAAGGTAAATCAGGGAATAAAGAAAGGATTTACTCACCCGCTTGGCGCGGGTATTCCTCATCTATTACCAAGCTCTACCGATTCAAGGGTGAACGCCAAATAGAAGCGAAAGAAGTCAGATCAAGTCCAGTTAATTACTTCTTAAAATGGTTGATCCCCGTTGATCGCCTTTTGAAAATTGTCAATTTTTAATTGTAAATAGCAAATTGTCAATAGCAAATTAACCACTGACAACTTTCAATTCTCAATTTTCATTCTTACGAACAAATAGGTAAGGGCCTGCTAAGCCGCCAGCAATCCCTCACGGCCTAGGGTCGCACCTGATGAGATAGATAAGTACTTAGGCTTAAATTGGATCAGATCATTCTTCGTCCCAGGCTTCCACAGCTAGTAAGTCACTGATCGGGTCTTGCATGGTAAACCCGAATTCAGTCAGTTCCTGTTTCCAGTAAGACCATTCGTCGCCATAGAGCAGGGCAATTTTCCAAAGGCTGTCACTGGGTTTAATAATTTTGGATTCCGCCAATGAACGCACATGGCGTTGCAACTTCACCATGGGGTGAGTAACTGTTTGAGTCATACTCTAAAATCTCTAAATCAATTCTGTTGTTAGATTGGCTTTTGCGAATACCTGAACTACAATGCTTCCCGTTTGCGGTAATGCGCCGATCTGTAGAGTTTTGTACGGCAAGGAAGCCCCTCTATACTCTTTTAGCGCAATTGGATGCATTTAAGCAAGCCCGATTTGGGTAAATGTACGGGAATCCCTACATAAACGTTCACACTGGACACGTAGTCAGGTTATGATAGTAGCTAGAGCCCAAGCAAGTTAGAGGCAATTACAGCAGTTTTTCCATGACCCAACCAGCACACCTTGCCCCCTACGGTTCCTGGAAATCCCCTATTAGCGCTGACATGATTGTTCAAGGCAGCGTTAGGTTGGGCACCATTGCCCTTGATAAAAATGATGTTTACTGGATAGAAGGGCGACCTGCAGAAGGTGGACGCAATGTGATCGTGCGACGCACCCCTGATGGCAAAAGTGTCGATCTGACTCCCGAGCCCTTCAATGCTCGGACTCGGGTTAACGAGTATGGTGGTGGTGCAATTGCAGTTAAGGATGGCACAATTTACTTCTCTAATTTTGCTGACCAACGTCTGTACCAACAAACCCCAAACTCCAAACCCCAACCCGTAACCCCTATAGGTAACTGGCGCTATGGTGATGGGGTAATTGACCAGGAGCGAGGACGTATAATCTGTGTGGGAGAAAACCACACGGTGGAGGGGGAACCAGTCAATACCTTGGTTAGCATCAGCCTAGAAAACGGTGAAGATATTCAAGTGCTAGCCTCTGGCTGTGACTTTTACTCCTCGCCGCGCCTAAGTCCCGATTGCTCTAAAGTGGCGTGGCTAAGCTGGAATCATCCCAATATGCCCTGGGATGGTACTCAACTATGGGTAGCTCCAATATTAACCGATGGTTCTCTAGGTGTTGCAGAGCCCATTGCTGGTGGGGTAGATGAGTCGGTATTTCAGCCAGAGTGGTCACCAGATGGTGTCCTTTACTTTGTATGCGATCGCACTAATTGGTGGAATCTCTACCGCTGGCAACCAACCCAAGGGGAAATAGAACCCCTGTGTGAAATGGAAGCCGAGTTTGGACTACCCCAGTGGGTCTTTGGAATGTCTACTTATGGCTTTGATGGTGCCAATCGAATCATATGTACCTATACTCAGGCAGGAAACTGGCATTTAGCTAGTATTGACCTAAAAACGAAGCAGCGGTCCGACATTGCTACACCATACAGCAGTATTTATGACCTCAAGGTAACTGATAATCAAGCGGTTTTTATCGCTGGTTCCGTAACAGAAGCAAGCGCTATTGTTCAGTTGGACTTGACAAATGGACAAATCAATGTATTGAGGAAGTCGAGTGAGTTAGCTATCGATACTGGCTATCTATCGCGTCCTCAAGCGATCGCATTTCCCACCACTAATGGACTGACCGCCTATGGTTTCTTCTACCCACCACAAAACAAAGACTACACTGCACCAACCTCCGAAAAACCACCCCTAATTGTCAAAAGCCACGGTGGACCTACGGCGGCCACTTCTAGTGCCTTTAACCTAAAAATCCAATACTGGACCTCTCGTGGTTTTGCCATGTTAGATGTAAACTATGGAGGGAGTACTGGCTATGGGCGGGATTATCGTCAGCGCCTTCAAAACAACTGGGGGATTGTAGATGTTGATGACTGCACCAATGGCGCTCAATACCTAGCTGAGCAAGGACTAGTTGATAGTGAGCGACTGGCGATTGCTGGGGGGAGTGCTGGGGGTTATACAACTCTAGCTGCTCTGACATTCCGAAATGTGTTTAAAGCTGGCGCTAGCTACTACGGTATCAGTGATTTGGAGGTACTAGCGAAGGATACCCACAAATTTGAGTCCCGGTATCTAGATAGCTTGATCGGTCCTTATCCAGAACGTAAAGATTTATATCAACAGCGATCGCCTATTCATTTCACAGACCAACTGTCGTGTCCTGTAATTTTCTTCCAGGGGCTAGAAGACAAGGTAGTTCCTCCTAGTCAAGCAGAAATGATGGTGGGAGCTTTGAAGGCTAAGGGGTTACCTGTAGCCTATGTCACTTATGAAGGCGAGCAACACGGTTTTCGTAAAGCAGAAACGATTAAACGGACTCTCGAAGGGGAGTTGTATTTTTACTCCCGGGTATTTGGATTTGAGCTCCCAGAGGCGATAGAACCTCTAACTATTTATAATTATTAGTCATTATTTAATTACGTTATTTAATTACGTTAGTGTGTAGACATGGCTCAAGACCTGCGAAGTAAGCCAATGTCGGAATTTGTCTATTGGTTTCTATATTATTGTTCACCATAAACTGATCAACGATGACTAGGCAGGAAAAACAATCAATAACCAGTGAGTTACAAACTCAGGCAATAATCCTCGGTGGATGGGTCGCTCTGATGTGGATTATAGAGCTGGTGGATGTATTCATTTTTGCAAGGAAACTTGATCTATATGGCATCCTTCCCCGTAACCCGATTGGGCTGCGGGGTATTTTATTTGCCCCTTTTCTCCACGGTGGTTTTTCTCATCTGATTTCCAACACTATACCTTTTCTTGTCCTAGGCTGGTTTGTAATGTTGCAAGAAACTAGCGACTTTTTCGTCGTTACCACCATCACCATGCTGGTTGGTGGTTTTGGGGTTTGGCTGTTGGGGGCTCCCAATTCAGTTCATATTGGGGCAAGTGTACTGATCTTTGGCTACCTGGGTTTTCTGCTATTTAGAGGCTTCTTTGAACGAAACCTACCCTCAATTTTTCTATCAATTCTAGTCGGCTTCCTCTATGGTGGTTTAGTTTGGGGTGTCTTACCTTCACAGCCCCATGTATCTTGGCAAGGACATTTATTTGGTTTTATCGGCGGTATCCTAGCCGCACGTCTACTGGCAAAGCGTAAACTCTCTTTGTAGTGCTGAGTTTTGACTACTCAGTGGGAAAATAAAACCAGACAGACTTTGTTGTGGATCTGTAACAAATTAAAACTATCTGTCTGCTCGTGTGAGTAATATGTTTTGAGTAGAACTAGAGAAACTTTTATCAAGAATTATGCGTTCACGTAGTGTCTCCAAAGGAAAAGGAGAATCCCGGGGATTGTCGCTCCTTGGGTCAAGTCTGAAAACCCAGTGTGAGTGCAAGGTGTCACAGTCTCAATCTTCTAGGTATAACTTTTACGTATAACCAACAAAGAACGAAAATTTTTTCCCACTTAGCACTCACCACGCTTAAGCTTGATGATCAGACCATAGAGGAAATGGCTCAAAAACAAAAATTCCCTCATCTTGTGGGTTCAAAATGGACAGCTAAACAGAAAACTTGGGGCTGGCGGCATTTCCAAGTGGTCAATCGTAAAAACCAAGGAAAGTGGGTGTTTGCTGAAATGGTAGCTTCTTGTGACCCGAATGTCCGTTTTTGGCTAAATGCTAAACAGCTTAAAGATCCTGGCTTGTGGCAAGCAGGGTGGAAATCGTTAGCCGAAATCGAGAGCGAAGAGTAACCGTCAGTATTAAGCGGTTGGCCAATAGCCACTCAAGTACCGTGGGCGTAGCGCATATGTTTACGAACCCCGTACTCGGTCAATATGAAATCCTTGGTGCAGATGATTAAAAGTCTTGGCTGTAAGCTAATAGTAATAGGTTTTAGGTATTTTGTCTGGTTAGTAATGCAGCTGTCCGATGTTTGTCACACAACGGTTCCGGTTCACAGCAGCATCTGATTGATAAGATAAATGGCACGCTCCTTGATTTCAAGGCAAGCTGGTAATTGTTTATGGTTCATTGTTGTTTGTTTATTTGAGTTTTATTGCCATGGATGGAATCAATAAAGCAGAAATGCGGGAAAGACTGGGAAATCTTGAGAAAATACGTGATATAATAATAGGCTCTAAGCTGCGAGAGTATGATAATCGCTTCACGAAGATAGAGTCTGACTTATCCATATGGCAGCAGGAAATACGCGATCGCGTTGAGCAGATCAAAACGACTCTGTCGAAAGAAATCGCTGCTGCTGTAGATTCCCTGGAAAAAAAACTAAGTAATCTTAGTTTAACTGCAGCCGAAGAAAGGAATGAGATTCAGGAGCGGGTTGAGCTGCTCAACAAAAAGTTTTCTAAGAGTATTGAGGTGCTGGACGAGACAGTATACAAGCAGTCCACCTCCCTAAAGAAGGAACTTTCAGAAACTAAAGAACAGCATCAGCAAGATGTCATGAATCTCAGAAAGCAGATATTGGCAGAGCTGGAAACTAAATTTGCACAACTCAAAGATGCCAAAGCCTCGAAAGCAGATCTCGGAGACATGTTGTTAGAGTTGGGTTTGAGGCTAAAAGGGACTGAATTGGTTCCAGCACTCAAAGAAGCTAGTGATCGCTGGTCTGGATTACCACAGACCAAAGGTCATAATGGTACGGTTACTGAGAAAACTGCTACTAATAATAATCATGATGACGAGCATCTCCAGTTAATCAAGCAAACTCAGAGTTTGGAATAGACTTGGCACAGTCATGCAATGCCAGCGACAAAAATTCACTTGATTTTCTGGCTAAAATTAGTTTTAAATCAAAGTGCGTTCGCGTAGCGGCTCTTTGTCGAGCATCGCTGATTTTTGCAAAAGGTTAAATAGTAACGGATAGCCACCAGTGGCATTTTCAAACCAAAATCCGGCTGATCAGCATCAGCCGGAAAATTCTATTTCAGACTCAATTGAGGTCAATTCAAGCACAGAAGACGAGTTGAAGGATTTGCTGAATTTACTCACTGACCTCAAAATTATTGATCAGACAGATCAACCTAGCCAACACCCTAACTCTCAGCAGCAAGGGATGACCTCTGATCAAGCAGACACTATTGAGCAATCCCATTCATCCGGTGACCTTGAGGTTCTTTCTCTTGAACCTCAAACTGACCGTGGCAGTAGCAACCGACCGTATAGGGTTCAGGAGAAAGAACCATTAGCTCAGAATCAAGGAGCTGATGCCATAGAAACAGATCAACCCCAATCGTTGGGTGTGAAAGTCTTTCGAGATCATAACCGATCACCACAGCTTCCCTTACCAAAGGAGCATCTGCCGCCAATGCCTCAAAATCCGGAAGAGCCATTATTAGCTGAGAATTTAGTCCAATCCGAAGCCACAGAAAGCAAGCAAGACCTGCCATCAAAGTCTGATCCCGACACCTCCCAGGAATTAGACACCTTGGCTGAGATTTTGCAAGAACTGGTGATATCTCCAGAAATGGCACAGTTTCGTGACCAGATACAAAGCCTAGCCCAGAGACAAGGTAAGCTTGAGCATCGGATTGATCAACCTCAAGAATTGATTAATCTATTGCTACCAGTGATGGCTAAGTTGCTGGATCTCACGGTAGCTCAGTTCAGTACCTCGGTGACCGATTCCCTGACTCCCATCATTGATGAAGTAATTGACCATAGAACTCAACAGGATAAAGTGTGTGTGGGAGAAGCGATCGCTCCGGCAGTTCCAGTAGCTATTGCCTCTCGCATCATGGAGTGCCCAGAGGAAGTTGGGAAAGCGATCGCACCAGAAATGGCAGCAGCGATCCGGGAACAGATTAGAATTGAGCGAGACGCCATGGTAAATGCTCTGTATCCGGTCATTGGCAGTACCATTTCCACATACTTAGCAGAAGAAATCCGAGCTATCAATGATAAGGTGGAAAATGCCCTCAGCATTGAAGGAATGATGCGCAAGATTCGCGCTAAGGTCCAGGGGGTTTCTGAAGCGGAATTGCTGCTTCGGGAGGTGATGCTGTTTCGGGCGCGAGCTATCTTTTTGATTCATAAAGACTCTGGTTTAGTGATTGCTGAGGTACAACCCTCTGACAAGCAGCATCTAGAGTCAGATATGCTAGCAGGGATGCTCACCGCTATCCGTAGCTTTGTCAATGACTGCATCGCTCAGTCTGGGGATGTGGCAGAAATCGATGCTATTGACTATGGTACATCCAAGATCATCCTGGAAGTAGAGGGATATTGCTATCTGGCGGTGGTAGTTGAAGGGGAACCCACCCAACAATTCATTCATGAGTTGCGGGAAAGCCTAGGAACTATTGTTACCCATTATGGTAAACCGATCAGGTCTTTTGATGGGGATACTACAAATATCCCGGTGGGAGTCAAGGGAATTTTACAAAATTTATTAGATCAATCCGTTAGTCAAGGGCGTCGTGATACTCAGGAAAATCGGAAAAAAGGCAAGAAACCGCCAGGCTTATTGGTGCTTGGCTTAGGGCTTCTGGGTTTAATCGCTGTATTTGGGGGAATTTATCAGCATAGGGCTAAAATAAACCGTCGCATTGAGCAAAAAACTCAACTTGCCCTCGCCTATTATGCCCCAGAAGTGGCTGATTATGGTTTAACAGTTAAAGCCAATCGCCAGATACTAAAGCTAGGTGGACAGCTACCGAATCAGGTTCTGCGCTCAAACGTCGAGCAAATTGCTAAAGCTGCCGCTCCTAACTTAGGGTTGGATAATCAAATTGAGGTGATCGAACTCCCCTATACTGATGAATTAACCCAATCTCAACTCCAAAGGGTGAGCAACACCTTGAATCAAATGGATGGGGTAATAATTTTAGCATACTATACAGAAGGCAAGGTCACAGTAAACGGAGCGGTACTCTATGCTAAGGATGTCCCTAAGATTATCCAAGCCTTTGAGAACATTCCCGGTGTCAAGTCGGTCGAGAACAATTTACAACTCCAAGGATTAGACCTTACCAGCCGGATCTACTTTGATCTTGGTTCAGCCCAGTTGAAACCAGAGGATATAGGCACTAAAATCCGATCAATTAAGGAATATCTGGAACGGTATCCTCAAAAGCACCTGAGGATAATCGGCTACGCTGATCCTAGGGGTCAAGCTACCGAAAATCAGGGATTGGCACAACAACGAGCCCAAATGGTAAAAGATGTGCTTGTTGAGCAAGGCATTGATTCCAATCGGCTGCAAGTTCGTGGGGTTGGCAAACGACCGCCAGATGTTGATGCTAGTCAACCGCTGTGGTTAAATCGATGTGTCCTATTTGATCGGTTTACCGAGAAACCCAATTGAAAGCGCCTTTGCTTTAGCCACCAGATAACAAGAAGAGATTGACTTTAGTCCCTTGTCTATTAAATCTGGAATCAGGAGGTGATCGAACTACTGCAATAGATCACTAACACTAAAACCATACTGCTGTCTGGGAAAATACGGTGGGTGAGCAATAGGTATTCAAGTCCGCTGAAGAAATCATACCGTAAACCTGTTCAGATGTGGAGCCATGCCCATCTCTTAACAACTGTTTACAATCCCCGAGAGTTCAAACCAGTTGTCAGCAAGCAGTAACAATGTCCACTATTGATCGAAAAATTTGCCTAGTTGGAGACTTTGGTGTGGGCAAAACTAGCCTAATCCGCCGATTTGTGGAGGGTGTGTTTAGCGACCAATATCTTTCAACAGTCGGAGTTAAAATTTCCCGCAAAATCCTAAAATTTAAGGATGAAACCCGATCAGAACTGCTGGATATAAAATTGATGATTTGGGATTTAGAAGGTCATACTAAATTTAAGGGAATTTCACCAACTTATTTAAAAGGAGCTCACGGTGCAATTATTGTTGCTGATGTAACTCGTCTGGAAACCATTGAGCACATTATTCATCACATCGATCTGTTTTTATCCATCAATCCCAAAGGGGTGATTATTACTGCCTTAAATAAATCAGACTTAGTTGATCAAGAAAAACTGGAGCAATTGACACACATGTTACAGAAAAAAATTGCCGAGGAAGAACAAGTGATAGCGAGTTATTATACCTCAGCGAAAACTGGGTTATACGTCGATGACATATTTCAGCAATTAGGTTGCGGAACACTTCAACAGGAATAAGTAGTTATATATAGTTAATATATATAGTGATGTATAGCGGTTCTGATAGTAATTAGGTAAAAAAATTTTTTCCCTGTTGCCTGTTGCCTGTTGCCTATTGCCTAAAATCCCAAATTAACATCGAAAATCTATCTCACCTATTTTATAAATGCTATATATCTTTATATATATAGCACAGTAGCTGATATACCTATGCTTAGTCAACTACTGAGTCAACAGGTCACAGAATCGCACGCACTGTGTCAAGTCTCCGGGAGCAAGCCCTGGGAAAAAATCTAACATCCAACATCCAACATCCAAAATCGCATGACGCCCCTCTATTGTAGTAAAGGACATGAGAATCCCAATGACAATAAGTTTTGCCGGGTTTGTGGCGAGATGCTGCCGTCCTTAGCCAAAACCTTTGAAACTGGGAAGATTCTGGGTGGTCGCTACCGCATCGTCCGGGAGTTGGGACACGGAGGCTTTGGACGCACCTATTTAGCTCAAGACCTGAACCGCTTTAATGAACCTTGTGTGCTAAAAGAATTTGCCCCCCAAGTTCAAGGTAACCACGCCTTACAAAAAGCCGAAGAATTATTTGAGCGGGAAGCGGGAGTTCTTTATAGACTGCAACACCCTCAAATCCCTCAATTTCGTGAGTTGTTTCAGGTACAACAACAGGAAAAAGGCACCCTATTGTTGGTTCAGGACTATGTCGAGGGGCAAACCTACCGCGCTCTACTGGAGGCTCGCCGACCTCAGGGACTCCGGTTTAGTGAAGCAGAAGTGACTCAACTGCTGATCCAAATCCTGCCAGTGTTGGAATATATCCATTTCATGAGGGTGATTCATCGGGATATCTCTCCGGATAATCTGATTTTGCGCAGTACCGATGGTTTACCAGTGCTGATTGACTTTGGTGGTGTCAAGGAGGTAGCAGCAAATGTGGCATCGAAGTTCCTAGGGTCAAAGGTGGCTGGTCAAAATAAGCCGATCATCACTCGCTTGGGTAAAGTTGGCTATGCTCCCCCAGAGCAGATGCAAGGAGGAAGTGTTTTTCCCCACAGTGACCTCTATGCTCTAGGGGCAACAATATTAGTATTAGTGACTGGTCAGGAACCCCAGCAGATAATTGACCCCAATACCCTGACCTGGAAATGGCAACGAGAGATCAGCCTTAGCTCTACCCTAGGTCGTATCCTGGATAAAATGCTTCAACCGAGACCAGGAGAACGGTACCAAAATGCCAAAGAAGTGCTGCGAGACCTCACCACTCACCTTCAATTTGCCAGTGACCCGCAATCAGCTCCATCACCCCCTCAGACTAAACCGACTTTAGCAGTTGCCCCTGGTTCAAAGCCAGTAGCGGTTAACCAGCCAGCAAGCCCAGCTACCGGAAGACCATTAACCGGTGCTAGCAATAATACCCTTTTAGACTGGCTTGGCAAGGTAGTTTTGGTATCTGTCTTAGCTGCTGCTGTATTTGGCTTTACCTTCTGGGCAACCAATTGGTGGTTTACATTCAGAAAACCTCAGTCGGAACGCTCACCAAAGGAATCACCCATCGGTCAACCGGACATCAAGCCACCCGACTGGTTTACCAAGAACGAGGAAAACCGCAAGAAATTGCTAGATCAGCGTCGTGCCAATTTGGAGATTAACGAAAAGTTCTACATTGACTTAGTCAATGAGGCGTTTTGGGACAAGTACCCAAATCAACAAAAACGACAGCTAGGCAATGGATCACAGGATGCTCCCTTAAGAGAAGAGTGGGATAAGCTGGCATTTGAGTTATTGACCCGGATTGAGTTGCTAAATTTGAGTCGGACGGCACGGGGAAGGTTGGGAAGCTATGGGACAGCAGATTTAACTCGCTGGAAGCAGCAAGTGAATCAGGTGCGCCTTTCTAGCCGTGCAGCTTATGATATTGCAGATTCTAAATTCTTTCATAAGTTTCCCGATCAGCGGGGTCAGGAGTTTATCAATAAGTCGATTGGTCAGGTGTGGCAAGGGATTGTTGGGGATACGATCAAAGCGTTGACATCGGGAAAATCCCTACAGCGCATTCAGTTTGCTGCTGGCGGAGTTCAACAAGTCAATGGAACTCTCGAGCCAGGAGACGGACAAGCGTTTACTGCTGAACTTTCTCGTGGTCAAGTCATGGAAGTCAGACTGGCTACCGATGTAAATGCGTTGTTTTCAGTTTATGCTCCGAGCCGTCAGACGACCCCCCTATTAGAAGACTCAACCGAACGGGAGTGGAGCGGGGAGCTCCCAGCATCTGGCTTCTATGAATTTGTGGTAGTTTCTCAAGCTTCTAAACCGATTAATTATCGACTTAACTTTAAGGTTGAAGATCAGTGAATTGATTCAGAATGAACCAGGCAAAACATCTAATTACTCAAATAAGCCTCCTGTTCCAAATTATCCAGTAACTCTTCAGCAATTTGATACCAAGCTTGCCGGAATTGAACATCCTGTTCTTGATCCGAAAGAGTCTTTCCTTTTAATTGGGGATATGTACTATAAAAAAATTGATCAACTTTCTGATAAAAAGTCCCTGGATCAATTTTCAAATCTAGGCAACGCTGATAGATTTGCTTTTGCCGTTGCTGCTCGGTGTTACTCACAGATGCTTTAGAAGGCAATGATGGTATAGAGGGCAAAGACCAGGATATCTTGGGTAATTTTGGTGTAGGAAATCCCCCTCTGGCTACTGCTACCGTTCCAAACACTACTAATAAAGCAATGGACATAGAAAGACCAAAAAACTTTAGTTCACGGTTAGTGGATTGCTGTTTGCGATTCAGCACAGCAGTGAAGGTTGTTTTAATGGTTTGACCAGGCGCAGCAACTAAAGTAGCGATCTGGGTAAATAGCGTATTTAGTTGTTTATTTGGTTGTTTAGTTGGTAGATTATTTGGTTGTTTAGTTGGTAGATTATTTGGTTGTTTAGTTGGTAGATTATTTGGTAGCTTAGTTGGCTGCTGGCTACTTACCGGCTGGGGAATTACGGTTAAGAGCGCTTCACTGACGTCTTGGGCTGACTGATACCTTTGTTTAGGAAGATTAGCCAGCATTTTAGTCAACACCGATTTGAAGCTGGGGCTAATAGTTATCTCTTGCCAAAGCCAGGTAGCATGATAACTATCATAAAGGTCTAGAGGCTGTTTACCGGTTACCAATACTAAAGCAGTTACCGCTAAAGCGTAAAGGTCGCTAGTGCCATCAGCTTTGCCATATCGTAACTGTTCATCTGGGGAGTAACCCCGTTTGCCCACTTGAGTGCCAATCACCTGTCCAGTTGATTGGATAATAGCAGTGGTTACCATTTCTTTGACACAACCAAAGTCAATTAATACTGGCTTGCTGTCAGAATTCCGTTTAATCAGATTATCGGGAGAAATATCCCGATGAATGATCTGCTTAGAGTGGATATAATCTAAAACTGGCAAGATGTCTTGGAGCAGTTTAATCACATCTGCTTCCCTAAAGTTTTGACCTTGGACTAAAAGCTGGTGATAGCTGAACCCTTCGACATAGTCTTGTACTAAAAATAGATAATTTTTACGACCGATACTGGTTCTAAGTAACTCTCTAAAACAAGGAATTTGGTTATGTCTGAGCTGGTATAACATGCCAGCTTCTCTCTCAAATAATTCTTGAGCTTTTTGTAATTCATGTTTGTTTTGAAGTTGGGGAGCAAATTCTTTAAGTACACAACGCTCTTGATAGCGATTAGCATCTTCAGCAAGATAAGTCCTTCCAAAAGTTCCTTGACCTAAGTCGCCTAAGATTTTATAGCGGTCTTTGATAATTGCTCCAGGTTTTAAGGTATTAGACATAATAGCCGCCAATTGATGATTTATAGTTTAGGGAAGAGGGACTTCGGAGCAGGGAATCGGGAATCGGGAATCGGGAATCGGGAGCAGTAAGAAA
Organism: Moorena sp. SS36440bin_2; assembly: GCA_011524395.1. Taxonomy (GTDB): domain Bacteria; phylum Cyanobacteriota; class Cyanobacteriia; order Cyanobacteriales; family Coleofasciculaceae; genus Moorena. The sequence goes on from WTKN01000015.1 coordinate 21,334, forward strand.
GAAATACGAGGATTTTTTGCAGAAGTGTTTAATCCAGTAATAACAATTTACCTTGTCAACTTATCGTTTTTGTCAAGCTATCCAGAGGTGCGACTAGTGGCGAATTTAATTACGGGTCAAACGCACCATTACGGTCTTGGAGGTTTCCATCATGAGCGACTACATCAAGACACAGAGCAGAAAGTACGAGAAAAATGATAAACAATGTATTTAAATAAAATGTATTTAAAAATTCCAACTTAATCGAAAATCACTTCTTCCCTGTTCCCTGTTCCCGGGAGCAGGTCAAATTTTCTGAAACATTAGTACTATTTTCCAGTAGAGCAAGCTTAAACCCATGAGGGGGCTATAGATAATTTACAAATATTCATCCAGGACTAGCTCCCCTGATGCCCTATTACCTATTACCTATTACCCATTACCCATTACCCATTACCTATTACCTATTACCTATTACCTTAGTACAAATGTTCTGCATAAGTGACATGCTCCCCCTGTTCCCAGATCCGCTGTTCCCTGCTCCCTATTCCTAATGACCCAGCATCCCTTGTGCCTTTTTAATATTGTCACGAACTGATTCAGCAGATATCTTGAGGGAGGACAGTTCATAATCTGTCAACTTTAATTCCAAAATTTTTTCGATGCCTCGACACCCCAATCGGGTGGGTACCCCTATAAAAATATTTTCCAAATCATATTCACCCTGAAGGTAGGCAGCTGCAGTGATTTGGCGGGATTGGTTGTGTAAAATTGCTTGTACCATCAAACAGGCGGAGGATGCTGGGGCAAAATAAGCACTGCCTGTGCGCATCAGTTCTACAATTTCTGCTCCGCCTCGACGAGTCCGTTCAATCAGGGCTTCTATCCGGTCTGGTGTCATCAGTTCGGTGATGGGAACACCACTAACGGTAGAGTAGCGTGGTAGTGGCACCATTAAGTCCCCATGGCCTCCGAGCACTACAGCATTCACATCTGCAACGGATACACCATTTTCCATGGCAATGAATGTGCGGAATCGGGTAGAATCCAACACCCCTGCCATGCCCATGACCCGATGGGGTGGTAAGTCAGTAGCTTGCCAGGCTAGGTAGGTCATCACATCGAGGGGATTGGTGACCACGATTAACATCGCATCTGGGGATTTTGCGATCGCATTTTTAGCCGCTTCCACCACAATTTTGGAATTGATCTGTAGCAGGTCATCCCTACTCATGCCTGGTTTCCGGGGACTTCCTGCCGTAATCACCACCACATCAGAACCAGCAGTATCAGCATAGTCATTAGTTCCGATAATTTGGCAATCGTGACCTTCAATCCCCCTGGCCTCCATTAAATCGAGAGCAATGCCTTGGGGCATACCTGGTTTGATATCCAGGAGTACGACATCGGCCAGATTTTTCTCAGCAATCCGTTGGACAAGGGTGCTCCCTACTCTACCACCACCGATTACAGATACACGGTTGTCGTGGCAAGCAATTGGGGAGTTGGGATAGGGTAGCATGATTGGAAGGGGTAGGGTGGAAATGCGTTCGCGTAGCGTGGCCTACGGCCAATCGCTTTTGCTGGAACTCCCCCAAGTTTGATAATGCTGGCGAAATCAATATTTGTTTACACAAGGGTGGCAGATGGGAAACTTTAAGTTCATGCTCCCCCCAGCGAGGGATTGCTCGCTGGGGGTTGGGGGGCTGCAAAGACTTCTGTCTCCCGGCTGATATTTCTAAATGTTAAATTCGCCAGCGGTATCAAGTTTGGGGGATTTAGGCAGCTATAGGTGCCAGAGCTCACAAGGGTTGGTTTGTGAACATTGGGGCGAGTAATTTCGTTACTTAGAATTATAAATATGTATTTAATTATACAATATTTTTCGGAATAATTCTCTCCATCTCCCTAATCCCTACGGTGCGCCTTCCCTACTCCCTAATCTTTAAGACGAGATTTCCAACTGATCAATACGTAACCAAATGTTGGGGGTGGGTACCCTACCAAATTTGACTAGGGCATAATCCCCCTTTATATCAAGGATTTCCCCATCAGTTTCAAACAAATAAGAGGAAAAGCGGGGGTCACTTGCTTTTGCTTCCAGGCTACCTTCTAACTCGGCTTGGATAGCCCGAACCAATACTCCCTTTTTAATTTTCCCAGCCATAAAATATCTTTTGTCTTTCCTCTTCTATTCTATCGGGGGAATGGGGAATAGGGAATAGGGAAATCGGGAATCGGGAATAGAAATCCCCACACTTCCGACACTTCCGACACTTCCGACACTTCTGAGACTCCCGAGCCTGATCAACGCTGACAGTTCGGACAAAAGTGAGCTGAGCGACCGACTAATTTGGTTCGCTGGATGGGGGTGCTACAGATACGACAGGGTTCTCCGGTACGACCATAAACCCAGGCAATCCCTTTATAGTTGCCATTGACTCCCTGGACGTTGATAAAATCACTAAACGTGGTACCACCACACTCAATCGCTTGTTCCAATACTTGGATAATCGCGATCCTCAGCTTTTGGATCTGCTCTAACCCCAAATCTTTACAAAGGGTTTCTGGTCGAATACCACTCAAGAATAATGCTTCATCGGCATAGATATTACCTATTCCTGCTACCAGGGATTGATCGAGCAAGGCGGTTTTAATCGCACGCTGGCGGTGATGGAGCTTGCTCACTAGGTAATCTGTAGAAAATTCCTGGGAAAACGGTTCTGGTCCGAGTTGCTTTAGACCAGTGATAATGGTTTCTGGTAATTGGGATGGCGGAATCCACCACATTCGACCAAAAGTGCGCTGGTCGATAAACCGCAACTCCTGGTTGTTTGGGAAAAACAATCGCACTCGCGTGTGTTTTGGCTGAGGCTGGTCTTGACTTAGCCATAGCAGTTGACCAGTCATCCGGAGGTGAACACCTAACCAACCGGCTTGATTATTATCTGACTTGGTTAGTTTAGCGAGTAAGTATTTGCCCCGTCGATGCCAATCACTAATGGTGACAGTTTTGAGTTGGGCTAAAAAATCTTTCGCAGAAATAGGGTGGGCGATGGTGCGCGATAGTAACACCTCTCCACCCTGAATTTCCTGGCCTGTAGTCACTTGATTTAGACCCAGGCGAATTGTTTCAACTTCTGGTAGTTCCGGCACGATTGAGTGCTTAGTTGATCAATGGTGAGTGCTGAGTCTTAACTTAGCACTCTAAATACACCAGAAACTCAAGTTCCTGAGTCTGGTTAGGTTAACCAACTACTTCCAGTTCACTCGGTGCATAGTTATTGGTATTCACCCCAGTGGGGCTACCGCTGTAGCCAGTATAGTTAACCTTATCAAAGCGGACAATCACTGGGTATTTGATACCACTTTTGTCTACACTAGCCACAGTTCCCACATCGCCATACCAGTAGGATTCTTTTCTTTTAATCCGAACTTTTGCACCACGTTTTAGTTCTGCCATAAAAAAATTTACCTTACGCTCTAGTTCTACAGCCTACTACTCAATTAGGCTTTTCCGTTGACTTGATTTTTTAAGTTTTATTAATTTACCTGTAGTGAATCGGGAGTCGGAACTCAGAAGTCAGAAGTTGGAAGTCAGAAGTTGGAAGAGTGAGACTACAAACGTTGCCAACTCAGCTTTGATGTTTCCTCATCCAGATGCCAGCGTAATAACTGAGCTGGTTGACCAATGTTGAGGGTTGGTAAACCGATGGCTTGGCGAGGAGAAACCGTTGCGAGGGCAATGCCATTCTCAACGCTACAAATTCCCCACTGGACTAAATTCTCTACCCCTACCAATAATGGCAAGGTTGTCCCAGATAATGTCCCATCTGGTAGGCGTGCTGTCCCGTCTTTGACCTCTATCTGGCGGGTGTCCCAGGGATAGACACCATCGGGTAATCCTATTGGTGCTAGGGCATCGCTAACTAGAAAAATCCCTTGTTGATAATTCCCAGCACGGAGCAGCAGTTGGATCATGGTGGAACAAACGTGCTGACCATCGGCAATTAGTCCACACTGGACACCGGGAGTAACTAGGGCAGCTCCCAGTAATCCTGGTTTGCGGTGATGGAGTCCTGGCATAGCATTAAAGGCATGGGTTACCATGGATGCCCCACGTTCAAAGGCGCTTTGGGCTTGTTCTGCTGTGGCTTGGGAGTGACCGAGACTAACGATTATGTTGCGCGATCGCAAATACGGAATCACCTCACCAATGCTATCTAACTCTGGCGCTATAGTAATAAGGTTGACCAGATCACCATAGTCTGCCAAAACTTCCTTGACATTTTCAATAGTAAGTGGTAAAAGATACTCAAGAGGATGAGCTCCCCGTTTTTGGGGATTGAGAAACGGCCCTTCTAGATGGACACCCAAGATGCGAGCGCTTGGGGTCTGGTAAGGTTGGGAAGGGATAAATTCAGCAAACACAGAAAGCGATCGCTGAATCTTCTCGATCGAGGTAGTGACCAGAGTGGGTAAAAACTGATCCACACCCTGATGCCAAAGGAATTGACAAATATCCTGGAGTAAAGGGATGTGGTGAAAATCCACATCGGTGAAGGCTAAGCCTAGCCCCCCATTAATCTGCAAATCCACACCCCCTAGGGACACCCAATCCCCAGCAACGTCAAGGATAGCCGGGTTAGGAAGAGTTTCTAGCTTGGGTGCGATCGGCCTTTGGCCTCCGCTACGCGAACGCGTTCGCGCAGCGTCGCCTACGGCGAAAGCGTGGCCTTTGGCCTCAGCCCCGCTTTCAGCGATCGCTTCAATAATGCCATGATCATTAATGTGAATATTCTGTAAACCCTCGTAACTAGGGACACGAGCATTGATAATATCTAGAGTCATTAGGGAATGTGGCGAAGTCTAATTCATTTACCATCAAACATGATTCATGACCAATAACCAACCGTTAATTGGGATTATTATGGGCAGCGATTCCGATTTGCCCACCATGCAAAATGCGATCGCAGTATGTGAAGACTTTGGTGTTCCTTGGGAAGTAGCGATTGTGTCTGCCCATCGCACCCCTGAACGGATGGTAAATTATGCTCAAGACGCCCACAAGCGTGGACTCAAAGTTATTATCGCTGGTGCTGGTGGGGCGGCTCATCTGCCTGGGATGGTGGCGGCTCTAACACCCTTGCCTGTGATTGGGGTTCCAGTGTCTAGTCGTCAGTTAAAGGGTATTGATTCCCTATACTCCATTGTTCAAATGCCTGGAGGAATTCCCGTCGCTACTGTAGCAATTGGTAATGCCAAGAATGCTGGGTTGTTAGCAGTGCAGATTTTGGGCACTCATCAGCCGGAATTACTAGATAGAGTCCAGCAGTATCGCCAGAATTTAGCAGAATCAGTGATGGAAAAGCAAGCATTGCTTGATGAGTTAGGTTATCAGCAATACTTAGAGCAGATGAGTTAATCTGGTTGCTGAGACTTTCAGAAGGTTAGCCTTTAAAAAGGCCAAAAACCCCCCTATCAAAAAGGGCATCAGGGTCAGCCATTATAGGGGGGATGTGACCGAAAATAATTTGAGCGTAATCCGACTCGTTCTATTACGTTAAGCTGGGGGATCTCAAAAGCATCCCACCGAAGGGCGGCATCTGTTATAAATGAGCCGAGACTAAAGGCAATAGGACTTACGAATAGGAAGTTGAGTTTGGTGTTCAGCTGAAATACCAATAGCCTGTCCACACCAAATCCAAGTCATGTCAACAAACAATCTAGGAGGTAAATAGAGTTCATGGAACATCGTGGTGTTACAGTATGGTTAACTGGTCTTAGTGGTGCTGGAAAGACCACTATTACTAAGGCATTAGAAGAAAAACTAAACGCCCAAGGATGCAAGCTGGAAGTCTTGGATGGGGATATCGTCCGTCAGAACTTAACCAAAGGACTCGGATTTAGTAAAGAAGACCGGGATACAAACATTCGCCGAATTGGCTTTGTTGCCCATCTTTTAACCCGCAATGGAGTTATTGTCCTGGTATCCGCAATCTCCCCTTACCGTGAAATTCGAGAGGAGGTCAAGCAACGGATTGGTGACTTTGTAGAAGTTTATGTTAATGCTCCCCTAAACGTTTGCGAAGACCGAGATGTCAAAGGACTTTACAAACGAGCTCGTGCTGGAGAAATTAAGAGTTTTACTGGTATTGATGACCCCTATGAGCCACCATTAAATCCGGAGGTAGAATGTCGCACTGACAAAGAAGAATTATCAGAAAGTGTGGATAAAGTTATCAAAAAGCTGGAAGAGTTAAATTATATTTCTAGTACTTGAAGCATAATCTTTATACGTGAACTAAAGCATCCCACTTACACGCTTTGGAGTGGGAGTCGTATCTTGAGACAATTCTTGAGACAATTGTAGAATCTAATTATTATTCCTAGAGTATGCAAAGCCCGGTGTTAAGCCATCCTTCACAAACTATCTCAGCTCACGGTGGTCAACTGATCAATCGTGTTGCTACACCCGAACAGCGGCAGGAATTTTTGGATAAAGCTGAATTTCTGCCCAGAGTCACACTAGATAAACGGGCTGTCAGCGACCTGGAAATGATTGCTATCGGTGGCTTTAGTCCCCTGACTGGCTTCATGACCAAAGAAGACTACGAATCAGTGGTAGACCGGATGCGTCTAGCCAATAACCTACCGTGGTCAGTTCCAATCACCCTCTCGGTTACCTCTGAAGTAGCTGCTCCTCTGCAAGAAGGGGGGTTAGTCCGTTTGGATGATACCAGTGGTCAGTTTATTGGTGTATTAGAACTGACAGAAAAATATTCTTACGACAAAACCCATGAAGCGGTGCAAGTGTACCGCACTGATGAAGATAAGCATCCTGGTGTGAAAGTCGTGTATGACCAGGGAGAGATTAATTTAGCTGGTTCGGTATGGTTACTGGAACGGTTACCCCATCCCCAGTTTCCCCCCTACCAAATCGATCCAGAAAAATCGAGAGCCATGTTCTCAGAACGGGGTTGGAAAACAGTGGTCGGTTTCCAAACCCGTAATCCCATTCATAGGGCTCATGAATATATCATCAAGTGTGCTCTAGAAACCGTAGACGGTTTGTTTCTTCATCCTTTAGTAGGTGCTACTAAAAGCGACGACATCCCAGCAGATGTACGGATGCGTTGCTATGAAATCATGTTGGAGAATTATTTTCCCAATGACCGAGTGATTCTAGCAATTAACCCTGCTGCCATGCGTTATGCTGGCCCAAGAGAAGCCATTTTCCATGCTTTGGTACGGAAGAATTATGGCTGTACCCATTTTATTGTAGGACGGGATCACGCTGGTGTGGGAGACTATTATGGCACCTATGATGCCCAACAAATTTTTGGTGAGTTTGAGCCAGGTGAGTTGGGGATTATGCCAATGAAGTTTGAGCACGCTTTCTACTGCACTCGCACCCAAGGTATGGCTACCGCAAAGACGAGTCCAAGTACACCAGAGCAGAGGATTCATTTATCCGGTACTAAGGTACGGAAAATGCTACGTGAGGGAGAGTTACCACCACCGGAATTTTCCCGACCTGAAGTGGCAGCAGAACTGGCTAAGGCAATGCACGAGACGAGTTGAAGGTTACGCAAACAACCTATAACTAGTGAACTAGTGAACTAGCTGAACTGGGAATCCCACGGCTTGTGGTCGTGGGAGCGCCAATCCTGGTAGGCTGATAGCTGAAATCTGAAAGCTGAAGCGCGGATATGGGACTTAATCGCCGGACTTTTCTGCAAAAAGCTAGTTTGGGATTGGCAACATTAGGAGTAAGTGAAACAATACTATCCCTCCTAGGGAATAGTGGTTTAGCTGTTCCTGGAATAGACCGTTACTTCCAAGTATTAGCACAACCCCTTGGGCGAAAGTTAGCCCTACTAGTGGGTATCAACAAGTATCCTCGTAGCACACTCTTGGATGGCTGTGTTACTGATGTAGAACTACAACAAGAACTATTGATTCATCGGTTTGGCTTCAATCCGAAGGATATACTTATACTTAACGATGACCAAGCGACCCGAGAAAATATTGAAACGGCTTTTATTGAACATCTGACGGAGCAAGCTAAACCAGGTGACGTGGTAGTCTTCCACTTCAGTGGCTTCGGTAGTCAGGTCAAGCTATCTAAAGAGTATCAAACCGATAAGTCTGTTGCACTTCAAAATAGTTTGGTTCCAGTAGATGGGAGCCTGACCAAAAAAAAACCTAAGGTAGCCAACGATTTACTGGAAGAAACGCTAGTTTTGCTATTGCGATCGCTAGCCACTGACCAAGTCACTACAGTACTTGATACTAGTCACACGGTAGCTGATAGCCTCCTCCAAGGAAATATTAAGGTACGCTCTAGTACTAACCCACCAGCCCGAGAGGCTAGTCGGGATGAACTGGCTTTTCAAGAGCAACTGCGGCGGCGGATACAGGATTCTGGGAAAGGGATGGTCAACCGGCAATCGGTTTCGGTTGTGCCTGGAGCGGTGAATCCTATGGCTGGTCTACTTCTAACCGCTGCTGAACCAAATCAAATCGCCATGGAGGCAAAATGGAATGGTTTCAGTGCTGGCTTATTTACCTATGCTCTTACTCAGTATCTGTGGCAGGCAATACCAACAACCACAAGTCAGGTGAGCCTGACTCATGCTTGTGTGATGGTTAATCAACTGACAGGTACACAACAACAGCCCAAGTTGGGGGGTCAGAGTAGTCTTGAGCCAATACCTACCTATTATCTGCCCCCTGACCCTAGCATGGGAGCGGATGGTGTCGTCACTGCCCTGGAAGATAATGGTCAAACTGCACAGTTGTGGTTAGCAGGATTACCAGCAACAGTTGTGGATAACTATAGCAACAATTCTGTATTGTCTGTATTGGAAGCCGGTGCTAACTCGGGAGTCTCTCAACTACAAATAACCTCTAAAGATGGTCTGACGGCTAAGGCAAAATTTATTGGTGGTAGTACTGATAATAACAATCAGCTACAAGTTGGGCAGCTGGTGCAAGAAGTAGTCCGGGTGTTACCCCGTAATATTGGTATAACGGTAGCTCTGGATGGGAACCTAGAACGAATTGAGCGAGTAGATGCTACCAGCGCCTTTTCTAGTATCTCTAATGCATCGATAGTGCAAGCAGGGGAACAACCTGCTGATTACTTGTTTGGTAAAGCACTATCTGCCAAAAAGTTTGGGGGAGGGGGTTATGGAATCTTCTATCTCGACGGTGAACCCATACCTAATGGAGTTGGGGAAGCTGGGGTAGCTGTGAAGTCAGCAGCTATGGGATTAGCTGGTAAACTGAACACCTTGCTGGCAGCAAAATTGCTACGGCTAACCGCTAATGATGGATCTTCCGGTCTAGGTATTCGGGTATCCCTACAGATGATTAAACCAGAGGAAAAGCTAGTGATGCAACTCGAAACATTACGGACGGCTTCCTCCTCACGGGTAGCTTGGGTAGGTGAGGGGCCAGCTAAAAAATCTCAGGGTGAGTTGACGGAAACTGTGGCAGAAGCAGGTGTTCCTATTTTGCCGATTGGGAGTCGTCTCCATTATCAGATCGAAAACTACGGTGACCAACCGGTCTATTTCTTGCTATTAGGCTTTAATACCAATGGCAATGCGATCGCACTATATGAACTGCCATTTTTGGAAACATCACAGACTTCAGAAAACTCTTCATCTATAAAAAATGCCGTAATTGCTCCTGGGGAAACTCTAACCCTGCCATCAGCCGTAGCTTCGGTTGGTGGGATTGTCTCAGGTCCTAGTGGATTGGTGGAAATGCAACTGATTTGCAGTCGCTCCCCCTTCACTCAGGCCGGTACAGCTCTCGATGCTGTGCCATCTCGTCGCGGAATCGGAGCACCAATTGATGATTTGTTTAACCCTTTGGAAGTAGCCCAGGCGGTCTTGCAAGACATACACGATGCTAGTGCCAATTACCTAGATTCTTCCCTGAGTATAGGTGCTGATTTCTACGCCTTGGATGTCAATACTTGGGCAACTTTAAGTTTTCTTTATCGGGTGGTTTGATTTCAGGTTGTTAATTGTCAATTGCTAATTGGCAATTAACAATTACTCCATAATTGTTTAATAGGAAATAGGGAACATGGGTAATAGTGTGGGTAGAGGGAATATCACTAATAATTTTTAGTTATTTTATTGGTTAAACTATTATTATAACTGTGCTGATTTCAACAACATAAATTTTATTTATTCTGACTCATTAACCCTTCTGAGGTAACCTCGCTTTCCCAAACACTTGCTCCGGAGTAAGTTCCAACCCTTTAAAAAGCGAATCAGTGATCAGGGCTGCTTTGGTATAAGTCCGTGGTGGGGCATCTGGATAAAAAATTGTGATACTTCTCGCCTGAGGATCAACAACCCAAACTCGCAACACTCCCGCTTCTAAATAATCGGTTGCTTTCTCGGCTAATTGCCCAAAAGTTTGTCCTGGTGAGATAATTTCGATGGCTAACTCTGGAGGTACTGGACAAGCCTCATCTTCTATCACTTCTGAGGGCAGACGTTGAACAGAAATGTAGGTTAAATCAGGCACAGGTACCCAGTCTTGACCGTGACGTTGCAAGGTTATTGCCCACTCTGGATTGACTTCACCCTTTTCCTGACACCACTGATCCAAAAGTGTATATAAAGCACCAGTTACCCTAGCATGAAAACGTTTAGGAGACATTTTCGGTACTGCAACCCCCTCAACTAATTCATAGGTTACATCGGTCGAAGGCATTGCCAGAAATTCTTCCAGCGTCAGTCTAGTTTTGAGTTTTTGCATTTTTATAAAACTACGATATCATTATATCAAAATCCCACAATAATCCACCACAAACTAATCCCTATAACTATCGTACTCACATGGTGTGGTAATAACAAACTAAAGGGTTGACGTGCTATGTTCTGGGTCAATAACAGGGATAAAAGTACTCCAGCAATTAACGTAGTTCCCTGCAAGAACGCAATTACTGCTGGATGGGCGACCAACACAGGTAATCCTTCACCACTCAATCCAAAGGTGGCAAACATTACCGGTAAAATCCTTCCCCCTTCTCCTAAACCAAGCCGCCAATAATGAGCCAAATTACCAGCTAATACTAAAGGTAAATATCCATAAGCTAATTTAACAAACGAATTCGGCTTACGAATTTCTTTTACCTGATATAATCCTACCATTATTCCTTGAGCCAATAGTGGCAAAATGGCTGGTAAACTCAACACTGTTACCGAGAGCAAACCATGAGTCCAAAACTGACTCAAATCCCACCCTAACCCCAGGTTTTCTTGCAATTCTGGTAAACGGTGCAAAAACACTGCTCCTAACAATAAGAATAACAAGGCTACCTCATAACTGCGAGACACATGGGTAGTCCACAATTCAATGCCTGGAGGACGTAAATTCACTTCTACTGAACGATGGGGACAGGCTTTCAAACAGGTCATGCACAACACACAATCCCGGTTATCTTCTAATTGTGCTGGATGAGAGTACAAAGGACAGCCATCGGTTTCCATGCCCTCTCCTTTTTTTGGACCACCTTTATAACATTGATAGGTACTACATTCCGCTGAACATATCCCTTGTTGTGCTCGTAATTCCGTTATCGCTAGTTTAGCGAACATGCCATTCATTCCGCCAATGGGACATAAATAGCGGCACCAGAAGCGTCGCTCAAAAATTGCGGAACATATCATCGCACCTGCTGTAATTAATAACAGCAGACAAGCGGAAAGATAAGCAGTATTTTCCAAATTCCAGAGTTCTTCCCACAATAAAATCAGGAAGAATAAGCTAAACAAAAACCATCCTCCCCAGGTTTGAGCTTGTTCTCGGGGCCAACGTTTTAACTGACGGGGAAATAGCCACAGGGATAATTTCTGAGTCACTTCCCCATAAATCATGAATGGACAAACTGCACACCATAACCTACCCACAAAGGGAAAACTAATTAATACTAAGGGCCACCACCACGCCCAGAATAAATTAAGCGCAAAGTTTTCTTGACGATTCTGGGGTCCGATAAATAAAATAGCAACAATAATCGCAAAAGCCGTTAAGGTAAAGCCATAATTAATCCGGTCTGGCCACCAAGGACTGCGGAGAAAGCGACGTAACCCTGGATAAGCATTTAAGAGATTGATACGAAATTTCTTTTTCTTACTTTGGGATGGCCAGATAATTTCTTCAGTTAGTTCTGAACATCCTTCTAACTGCACAATGGCTCGTTCAACTAAATTGAATAATTCCTTGAGATTATTGGGAAAATCATAAGCCTGTAATCGCCGTAATGCTTCGGGAGTGATCCGGTTTTTATTAATACATTTAGCACGAGAGATGATACTAATATAGTAGTTGACTATGTCACCAATATCGGCTTTTCGTACCCGTAATGGTGGCACTTTAATCAATTGTCCTGCCACTGAATCAATCTCTGGCAGTTTTCTCTCGGCAATCATGATAATCCGAGCCTGACTGGTAGAGACGTTGACTGTAAAATCTCTACTGTTTTGGGAACGGCTGACTGGAGTATAGGTATTAGTTCTAACTAAATTAGCGATTTCTGGAATCAGTTCTGGGCTAAGTTCTTGAATATTATTTAATAGTAAAGTTCCTTGACCTAAGGCTTCAATTAAACCAGGTTTTCCTCCGGCACGACCAAATAATTCTGCTCCCCTAGCTTGTAATTTAGAGCAATCGACTTTAATCATGGCTTGTCGCCGATAGGGAGAACTAAAATGAATCAAGGCTGCTATGTTATCTTTTTCCAGTCCAGGCTCTCCGAAGATTATCACCGATTCGCGGTTTTCCGCTGCTTGTTTAACTTGCGATCGCAATCGCACCCCATAGCGACTTTTCCCAATAATCCCCCGTTTGGCTTTACTAACCAGATACGGTCGTAAGATAGTTTGACGCTCTTGTTCATAGGCTAGCTGAGCGGATAACTCTTCTACTTCTTCAGCCAGTTGTTGGGAGAAAGCTTGGGTAATTTCTGGATAGTGTTCCACGAGTGCCCGAAATTCGGAAGCACTGATAAACCAAAACTGACATTCGTTGAGGGTAATTAAGGTTTGCTCAACAGGTTTGTTCAATAATAGAGCTTCTAGATTAATCACTGACCCAGGGAGTAAACCCACAGCTTGCCAATCTTCAGGATTGCTTTCAATCCGACCTGAGCGGAGAATATATAATCCTGGGGGAGGGGTATTGGCTAGCACTAAGGTTTGGTTTGCTGGCAAAATCCGCTCTTCCAGCTTAGGTGCTAGATTCTGTAACACCTCCTGAGTCAACATACTTAGAGCAGTTCGTTGTTTTAGCCACGTCACTAAGTCTGGAAGGTTCATGATTGGCTCTAGGATAGACAGTGATGGGAAGTTCAGTTAATCAAAATATTATTATGGTTAGGGAAATTTTGTTAATTATTACTTGTTAACTGAATAGTAATAAGTCAATCTGCAACTTTCACGGCAGTTAAGCTCTGGTCGTGCCTAACCCCAGAGATCCCCCTTCATAGAATACAATTAGGATTGCTATTTTAAGTTATCTAAACGAGCACGGAGGGATTTGAACCCCCGACACCCAGAACCGGAATCTGGTGCTCTATCCACTGAGCTACGCGCCCTTATGCTTGAGTGACTATATCAAGCGTTACTCTATTTGATTAGCTTTGATAATAGCACACTATCGCAATTACTTATTATACACCACTTGAGCACCGAAAAGTGTAAACTGTTTGAAATCTGCCTAAGCTTGTGCCATTGGCTACAGATAACTGGCTGGATCGACAGGTTCACCGTTCTTACGAACCTCAAAATGGAGGTGGGGACCGGTAGAGAAACCCGTAGACCCAACGGTTGCGATCGCATTTCCTCGTTTCACCGATTCTCCCTTACTCACCAATAGTCTACTGGCATGACCATAGAGGGTAGCAATACTGTCGCCATGGTCAATAATGACTGTATTGCCATAACCACCATACCAACCAGCAAAAATTACTGTACCGCTATCTGCTGCTCGAATAGTACTGCCATAACTAGCCCCAAAGTCAATCCCAGAATGGAACCGAGATGTACCTAGAATGGGGTGACGTCGCCAACCAAAACTGCTGGTAATGGAGCCCTTACTGGGATAAAGCAGCTGACCAGTATTAAACACAAAAGTTTTGCGAAGCCTTGCCTTCCTAGCTGCCGCAATCTTGTTTTGACGAGCAATCTCTCGTTGAATCAAGATCACAAGATTTTTAGAATCTTCTGCTAACTGAGCTTGGGATGCTTCTAAAGCTTCTCGGTTAGAGTTAAGTCGCTCAATCAGTTGTTGCTGTGTCTTCAGCTGAGCTTGAAACTGCTTCTTTTTCGCTAGCAGTTGCTGTTTAAGTAGGGAAACTCGGTTTTTCTGAGCCTCTATCTCGGTTTTGCGTTGGTTAATGCTGTCGGCTTCAGCTTTTAAACTAGTTAAGATTTCCTGGTCTGTTTGATAAACTAACTTCAATCGGCGGCGTTGAGCCAGAAATTCGTTGATATCTTGACTCTTGAGCAGGATATTCGACCCAACTTCAGCAGTGGGCTGGCGCTGTAGAAAACGCAGTCGAGCAATGATTCCAGCCCGTTTTTCATAATAGCTACTCTCGGCAATTGCTAAATCCTGCTGCAACTGGTCTAGACGCTGGTTAGCCAGTTGGATTTGCCCATTGTAATCCTGGTTAGCCGTATCAGTTGACTTGAGATTAAGCTCAATCACACCCAGCTTCTTCTGGGCAGATTGCTCCACATTAGATATGCGATCGCTTTCCTTAATAATAGTAGACCGCTGTTTCTCAATATGTTGCTGTATCTGTTCCAGGGTATCTACTGCTCCTGGGTTTACTGCTCCTGGGTTTACTGCTCCTCGGTTAGATGAGGGAGAAGTACTCCCTGGAATTGTGACGATTAGCAGCCAAAGCACACAGCCTAAACAAACTCTCCCTATCCGGTATAAGCCATACCAATCCTTAACCCTACTAAAGGCGTTGAGGTTTTTGGTATAGGTTCCCCTGTGCCGAATTTCCTTAACCACAGACTATCTCACTATTGT
Source organism: Moorena sp. SS36440bin_2 (assembly GCA_011524395.1). Lineage (GTDB taxonomy): Bacteria > Cyanobacteriota > Cyanobacteriia > Cyanobacteriales > Coleofasciculaceae > Moorena. The sequence continues at coordinate 36,388 of WTKN01000015.1, forward strand.
GAACAATCATCGAAAAAATTCCCGAATACAGCTGTCAACAGTTGTATATCAATTTATCCTGACGACAGTTAAACACTCCTTGGATATTATCTACTACTGCCCGATAGTTAACAATCAGGGCAAAGCATTAGTGTTGTGATTATCGGGACTGGTGTTTACTATTTAGGTATCTAAGGTATTTGAGCTGGGAAATCATACACCAAAGTAAACACCACAAACCCTAGCAACAACCTCACCACAAACCTCAGTCCTTTAGTCTATTGAAGTAAGGGAAATCAATTATACAGCTGGTTTAAATTCTGTGAAGTACAGTATATATCTCGTTTTTTTGGGCGATGACAACAGGCAACCGAAGACTTTATCGTTCTGTTTTCAATTCCCCTTTACCCCTTCCCTGTCTTGATGCAGTCGCTCATGGGGGAAACCCCCAAGACCACGCTGCATCGCTAACTGTAATCAGTTTGGGGAAATTGAGTTTTTTCAGTAAAACTGTTACTTTAGCCTAATTTTCGGTAACTCTGTAAAGGTAGCTCATCTCAAATCCGGTCTAATTATTCTTATAACCCTGATCGGGGAATTGGTAATTCGTAATTGGAAATTAGTAGTTTACGATTCCGAATTTTCCATTATAAAACATCATGGTAATAGTTTACAAACCAGTAATTAAACGGATTTGAACTATAGTTTTCAGTCAATCAGACCAAATGAAAACGTGTAATTAACCAATATTAGGATTAAATTTCGTTATGACGGTACTAGCAGGATTTTACGTTTCTGGCGCTCTCTACTTTTTCTCGATCTGGTTTCAAGCTTTCCAGAAAGACACTAATTTATCTCCTGAGCAAATCCGCTTGTCTTGGATAGTGTTGACGATAGCAACCGTTTTTTGGCCAATTGTTGCCCCGATTGCTAATCTGGAGAAGAGTTCTAGAACAAAAGATACTTTAGTTAATCAGCAAGAGGTTGATGCTAATAAAACAGGGATTTCACCTGAGCTATCCCGCACTTAATTGGAACATATAGCGTTTGTATCTAGGTTTTAAACAAACTTCTTGCAGGAATTGGCTTGCATACAACAGGCAAAAGGCAAGAGGCAAAAGGCAAGAGTAAGCCACCCCTAACCCTTACCAAGAGGGTAAAGAGATCCGGAGTTTTCTGCCATAATAAAAAACCTCCTAGGTATACATTTTATACGCGAAAAGTTTTATATCTCTCTTTTGTTTCCGGAAAGTGACAGAAGAGGGATATATAGTTGTCAATATAGTCAAGTCAGGGATTAAGTCTTATGTTCTGTTTAAAAAAATTGGCATTTATTATTACAACTGTATCATTATTTACTGCTACAGGTAACATCTGGATTAATAAATCAGTTGCACAAACCTATGATGCAAATGGCAACTTTTATGATCATCTTGGAAGAATAAATCAATGGTATAGCCCAAATGGCCAATTCAGCAGGGGAGATTTTATTCGAATATATGGACAGGATCTAGGAATATTTTTGTATCAGGTTTATTTGCTAGATCAATCCTATTCTATCTGTTCAGGTAGTCTTCTTTCAGAGATTAATCCCGCTGGTTGTAATACATACGATCACTGGCAACAAAGGCGTTACGAAATATTTCGAGAGCTCAGATATCAAGAGATTCTGAGATAGCTTCAAAATCTATGAAAATTGTTTTTATCCTCAACTTATCAGGTTTTTTTATGCATATCATATCTACTCGTTCATGTTCTTGGATTAGCTACTTTTATTTAGGAATAACTACAGCACTTGCGGCTTTTAGTTATTCAGTTCAATGTTTTGCTATTAATGATTTTATATAGCGTTTATAAATGAGATGTAAACCTAAGAGTTTTTTTTATTGAACAATAAAACTCTGGATCTTCTTCCCCTCTTGCCTTTTGCCTCTTGCCTCTTGCCTCTTGGCCTTTGGGAGTATTTTCACAACTCAAATACAAACGCTATATAGGAGTTGTTATGCTGCTGATACGCGCAGCCTACTCAACCAATCATTAAGATCTCCTAAAGCGCGATCGCGATATGCTCCATACCGTTCTCGCTTATTCTTTATCCGCACTGGCAATTCGGGCAAAATCCCAAAATTTGGTGGCATAGGCTGAAAATGCTTAGGTGATGCGGAACTGATAAACTCAAACAACGCTCCCATCATCGTAGTGGGTGGCATCGTTACCAGTTCCAATCCCAATACCAATCGCGCCGCATTGGTACCAGCTAGCCACCCTCCCGCAGCAGCAGCTGTATAACTTTCTGTTCCTACCAATTGACCAGCTGCCAACAAAGTAGACCGTTTTTTGAACTGTAGGGTTGGTTCCAATAACTCAGGAGCATTGAGAAAGGTGTTGCGATGCATCACTCCCATGCGCACAAACTCTGCTTCTTCCAAACCTGGAATTAGTCGAAATACCCGTTTCTGCTCACCCCAGCGCAAATTGGTTTGGAATCCTACCATATTCCACAGCTGACCTGTTTTATCTTCCTGTCGCAGCTGTACCACAGCATAAGGACGCTGGTGCTGATTTTCCGGGGCGCGGAAGTCTCCCTTACGGGCATCAAATAGTCCCACTGGCTTCAGAGGACCGTAGCGCATAGTATCTTCCCCCCGACGAGCCATCTCCTCAATCGGTAGGCAGCCTTCAAAAAATTTAGCAGTTTCTTGCTCAAAGTCTTTCAATTCTGCCTTTTGGGCTGCACACAGTTCTTCCCAGAAGTGACGATATTGCTCCCGATTCATGGGACAATTAAGATAAGCCGCTTCTCCTTTGTCATACCGGGATGCCATAAAGGCAATATCACGATTGATGGATTCCCCCACTACAATCGGTGATGCGGCATCAAAAAAACTAAAGTATTCTAAACCAGTGAACTGTTGCAGATCTTGGGCTAAAGCAGGACTAGTCAACGGACCGGTTGTCAGTACCACCACCCCTGTGGTAGGAATTTGCGGAACTTCCTCCCGCTGCAACTCGATCAGGGGATGACTAGCTAAGGTTTCCGTCAATTCCCGACTAAATACTGCTCGGTCTACAGCTAAGGCACCCCCAGCTGGAACAGCATGTTTATCAGCTTTGCCAATAATAATTGAATCAAGGCGTCTCAATTCTTCGTGCAACAAACCCGCAGCGCGATCGCTTGACTTAGCACCAAAAGAATTGCTACATACTAATTCTGCCAATTCGACGGTATGATGAGCCGGGGATAGTCGCACTGGTCGCATTTCGTGCAACACAACTGGTACTCCTGCCTGAGCAATTTGCCAAGCGGCTTCTGTACCCGCTAGTCCACCACCGATAACATTTACTTGTTGTTTGTCATTAGTCATTATATAGCAAAGGGAACAGGGAATAGGGAATAGGGAATAGGGAGTCGGGAGTCGGGAGTCGGGAGTCGGGAGTAGGATAAAAATCCTGTCTACCTCATTACTATTAAAACCACTTTATTCAATTGTTAATTGTTGCTTTTTAACTGTTACTATTAAATTTACAATTAACAATTTTATAGTCTTAGTTTTTACTCATCAATTTTAATTGATAACGCGGCAGTATTTGACTAAATAGTTAATAACTTAGTGATTGTTCCTGGTACTGGCAAAATAATAATGACTAAAATCAACAAGGCTATAATTCCGCACAAATCTCGCCAGTTGTCAAGTTCTGAAACATCATTAAGGGCTGGTTCATCTGCCACTGGCATGAATAAAAGAATAATTGCCCACAGGAGTAATTCTGGCTGAATCAATACTAGGAGCATCATTAACAGCCGGGTAATTTGACCAATGGTCATACCAGTTCTTTGACCCAACATGGCATGGACGATATGCCCACCATCAAGTTGGCCCACTGGCATTAAATTGAAAGCAGTAACAACTAAACCGACATAACCAGCGACTGCGACAGGATGAAGCTTAATGGCTGTGTTGGAGACAAACTCACTGCCCAATGCCCATTTACTTAGTAAGGTGAGCAAAAAGGAAAATCGCGGATTGAGGGATTCTAGGTTCAAGATTCCTGAAGAGTCAGACAAAGGCACTACAGTGGAATGGGCTAACCCCCACATTAGGATTGGTAGGGTAACCACTAAGCCAACTAGTGGACCAGCAATGCCTATATCAAATAAGGCTTTACGGTTAGGAACAGGAGAGCGTATATGAATAAATGCTCCCAATGTTCCCAAGAATAAAAAGGGTATCGGGATAAAGTAAGGCAGAGTTGTACGCACCTTGTAAACCATTGCGGCGAAATAATGGCCAAGTTCATGAATGCTGAGAATTGCCATTAAGGCCAGGGCATAGGGCAGTCCTTGCAGTAAAAGCGCTGGGTCAGTAAGGGGATTTTCCGACACCCCAGCGATCTGAGTTCCCATCCAGGTGGTGGTAAACAAGGTAATCACCATCAGCCCCAATGCTAAACCAGGTCGCGTTAATGATTCAGACCCCCTGTAAGGTTTGGTTGATTTTTTGGTATTGGGCACTAGAGCAAAGAAGGGTTTGCCGCTAAAGCTTTCTTGAAAGACTACGAAAAAGCGATCGCCAAACTCGGCTTCTATATTTGACCGCACGGTACGGTAGGCTTGCTCTGGGTTAGTGCGCAGTTTGCCCCGACACAACACCACTTGAGGTCGGTACTCAATATTCTGGAGATAGTAGATTCCCCAGGGAAAACAATTTCTGAGGTCTTTTTCTTCTTCTTTAGTAATGGGACGAAGGCTTGACTTTTCAGTTGCCGATGAAATTTTGGCGACCGGGTCTGATGTACTTGTTTTAGTCGGATTGTCTTTGGTCATGGTTGAATTGGGAGCTGGGCGTCCCCACTGAATCAGCAGCCAGTACAATGGCAAGCAAATCACAAATGGACCGAGCAATAGGGCTGGTGGTATTGGTGTGTTCTTACCATTGAACAGAGTCCAACCAATCCAGACTAGTGGTGGAGTCATCATTACCAGCCACAGTAACCAGACTGGTGTCCGGGTGAGGCTGGCAACGGTGCGCTGGATCACAAGGTAGGTAATCACAGCGAGTAAAATAAATGTAAATGGGAGTAGCCAGAGTTCCATGATGAAAGATCACACCGTCTACTAAAAACTACAATTAAACTACAAGCATTGTGCAACCCGATACTCCAGCAAAAGGCGATTTTTCTCTTACGCCAAGCGCATCGTCTAATCAGCAAACTGCTGCATCCAAGCCACCACGCCTTGTTCTAGATACCATTTTTGCTTTTCCACCCAATCGAGATACGTTAGGTGGTACGGCTTATATTATTGTAGGAAATTCCTTCAACCTATTGATTGATTGTCCTGCCTGGAATGAGACTAACCAAGAATTTTTGCGTGAGCAAGGGGGAGTCTCATTACTGTTTATTACCCATCGGGGTGGTATTGGTAAAGCAAAGGAAATTCAGGAGAGTATGGGGTGCCAAGTCCTGATTCAAGAACAAGAGGCTTACTTACTGCCGGGATTGGAGGTAGTTACATTTCACCAGGAGTTCACTATAAATCCCTGCTGCTACGTCGTTTGGACTCCTGGTCACTCTCCTGGTTCTTCTTGTCTTTACTACACTGGTGCCGGGGGTGTGCTATTTTCTGGGCGTCATTTGCTTCCTAGTAAACAAGGAGAACTGTTGCCCCTGCGAACCCCGAAAACATTTCATTGGCCAAGACAGATTCGGAGTGTACAATCTTTGCTTGAGCGTTTTACCCCAGAGACTCTTCAATTTATCTGTCCTGGGGCCAATACTGGTTTTTTGCGAGGCCAAGGTGTGATTGACCAAGCTCACCAGGGTTTATCAGCAAGTTTGCGCGGAGTTTGAACAGCCAGAAGCGCTATATATCTGACGCCCTGATGCTCGCTATGCTCTGAGCACCTAACTTACCTTAGCTAGAACAGTTTCAGAAGTTAACAACTTGATTGCTTCCTGATACTGACTATCTGCTTCTGTTCCCACTTGGCTCATAGTAATTGCTTCTAAAGGCACCTCCAAGTCTGGCTCAATCCCTAATTTATTAATATCCCGGTGTAGTGGTGTCTCATACTTGGCAACGGTAACTGCTAATCCTGACCCATCTATTAGTTCAAATAACGACTGAATTAACCCTTTGCCAAAGGTTTTTTCCCCTACTAGCTTTGCCCTACCATTGTCCTGTAAAGCCCCAGCTAGAATCTCACTAGCACTGGCGCTGCCTTGATTAACTAATACGACCAAGGGGTCTTCCGTAAGAGCGTCACCATAGGCTTCAAAGCTACCAATGGTGCCTTGGCGGTTAACGGTGTAAACAATAGTGCCTTGATCTAACCAGAGGCGAGCAATTTCAATACCTGCCTGCAATAGACCCCCTGGGTTATTCCTCAGATCAAGAATATAGCCATGGGCACCCATCTCCTTGAATTGAGCAACAGCGTGGGCAACTTCCATGGGGGCGTTGGCACTAAATTGAGACAGACGAATATAACCGACTGGGTCTCTATTTTCGTTGGTATCGAGCACTGCATAAACTGGATTTAGGGAAATGCGATCGCGCACTATCTCCACCAATTTTGGCTGTTCTTTCTGGCCTTGAATTGTCAAGGTAACCGTTGTACCAATTGGTCCACGCATCCGTGCTGCCGCTTCATCGAGAGTCATTTCCCTAGTCAACATGCCATCAATTTCTAGGATGTGATCCCGTGGTCGGATACCGGCTAAATCCGCTGGTGATTGAGCAATTGGGGTAATTACTTCTAACTCACCCGTTTCCCCATCAATGGCAATTTGTAGCCCGACACCGGAGAGTTCACCAGAGGTGTTGATTTGTAAACTATGATATTGCTCGGGTCTGAGCAATCGTGTGAAGGGATCCCCAAGACTCCCTAACATTGTTTCTATGGCAGTATAAGTAGCTTCACGATTAGGCAGCCGCTTTTTCAAGGTCTTCTGACGTAACAACCACCAATTCTGATGGTTAAAGGTATCATCAACGTAGGATTGAGAGACAATCCGCCAAGCTTGGGAAAAAAGCCTTTCCTCCTGAGAGAAGGCAGCTGCTGTTGGTGTCCACCAGGCAGACAATAGGATGATTGGCAAGGTTAGTAGGAGTCCAACCCACAAGGATCGTTTGTGCATGATCAAAATTATTAGAGTACTTGTTAAGTTATGTTACCTGTAACGGCGATCAGGTATAATATTTGGGCTGTAACCGCCAGAGTTTATAGCAAATTAATGAAGCAGATCATGTTAAAATTAACATCATGTAACATATAGGCTGTATTCGTTGTTAAGTTAGGGAGTTGAAGACTCCGACACTCAACGTCTGACGGCAAAATCCTTTCGGAAACTCTGGCCTCATGTTTTCTAAGCAAATCACTGACTCGAAAGTATACGACTGGTTTGAGGAGCGTCTGGAAATTCAGGCACTTTCCGATGACATCACTTCAAAGTACGTACCTCCCCACGTTAATATTTTTTACTGCCTGGGTGGAATTACTCTAACTTGCTTTGTAATCCAGTTCGCCACTGGATTTGCCATGACCTTCTACTACAAGCCGACGGTCGCTGAGGCATTTAGCTCTGTACAGTACATTATGACTGAAGTGAGCTTTGGCTGGCTGATCCGCTCAGTTCACCGCTGGTCTGCGAGCATGATGGTGCTGATGATGATTCTGCACGTCTTCCGGGTCTATCTGACTGGTGGTTTCAAAAAGCCCCGTGAACTGACCTGGGTGACAGGAGTAGTTTTAGCAGTAATTACCGTCTCCTTCGGTGTAACTGGCTATTCTTTGCCTTGGGACCAAGTTGGTTATTGGGCGGTCAAGATTGTATCTGGCGTTCCTGAAGCTATTCCCGTGGTTGGTTCTTTAATCGTCGAACTGCTGCGTGGTGGTACTAGTGTAGGTCAGGGTACCCTGAGTCGCTACTACAGCTTACATACCTTTGTTCTACCTTGGTTTATCGCTGTCTTCATGTTGCTACACTTCCTGATGATTCGCAAACAGGGCATTTCTGGTCCGTTGTAAATCTGTACTGACTAAAAGTCAGGAAAGTGTTAAAACTAAATGCAAACCTTCCTGCTGCCACCTGCTTACCTTTACTTATTAAGGAGAATAATTTAAGCAATGTCAGTTCTTAAAAAGCCGGATCTAGACGATCCCATTTTACGTGCCAAACTAGCCAAGGGGATGGGTCATAATTATTATGGCGAGCCAGCTTGGCCTAATGACCTCCTCTACGTTTTCCCAGTGGTAATCATGGGTTCCATTGCTCTATGCATTGGTTTAGCTGTGCTTGATCCAGCTCTGATTGGTGAGCCAGCAGATCCCTTTGCCACACCGTTAGAAATCCTCCCGGAATGGTATCTATATCCTGTTTTCCAAATTTTGCGGATTCTCCCTAATAAACTTTTGGGTATTGCTGCTATGGGATCAGTTCCCTTGGGTCTGATGCTGGTTCCCTTCATCGAAGGTGTGAACAAATTCCAGAACCCATTCCGCCGTCCAGTAGCAACTACGGTATTTTTATTTGGTACCCTAGTCACCATCTGGCTTGGTGTTGGTGCTGCCTTACCCATTGATAAGTCTTTGACTTGGGGTCTGTTTTAAGATAAGCCTAACCATCAGGCTGATCCGACAACTAGAGTTTTAACTAGAGTTTGTGGGATTTCCACTGGTTAGTGATTAGTCCTTTAAAAAAGCTTTTGTCAAAATCCCACGGCTCAAAGTACGTGGGATTTTTGTTTGATAATAATTTCAAATAATTTCCTCCGTGCCAAGTATCGTAACCCTGTCTTTGTTCGCGCAGCGTCGGGCTTTGCCCGAATGGCTACAAGTGCTCCCTTGTTTTTCCCTAATATCCCTAATGCTTTTAGAAATACTTCGAGGCTAAGATAGGTGAATCGAATTCAAAACTAACGAATTTGAGCGATACACAGAAAACCGCATCTAACTACGTATTCATTTTCCTAGAGATTTTTGAGTGTGAAGGGGGCATCCAATCCTACGTCAAAGATATTTTCGAGGCATATTTGTCTGTTGCTGCTAAGTCTGTTACCAGTTCTAGCGCTGAAGTATTTTTGCTGCGGGATCGTCTAGGTTGTGACAATCCCTTTGATGTCTACCCACTCAGATTTCATTACCTGAAAACCAAGCCTCCTGTGCTAGGGCGTGTTCGCTTAACACTAGCACTAGGTTTTTATTTATGGCAAAAACGTCCCAAGCACGTTTTCTGCGGTCATATCAAACTGGCTCCTCTGACTCAGCTGTTGTGCAATAGTCTAGGGATTCCCTATACAGTTTTGACCTATGGCAAAGAGGTTTGGAAACCTTTACCCCTAAAAGAACGTAATGCCCTAGAGCGGGCAGCAGCAATTTGGACTATTAGTCGTTACAGTCGCGATCGCGCTTGTGCTGCCAATAAGCTAAATCCTGAAAAGGTAAAGATGTTGCCTTGTGCTGTTGATGGGAATAATTTTACTCCTGGTCCGAAATCACCAGCCTTAATTGAAAAGTATGGTCTGGCTGGTGCTAAGGTGCTGATGACCGTTGCCCGTCTGTGGTCTGGGGATATTTATAAAGGAGTAGATGTTACCATTCAAGCACTGCCTGCGATCGCAAAAATCTTTCCAGAGGTTAAATATCTAGTTATTGGTCGTGGTGATGATCAACCGAGACTGGCACAGCTAGCGAAAGATTTGGGTGTTGGGGATCGGGTAGTCTTTGCTGGTTTTGTCCCTACACCAGAATTAGTGGAACACTACCGAGTAGCTGATGCCTACGTCATGCCCTCCCAAGAAGGCTTTGGTATTGTATACCTAGAGGCCATGGCTTGTGGTAAACCTGTCCTGTCTGGGGATTCTGATGGTTCTGCTGATCCGTTGCAAGATGGTCAGCTTGGTTGGCAAGTTCCCTATCGAGACCCCGATGCAGTGGCTACAGCTTGTATTGAAATTCTCAAGGGAGAGGATCAGCGCTGTGATGGTCAGTGGTTACGAGAACAATCCCTAGGGTTATTTAGTAAAGAGGCTCTGACAAAGCAGTTAAAAGAATTACTTGATTTTGCGTAAACATTGTTCTGATTCCCGTACATCCCCATCCTTGTTAGTAATAAAGCCAGAATCAAGCCTGGGAATAGGGAAAGCTTGGTTTATGGGTTTTCAGCTTTGGCTCAGAAGCCCCTCGTGGAGCATAAGCAGCGAGGGGGAGTTGCCCTTCAAGTTAAAGCGAATCTGAATTAGGATATAACTACCCCATGATATTTGTTATTTTTAAAAGAAAACAGTGAATCAGAATACCCCGAGACAGTTTCAGTTCAACCTGTCAGGTATGGGCTGTTGGCTAGCGTTCTTCTTAACTTGTTTCTTGCTAGGCACAGTTGGCTTGGGATGGGTAGTCAATGGTTTTTTGATTTTGATTGCTTTTTTAATCATCTCACCAGTGATTGCCTGGTTCGGATTTCGCTGGTGGCTCAGACGTAATCTAGTGGAAGATCAATGTCCAGTCTGTGCCCATCAGTTCACTGGGTTTAATAATACCCAGTGTCAGTGCCCCAGTTGCGGGGAAGTTTTGAAGATAGAACAGGGTCGTTTTAACCGCTTAACAGCTCCAGGCACCATTGATGTGGAAGCGGTTGAGGTATCGGTTAAGCAGATTGAAGATTAGAGTTATGGATTAATAACCCATAGACTTCGCTGCAGTTGTCAGGCAAAAGGCTTGCATACAATAATTTTGAGTGTTGAACTTTTAGTTCTGCACGCTGGTATTAGGGAGTCTTCGTGATCGATAAGGTATAAGGATGCTGTTCACCATTGCGATCGCCAACGTAGAATGAGTAGCTGCCTTGCTCCCAATACCCGATTTTAACAATATTCCCCCCAGATAAATTATCGGCCTGTGTACATGAGGTACCATTTGGCTCCTGAATCAATAGAGTGGGCTGGCCTTGGCTTTCTAGGTTGAAGCGCAAGTAGGTAAAATCTTGATTCAAATTAATCACATGATTGGGCTGGGTACTAACCATACCGCATTGGCTCTTATTTGATCCTCCAGAGTTTCCAGTCACTACGATGGGATCAGGCTGGAATCCAGGCTGAAGGTTGATGGTTTCGGCGTTGGCGACACCAGCGCTACTTAAGCTTACACCTAGGGTGATTGGAACAATCATCCACTGTGGGAATAGTTTAGTCATTGTCATGCCCCAAAATGTTTTGGTCTCTTACTAATACACTTGTTCTAGATTACTTGACTATCTCGACCAAGAATTTGTTTCGCTTTACAATCGCTAAATCACTCCCTATTCTCTACTCCCATTAACCCCAAGGGCAGGGTACATCACCCAATTTAAAACTGCTATATAATAATGAGGCTGATTTCATAGCAGTTCAGTGTTATTGCCGATATTCAACTGGTTAAGTCTAGACATAGTTAAACATAGTCATCAGGTGTTTGCCCCAAAAACGGTATCAACCAAAATCTGCTATAATCTCGGAGAATTTGCTTACTGATCCTTGAAATCAGTGCTTAAAGTAATTAAAAAGCAATAAATCGCAGCCTGGTAATTAAATATGGCTAGCCCCACTCTAAAAACAGGTCAACACCGAGAAGGTAGCTGGTATTTTCCGCTGCGACTGAACTTGGTACTGCCACTGGTGACTAGGCGTTGCGTGGCAGCGCTTTTGGAAGTCTCGCTGGTAACTACCAGTGCGCTGCTCCCTTATGGGATTGGTTTGTATGCAGAAAAATACTCGAAGGCAGAACCAGTTCCCCTTAACCCAGTGTTGGGGGCAACCCAGAATGCGATCGCCAAAACTCTAGCTTACCCCCGGCTACAACTAACCAAGCGCGTCACTCCCCTGACCAATTTATTTTGGTGCGCTTCCTTAGTGATGCCAGTAGCAGTAACCCTATGGCAACTTTATCTGCTAGGAAAAACTGGTCAAACTACTCCCAAAGGTTGGTTTGGAGTGCGAGTGGTTACCACCTCGGGTAAATCCCCTGGTTTGATGGGTGCGGTGTGGCGTGAGGCAGTGGGACGCTGGGGATTACCACTGGGAAGTGCTTATTTACTCTGGCGCTACACTGGAGCGTTTCCTGACTTGGTGATTTTGTTGGGATTGGCAGGATTGATGCTATTGGCAGAGAGTTTTAGTTCTGTATTAAATCCTCAACATCGCAGCCTCCACGACTACATAGCCGGAACTTATGTCTCGGATTCCTCTCGGTTGCTCTTGCCGTACTGGTCAAGTTTTGAATCCTTCCCCTCACCAGAGTATGAAGACGTTGAGCTAGAGGAGGACACTGATGAACAATGGTATCAAGAGTATGAAGAGGTTGAGCTAGAGGAGGACACTGATGGGCAATGGTCTAATCACCAGGAAGCTACCTCGGATTACCGTAGCGCAACAGTTAATACCATTACCCTGATATCATTATCTCAACAGCACTCCCTCAATCTTTGGTTGTGGATGCGCCGACATCCCGGTCTTACTCTGGTAATTGTTACCTTTGGCGGAATGGGGTCTGTACTGGGCACGTTTGTGGGAACCCAAATCTATATTCAAAGTCAGGCCAATTGGCGAGCGTTCAATCAGCAGAAGAATCAGGTCTTTCTGACCTTAGTGAAACAATTAAGCTCCACTGAGAGCACGGCTCAAGAAGAACGTTTGGGATCAATTCTGGCTCTAGGTAGGATAGACGACCATCGTGCTGTACCGTTTCTGGTGGATTTGCTGGGTCAGGAAAACACCCCTAGCTTGATTGATACCCTCCAACAAACCTTGGTCAGTAAAGGTGTTCAACCGCTTCCCCATCTACGACTATTGAATCAATCCTTGGCAAACGACCAGAAAACCCTAACCAGGGAAGGTCAAGCTGAGGTTGGGGGAGTGCTAGCGGTGCGGCACCGAGCAACTAAGCAAGCTATCTCGAAAATTCTGACTATCTACGACGGTCAAGTACACAATGCTAACCTGAGCAATATTAACCTCAGTAAGGTTAATCAAGGTTATGGCTATTTTAATCCAATTCTGAACAACCTGAATTTGTCGGGCATTAATTTCCGCTACGCTGATTTGTCCGGGGCTAATTTGGAGGGTAGTCGCTTTTATGGTCCTGGTGAGGATGAACATTATGGCACTTTTGATGATTGGGTCAGTGACTTCAGTGGAGCTGATCTCAGGGCAGTTAACCTAACTGGTGCGATTCTCGATAATGTCCTGATGAATCGCACTAATTTAATCGGGGCAACCCTCAACCGAGCCAGGTTTTATAACGGCAGCCTAATTGGTGCTAATCTCAGCAGTGCCCAGCTGATTAATGCTGATTTCCGTAGAGCTATTTTAGAAAATGCTAGCCTGACAGGAGCTAATTTGGGGGAAGCAAAATTCAGTCTCTCTAGTCTTCATGGTGCTCGTTTGGGCAAAGTTAGTGCTGTGGGGAGTGATTTCTCTTTTGCTGATTTAAGTCAATCAAGCTGGCAAAAAGCAAATCTTTCTAGGGCAAATTTGAGTAATGCTAATCTCAAAAATGTTGATTTTAATTCAACCCAATTGGTAGGGGCTAATTTACGCAATGCTAAGCTGTTTAATGCTAAGCTACGTTACGCTAATCTAAGTGCTGCGGATTTGCGAGGGGCTAATTTAGCTGGAGCAGATTTTAAGGGAGTTACCTTTGCTATGGCTAAACAAACTAAGGCTAATCAATTTATTACTTTGCCTCCACCTAAATCGAATTTAGCCCGGATCAAGGGGGTTGATTTTGCCCATGTTAAAAATTTAGATGAGCAGCAACTTCGATATATTTGTACCTATGGTGGACTTCATCCTAGATGTTTGTAACTCTATCTTAGATTAGGGAGTAGGGAGTAGGGAATCGGGAATCGGGAATCGGGAATCGGGAATCGGGA
>WTKN01000362.1 GCA_011524395.1 Moorena sp. SS36440bin_2
GAGATAGGGAGATTTTTATTAAGGTTAATTAGTCTGACTCTAATAGATAATTGAATACTGATCCAATTATACCTTATTCTCTCTCTTGCTTGATTGTCTGGCTTGCGATACCTATCATCTCATCATTCCATCATCTCATTATCCCATCATCTCATCATTCGTCTAATTCAGTCACTCTTCCAAGGATAAATTATAACAATTAATCGTCTGAATAGGTAAGTTATCATTCTTTTTGAAAGGTATGGTGTCAGGGATTTTAATCCTTCTCGCTGGACTTTTCTGAGGTAAAAGACTATTCCTATGAAAAAATCATGCCAGCGTCTGCCCCAGTATTCTTTTTGAATTCCCCCTGGATCAAGACGTATCTTGTATTGATTGTAATTATATATATTTAATGAATTGAGTTGAGTTAGACCTTCTTGCTCTGCAAACTGTTCATAAGTGATGCCATTGTTACGAAACTGGGGATTAGTATCGGGATAAATCCATTCCCATACCATCCAATCTTGACTAGCAAACAAGAATTCTGCACAATTTTTTGTTACTTGAGCATATTTCAATCTAATCCCAATGGGAATTTCCGCCCAAGGACCATGTTGCCAGACGAAATCTGGGTCAAAAAATGCTTTAAATGCCAGGTCTTTGCCATTAATTCTCAGGCGAGCTACCCGACCAACCATGCCAGCTCCAGCTATTTCTACATCAACCTTCATTCCCCCTGTAGATAGCATTTCAGGGTGCATTGGAGCTGGTTGTGTGGGCAAATCCTGGGAGGGCAAATCCTGGGAGAGCATGGCCTTGGGATATAACCCCTTGGAGTTGACTTCTAATTTTTTCCTAGAAGGCTTTGCCCGTACCACAGATCTTTGACTATGCTGACATACTCTGGTCTTTTTTACTAAAACAACTGTCTTGTTTACCCTACCTAATCTAAGCCTCACTCTTTTTAGGTAGAGTGTGACTCGGTGTCCTTCTGAGGAGGTACTACTGACATACTTGGCTAATTTGTCTAAAAATTGTCTTAACTCTTTGATAGTAATCCCGTTAGTTACATCCAGTAACTCGGAAGGTGGTGGATAAAAGTATAGCTTTTTTTGACCAGTGGATTTGATCACCTGTTGGCAAAGGGCATGAAATTTCCTAGGAGACATCAGTTTTTGCTGAGCCTGACGTATTATTGTTGCGACGAGCGATTCCTCCCAGTGCTGGTAATCTGCCATGGTGTTATCCTTTTTATGCCAAATTTATCATTATCCACTGTTTTAACTATCTTTGAGATCTAAACTTCACACTTCTTAATTGTTTGGATGACGGTTGATGGTTGGTGGTTAGTTGGAACCGCTTCGCGAATGGATAAAAATACCACCAGAGAGGGGGGTATGGGAACATTCGTTAAGGTAAGCTACGTCTATCAAAAGCTCTTGAAAGTTGAGAACCCCCGTGCAATAACGGCGGGGATGAAAACGACACACGGACTTTAGCCCCACGTGTCACTAAAGGGTAAGCATATGCGCTACTTGAGGTGCGTGCGCGTTCAGCTATCAGCCGTGAGCCTTCACTAAAGGTTTTTCCCGTTGTTGTAGAATAAATTAAGGGGGTGATAATTATGTTTCGCACAATTCCAATAAAGGCGAAGTTTTCTTTAGAAGAGCAATTGTTTTGGGTTGACCAGTGTCAGCACGCAAATAGCTTAACTAATTGTGCATTATATTACACTCGTAGGTCTCATTACGAAAGACTAGAAAATGAAGAAGCTTACTCAAGTTACTGGGTTGGGGACGAATATCGTTGTGGATGGAAAACTTACAGATCTAATACTACTTATCCGGAATTATATAAAAGTCTTAAAGACAATTATCATTACAAGGCCATGGCCGCCCAGTCAGCCCAACAAACCCTTAAACAAGTAGGAGAATCAATCACAGCTTACAATGGTTTGGTCAACCTCTACTACTTTGGGGAAGGACCTAGACCACATCTTCCCAAGTACAGAAAAAAGGGAGGACTAGCTGCTGTTACCTTTCCTCGTCAAGCCTTGACTTATAAGGATGGGTGTTGTTACCCTTCGATTAGCCGAGAAACCAAGGCAGAATTATTGACAGACATAGCGCTTCCTATTCCAGATTTTATTGATATTGATTGGCTAAGGGAACTCAGGATACGTCCTTGTCTTGGGGAATTTTGGATAGATTGGATTATTGATGATGGGAAAGCGCCCCTAAAAACCAATGCCAATCTAGACTACAATCAAGCTCTAGGAATTGACCATGGTGGAACCAACTGGGTGACGGCGGTTTCAACCAAAGGAAAAAGCTTTATTATTGACGGGCGCAAACTTCGATCAATGAATCAGGGCTATAGCCGTTTAATTGCCAAATATAAACAAGGTAAATCTGAAAAGTACTGGGATTATAATCTAGATCGGGTTCAACGTAAACGCAACAATCAGATGCGTGATGCGGTCAATAAGGCAGCTAGGTTTATCATTAATTACTGCTTAACTAATGGTATTGGTAATTTAGTTTTTGGTTGGAATCAAGGGCAAAAAAGTGGAGCTAACATCGGAAAACATGGGAACCAAAACTTTACCCCGATTCCTACTGGGCGATTGAAAGACCGATTACAACAGCTGTGTCATGAATATGGCATTCGGTTTACTCTAACAGAAGAGTCGTACACATCCAAGGCATCTTTCTTAGATGGTGATAGCTTACCGAAATTCGGTGAAAAACCCGAAAGTTGGCGGCCATCAGGGAAGAGAGTGTGGCGTGGCATGTATAAAACAGCCAATGGTTGGCTAGTCAATGCAGATTGCAATGGAGCTGCAAATATAATCAGAAAAGTAGCCATACAGCTAGGGTTGAACCTAGCCGAGGTGGGTAGGGGAGCTTTGACACTCCCACAACGGTATGATCTGTTCACATCTTTAAATAGACCATACCGTAAAAGGTTGCTAAGTGATGGCTTTCAACCCCATCACTTAGCAACCTTTTAGAATCCCCTCTCTTTCAAGGAGGGGAGATGTCAACTCGTCTATCTGTGTAAGTATTTAGCGATCAGTTATCAGCTATCAAGGATAGATCTTTAGTTCGACCAAAACACCTGACTAAAAAGGTCAAACAAACCTAACTAAACGCCTTTAGCTGATAGCTGACGCTTATTTAATCTATCGGTAGCTCAAATAGCATTGCTCTTCCACAGGAGGTCAGCAAAATGAAATTCTCAATTGTGTTTCTCACAGGACTGATGGCTCTAGTGCCTATCGCTCCAGTTAAGGCTGAGAGCGGTGCGACCCCGGTCGGGTTTCCCGACCTAGCGGTCAGACCCCGCGACGACGAAAGTCGCAAGGGAATGCTGACCAAGAGAGGGAACACGCACCAACAGAGTCCCATCGTTGTTGGGGATAGTAACCGAGACGTTGTCATCTCTTCATTCGGGCGTAAACACAAGCATCGTTCACGCCGCAGGCATCGGCGCATCTATTATCCCAGGCGTGGGCGTGGGCGTGGGCGCATGCGAATCTATTCTCCTAGGCGTGGGGGGGTGCGAATATATTCTCCTAGGCGTGGGCGCGGGCGAGTCTATTCTCCCAAGCGCAGGGACGATGAAATCTACTATCGTAATCGTAGGGGAGTCAGAATCTATTCTCCCAGGCGCAGGCACGATTCGATTTTTTATCGTTACTAAAAGATTCAAATCCGATTGGTATTGATCACCATCAAGGGAAGTTTGTATTATAGTAGTATATGTAATACAAACTTCTTTAATATGACACTTGGGTTGGACTATAGTCCGGTTTGCAACTCACAAGACCTTGAGCAGATTGGGGTGATTATATCTCAGTGCTTTGGGGTTTCCGTAAGTGACTGTGAGGCTTACATTGAGCGTCTTGGTAGTGAAAACTTCCGCGTGATCCGCCAAGCTGGAAATGCAATCGCTCAATTGGTAATATATCCGATGGCACAATGGTATGGTGGTAAAACTGTGCCCATGGCAGGAATTGCTGTGGTTGGTGTAGCGCCAGAGTATCGCGGTCAAGGGGCAGCTTACCAATTAATGGCTGAGACTATTATGCAACTCCATGAGCAGGGGGTGCCAATTTCTACTTTATATGCTTCTACTGATACCCTATACCGGAAAGTAGGCTATGAACGCGCAGGAAACCGTTGCTTGTGGAAATTGTCTACCAAAACGATTTCGTTATGCGATTGGCCTACGGCCACGCTACGCGAACGCAATCTTCCCATGCATCGAGTGGAGCCAGAGAATTACCAGGTCTTCGAGGAGATCTATCACCAACAAGCTCAAGCCAATAATGGCAATTTAGACCGCCATCGAGCTATTTGGGAAAATCTGGTGAAACCAATAGTAGCAAAACCAGAAGAAACTATCTATAGCTATCTGATTGGTTCAGAAACTCTACCGGAAGGTTACATAATTTTTACTCAAGAAGAAGACGATCACGGGCTTCGGATTACGGTTAACGATTGGGCATTGCTGACCACAGCTGCTATCAAGCGTTTTTGGACGTTTATCGCTGATCATCGCTCCCTAGTCAATCAGGTGTATTGGTATAGTTCTCCCCATGATCCGTTAATGTTAGTTTTAGCAGAACAAACGGCGAAAATTGACACTCGATATTACTGGCTATCACGAGTGATTGATGTTCCCAAAGCCTTAGAAAAGCGAGGTTATCCGGTAGGAATCGATGGAGAATTACACTTGGAGGTTAAGGATGATTTGATTGAGGCTAATAATGGTAGATTCCGTTTATGTGTTAATCAAGGGCAAGGTGACGTTACTCCAGGAGGTAATGGGGATCTTCAAATTAGTATCCGGGGTTTAGCGTCTTTGTATACTGGTTTATATAGTCCTAGACAACTGGAACTTACCGGTTATTTGAAAGCTACAAACGAAGCGTTGTCACTAGCGACATTATTGTTTTCTGGATCTGAACCTTGGATACCAGATATGTTTTAAGGTATAGCAAGGGAAGAATGGTTTAGGAGATAGTCTTTTGCTTGAAAGGGAGCAGGGAGCAGGGAGCAAAAGATGTCTTAAACTTTACTTCGACTGCTATATCTCCTAATTGAGATAAAAAAGCGTCATACTGCTCCCAGCTAACACCACTGATAATTCGCTTTTCTTCGGGGTCAGTTGCCTTTAATTGTTTTGGTAAATTGTCTAGTAAAACCATATGCGATCGCAAACCCATTACTAATGTTATAACAGTTCTGATAAGTTGTGGATTTTAGGGAGTAGGGAGTACCGAGGTAGCACTGACTGTCTCAGGTAAGCGAACGCATTTTGCTGGGAGTATGATTGAATAAGCCCACAGCTGACAATCCCAGTAAAAGTAACGGTATGAGCAACGCCAAGTATTGGAAACCAGCTTACCAACTCTTTAACCCAGAGCAACCCCTGACGACACCAGAGGAAATCAAAGACTTTTATATCCAGCGAGAGGATAGTCCAGTAGAAAATGTAATCGCTATTCTGGAAATGGAAGACCAGCCAGCTAAGTTTTTATTAGCCGGTCATGTAGGAAGTGGAAAAACAACGGAATTGCGACTAATTCAACAGCAGCTAGCAGAAAATTATGCTGTAATCTGGGTTGATACCACCTCAGCATAACAAATATAATATTCGTTATGCTGAGGTGGTGGTGTTGATTGGGATGGAGGTTTGTCGCCAAGCCATTAAACCAGGCTGGTGGTCAAATCGGGATCAGCGCTTACTGGATGCTTTGGAAAATAGCCTGACAACTGTTATTTATCAAGATAAAGAAACAGAGACTGAACAGTTAGAGTTACCAGAGGTTTTGAAAAAATTGGGGTTAATTCTGAAACGGGGATTAACTCGGGATATGACTAAAACCCTTAACATTCGTCCTGCTGTTAGTGACATCATTGATCGAGTAAACGATATTATCAAAGCTGCTGATAAAGATCGTAAGCAAAAATTATTAGTGATTTTAGATGGTTTGGATCGCCACGATTATATTACCGCTCTGGAAATGTTTGCTAGTCCGCTCCTCACAGAATTAGAGTGTCATATCATCTACACCATTCCAATTTCCCTACGATATTCCCCTAGCTTTCGGCAACCGATGGAAAGCTTCCAACCTTTGGATTTGTATAATTTGCCTGTATTTGAATGCGATTGGCCTACGGCCACGCTACGCGATCGCAATTCTCGTCCCACCTCAACCCCTAACCAAGCTGGTCGAGATATGTTGAAGTCTGTCATTACCAAACGATTAGCTAAAATTAACGAGACAGACCTATTCACTCCCGATGCCCTAGAGCTAATATCTGAAAAGAGTGGTGGTGTGATCCGGGATTTAATCCGACTAGCGCGGGGGGCTTGTCAGGTCGCCCTGAAGAAACGAAAGGAATATGTAGACACAACCATTGCTAAGGAGGCGATTCAAGAAGAACGCAAAGCCTATACTATCAATGACTATCATTTTCCGGAATTGGCTACTGTTCACGAAACTGGTCGCTTAACTACCAATACCCATCATTTGCCCAAGCAAGGGGACGTTGTGATTTGTGATGAACTTTTACAAAATAAGTATGTCTTAGGGTATTACGGTGACCATACCTGGTTTGATGTGCATCCGATTATTATTGAAGACTT
>WTKN01000155.1 GCA_011524395.1 Moorena sp. SS36440bin_2
TGCCTCTTGCCTCTTGCCTCTTGCCTCTTGCCTACTCCCTACTCCCTACTCCCTATTCCCTTAATAATGATTTAGATTAATTCCAGCTTCCTTAGCCATGGCTTGTAGACCCTTTTTCTGTAAGGTCTTAATGGCCTTAGTGGAAATCCGCAGCTTCACCCAGCGTTTCCCTTCTTCCCACCAAACTCTTTTAACCTGTAAGTTAACGTTTTGTAAGCGCTTAGTCCGACGGTGGGAGTGAGAAACAGCATAGCCGTTATTGGCCTTTTTACCAGTCAACTGACATCTACGGGACATGGGGTACCTCTTGATTTACGTCTGTTCTTGATCATATCTCGCAGATGGTGCAGGGAGTGGGGAGATGGGGAGATGGGGAGTCGGGAGTCGGGAGTGGGGAATCACCGAATCACCGAATCGGGAATCGGGAGTCGGGAGTTGGGGGAAGTGTGGGAAATGTGGGAAGTGTGGGAAGTGTGGGGAGATGGGGAGATGGGGAAAGTGATTAATCGTAGGTGGGCAGTGCCTACTAACTCTATGGTCAACTTGCTGAATCGGTCTGAGCCACTGGTTACCCTAGATCTTGATCGGAAGTTCCCGATTCCCGATTCCCGTTCCCCTCCTGGAAGGGGTTAGGGGTGGGTTCCGATTCGGTGATTCCCGATTCGGTGATTCCCGATTCGGTGATTCCCAATTCCCGATTCCCAATTCCCGATTCCCGATTACTCTTGGGTCAAGCGGGTCATAACCTTATTAGACCGTTCCACAAACGACTTCATGCCTTCGGCATCAAAGCCTTTCTGAGCCATCAGTGCCAGGTCATAAACATGCTGACAAATCATGGTAGCCAATTCCGCTGAGGGAGACTGACCGCCACTCTGAATAATACTGCTTTGACTGAGGTTGACTAGATTCTGAATCAGTGGGTGGGTAGTATTGACCACCAAAATATGTTCCTCTGGGAACTGCACCGACTGCTGCTGCATCATGGCAGTCATTTCCTGTAGACGGCGCATGGCTTCCGGTAACAATACCATGGCAGGTGGTGTGCCTTGGGGGTCATCAGACTTCAGGGCTTGAGTCCGGACATTGACCTTAGGCTTATTAATGGCTTGCTCGAACAGTTCCTTAATCAGGTCAGAACGGGTTTTGTTGGTCTTGGGGTCAACTATCTCTTTTTCCTGCTCCTGATCAACAAGGGTATCATCCAAGTCTGAATCCACCCGAGAAAACTTAGCTTCTGTATATTCCCGTTCCAAGAAGCTAATGTAGTGGTTGTCGATAAAGGAGTCCATAAATAGGACTTCTAACCCTTGATTTTTGTGCAGTTCCACATAAGTGGCTTGGCTAGCCTCATCAGTGCAATAGAATACCCGATTTTCGTGGTTTTCTTTATTGCGCTCTAGATACTCTTTAAGGGTGGTGTAGGGTTGAGAAGAAGAAGACTTCGCCTGTTCTGTGTCAGCATCTGGGGTGACATCCTCCCAAGCATCCCCCTCTTGGGATTGCACTTCTACCTTAGGGGTGTCAGTAGGGGTCTCAGTGGTTGGAGCTTCCGAACTTTCCACCGGTTGATAGGTGGTGCGGAAGATCACAATATCTTCTACTTGTTTCTTAAACTTCTCGCTATTGATGCAGCCAAACTTAACGAATGTACCCACATCTTGCCAGGCACTGATGTACTGATCCCGCTCATCCTGGTACTGTTGCTTTAAGCGATCGCCAACTTTCTTAGCAATAAAGTCACCAATCCGAGCCACTGTCCGGTCTTTGGTCAGAGCAGAACGGGAAACATTCAGGGGAATATCAGGACTATCAATCACCCCTCGCAGTGGCATTAGGAAGTTAGGAATTACTTCCTCACAGTTGTCACTGACAAACACTTGATTACAGAAAAGCTTGGTTTGCCCCTTAGTCACATCCACGTCTGGCTTCAGTTTAGGGAAATAGAGAATACCATCAAGCAAGAAAGGATAATCTGTGTTTAGGTGTACCCACAGCAAGGGTTCATCTTGGAATGGGTAAAGATAGCGATAGAACTCCAGATAGTCTTCTTTGGTCAGGTCTCTTGAAGATTTCTTCCAGAGTGCCTCATGCTTGTTGATCACCTCATCTTCCAGCTTGATGGGCACTGCCATGAAATCACAGTAAGATTTCACTAGCTGACGAACCCGTGAGCTTTCTAGGTACTCCTGTTCCTCCTCTTGCATGGTGAGGGTAACGGTAGTACCTGGTTCAGTCCGCTCAGAATCCGCTAGTTCAAAGGCTGGAGAACCATCACAGGACCAATGAACGGCTGTTGCTCCTGTTCGGTGAGATAGGGTATCAATTTCTACCTTCTGAGCCACCATGAAAGCAGAGTAGAAACCTAATCCGAAGTGACCGATAATCTGTTGGTCAGCTTGCTTTTGGTACTGCTGGATAAATTCTTCAGCGCTAGAAAAAGCAACTTGATTAATATACTTTTTCACCTCATCGGCAGTCATCCCAATGCCGTTATCCGAGATGGATAGAGTTTTCTTATCCTTATCAATGGTAATTTTAATTTCCGGGTCTCCCACATCCCCGTCAATCTCCCCAGCATAAGAGACCATCTTCAACTTCTGGATGGCATCCACTGAATTGGAGATCAGCTCCCGCAAGAAGATTTCGTGATCGGTGTAGAGAGACTTCTTGATAATCGGGAAGATATTCTCAGTATGAATCGAGATTGTGCCTTGTTCCAGTACAGTCATTGCTATAGCTACATTAATATGAATGTCCCTTAAATGATTTTGAGGGATTATTTTTGATAGTATAAATGGGGTTGTCCACCGATAGGGATTCGGATTTCCGTATTTTGGGGAATACTAATGAAGTTGTAAGAATTCAGCTCTCAGCTCTCAGCTCTCAGCTCTCAGCTCTCAGCTCTCAGCTCTCAGTTCTCAGCTCTCAGCTCTCAGCTCTCAGCTCTCAGCTCTCAGTTCTCAGGTTTTGAATAAAACAAGTAAGCTAGGCTTTAATCTATGTTACGTCAGCACCTCAAGTAGCATGAGCCTTGGCCATTCGCGAATGGCTGACCGCTGACGGCTGACCGCTGACGGCTGACCGCTGAGGTCATAGCCTACAACAGCTTTAAGGTTTATACTGGTAAAAATCCGATAAATGTTCCTCCATTTTGTAATTCAGATAATCAATATCTTCGTTATTTAAATATTCAGTAAATCCTCCCACTTTTCCTTTACGAGTTTTGTAAGACTCTTGATCTTGCTGGTCAGTTGGGGTCAAACGATCGGATTTAAATGTCCGGTTTTTTTCCATCTGGCGCATATTCTTAAAGGAGGCAAAGCTTACAGCTTCTTCAATTACTTCATCCGGAACCGACTTAACTCCTAAAAACTCTAAAACCTGCCTCAGTTCTTTTTGGGGATTTGTTTGGATATCTTCATAACGCACCAGCAAAAAATTTTTCGGTATATGGCGATTAGCTTCCCATATATTGTAATACCGAATCAAGGTATCAAAGCTCCCGACTGACTCATGGATGAAGCTATGCAAATCCCCTTCATAGGGTTTAATTCGTTCAGCATACTGCTTCAGAGAGTCTACTTGCTGCATGATGTGAGCATAGTGTCCCACCCGTTTAGTATGTTCAAAATAGATAGATACTACTACATCCCTAGGGTCTCGGACTAATAGAATTACTTTAGCATTTTTATACGTTGCTTTACTTTGAACAAGTTCATCAGGCTTTTTCCATTCTGGTTCATCATCATGAATAACTCGTATTTTTGGGACATCAGGGTGCAATGGTGCTAAGGTTTCCAACTCCAATATTCTCTCCATAATTTTGGGGTCAGTTAGACCTAAGTGCTTTTCTAATACCCTTCCAATCATTAATCTGAGCCAAGTTCGTCCAGATTTAGGAAATGAAATCAGATAGGCATCCACTGACCGTTGATCATACCAACGCACTAGACTATTCATTAGAGGCTTTTGAGCCATTCGTCCTAGGAATGTTCCTAGTTGTCGTCTTCCTTCTGGTGGTAGTTTGCTCTTGACAAAAGACCAAGCACCAACAACGATTGATCGCACTAAAATCGCGTTAAATATCATAATTATTTACCAAAGGGAACAGGGAACAGGAAGTAGGGAGTAGGGAGTAGGGAATAGGGAATAGTAAATGGGGAAAAGGCAAGAGGCAAGAGGCAAGAGGCAAGAGGCAAGAGGCAACAGTGTAAATGAAGGAAGATATCGTAATTTTTTGTGGTGTTCTGATAAATCAGAGTGAATTGAGTTTTATTATTTATTTGTAAATGTTTATGGGCTTAATCAACTCTTGCCTTTTGCTTTTTGCCTTTTGCCTCTTGCCTTTTATTAATTAAATTGCCACAATGAATTAACTTGGAATAGGATATTGTAATTAGCAGCTAACCAGATAGGTTAACAAAGTTTTTTATTCCCGATTCCCGATTCCCGATTCCCGATTCCCGATTCCCGATTCCCTGAGCTATACAATTTAACTATATACCGAGAATAAATCAATCCGCCATACCATGACTAAAGTTTTTCTAATCTGTTCTGGTCTGGGTCATATCCAGCGGGGGTATGAATCGTTTGCCCAAGAGTGCTTTGCTGCTTTATCTCAGGAATCGTCTCTTGATATCACCCTGTTTAAAGGAGGAGGTAAGTCTGATCAAAAAATGATTACATTATGGAATCTGCCACGGTATAGTTGGATGGCAGGTCAACTGGGAAGATTGGTTAAGCAAGTAAGTGAATTTTTAAAAAAAGGTGACTATTTTGTCAGACAAGAAGGGTACTTTATTGAACAAGCATCATTTATCTTAAGTTTATTATCACATATATATCGTGAACGTCCAGAGGTAATTTATTTTAGTGATGATGGCTTAGGCTATCTACTGTGGCACTGGCGGCGTTTGACCAAACAGAATTATAAGCTACTTTTCCGTAATGGAGGAGCCTTATCCCCTCCTTTTTCCCGTTGGGATCATGTACAGCAGTTAACACCAATTCACTATAAACAGGCGTTAACTTATGGAGAGCCTGCTGATAAACAAAGTCTACTGCCCTCTGGATTCTTTATCCCTGCAAAATTACAGATACTGTCACCATTAGAACGAGAGGGGTTACGAGAAAAATTAGGACTACCGAAACAGCAACCGTTAATTCTTTCTGTGGCAGCGATTAATAAGTCTCATAAACGTATGGACTACATTATTAATGAAGTAGCGAGTTTGCCAAAACCTAGACCATTCCTAGTATTATTAGGTCAACAGGATGCTGAATCACCAGAAATTATTCAGCTTGGCCAAGAGCTATTAGGGGTTGATCAGTTTCAAGTGCGAACTGTTGCTCGTGAGCAAGTAACGAATTACTATCAGGTTGCTGATCTTTTCGTTTTAGCGTCTCTCCATGAAGGTTTACCACGAGTACTTGTGGAAGCGATGTCCCATGGTTTACCTTGTCTCGCTCATGATTATGACATTACTCACTTTGTTTTAGGCAATGAAGGCTATTTCGCTAATTTTGAATTAACCGGAACTTTAGCTAATCTAATTTCTCAAGTCTTGAGTGAAGGCTATAACCAGACTAAGCGTGAAAATTGTCATCGTACGGTCTATGAACGGTTTAGTTGGCAGCAGTTATCGCCAGCCTATTTTGATATGATTCAACGGTGTCGATTAATGGTAAAGGGAGTAGGGAGTAGGGAGTAGGGAGTAGGGAGTAGGGAGCAGGGAATCGGGAACAGGGAACAGGGAATCGGGAGCAGGGAGTAGGGAGCAGGGAACAGGGAGTAGGGAGTAGGGAGTAGGGAATCGGAAATCGGGAATCGGGAAATTAAGAGTTTATCAATTTACTTACTATTATCGAAGTTTTGGATAATATTACTCCCTAAAAAAACGCGATTTCCCAAAGTCACGCTAAGCGATCGCTAACTTATTATTACAATTTTATCTAACCAATTTTATCAGTAATTTTAATTAAAAAAAACGCGATGAAGCTTTGCTTCCGCTAAAAGCGATTGACCTGCATGTCACGCTACGCGAACGCTTCCGATTTTTTACTGATTCCCGATTCCCGATTCCCGATTCCCGATTCCCAATTCTTAATTCTTAATTCCCTTGACAACTAATTTTATAATCATTATTATTATATTTGTAGCTAAAAACAAGTTTCAGACTATGCATCACAATTTTCTGCCAAATTCAGACAATAATCCAGAGGATATCACTCCGAAGATTACTCCTGAGGAGTTTTCCGAAAAAGAATTCCTTGTTCCGTATATTCTTAAGGGAACTCGCCAGCAAATAAGCCATACCATCCATATCCTTAATGCCATGGGCTATGCACAGCTTTCGGATTGGAGTCCTCTTCAACCTACTGGAATTCCAGGGCAATTTATTACGATCATGAAGAGATACTGGATTTGGCGTTAACACCTTGAATTTCTGGGGGGGTTTACCCCCCGGGCAAAGGCTCCGTTCTGTTCACTACGCGAACAGATAGGTGATAAAATTGAGTGCATAGTCGAAAATTACTAGCCGTAGAAACTATTTCTGCGGCTATTTTTTTGGTTAGCAGGTTTAAGGTTAGTAGGTTTAAGGTTAGTAGGTTTAAGGTTAGTAGGTTTAAGG